>NZ_BHXD01000003.1:0-213313 GCF_003990895.1 Thermosipho globiformans
ATTTTTGATATTGCTTCTTCAAATCCATAATTTGTTTCTTTTAACATCCCATATCTCATTATTCTTCACCTCTATTCAACCAGTTTCCTTTTTCTTAAATATTCTTTTTTCGTAATTTCTTTTTTACATGATTTTTCATTTGAAATTTTCAGCACATCATAGTTATCAATCCTAACATTTTTATCTTTTCCCGCATAATTATTTTTAAAATCTTTAAATATGAAATATACGACCCCTATTATTACTATCAACATTATAAACGAAACAAAGTTTCTTACCACTCTATAACCACTACCTATGAAAAGGCCAGACCCATTCCTAATCCATACACACATATGAGAAGTCTCCTTTTATTTTTCTAACATAGTTTCAAATAATTTAATTCCGTTTTTTACTATATTACTTACATGATTAATTATTTAAAATATGCAAATGAGTTATCTCACAAATCCTTACTTTAGTAACTATTTAAGCATTCTTTTACATTATTTTTGATATGTTATATTTTTCTTTCAAATAATTTGATCGGGTATACCTTTTAAAAATTCTGAAACTCAATACATATAGAACTTCTAGGAATTTTTCTATTTCTTTTTTACTTTTAATATTCTTAATGTGTTAAACACTGCTATTATCGTTACTCCAACATCCGCAAAAACTGCTCCCCACATATCTGTCTTACCTAATGCACCTAAAATAAGGAACAATATTTTTATTCCAAGAACTATTGTTATATTTTGCCACGTAATCTTTAAAGTTTTTCTAGATATTTTTATTGAATCTAATAACTTAGAAAGATCATCATCCATTATGACAACATCTGCTGCTTCTATTGCTGCATCCGATCCAAGACCACCCATAGCAATACCAACATCCGCTCTGGTTATTACAGGTGCGTCATTTATTCCATCACCAACAAACGCTGTAGAAATTCCCTCATCAAACTTTTCAAAAAAGTTAACCTTATCACCTGGAAGTAGTTCAGCGTAATATTCATCAATTCCAACTTCTTTGGCAACTGATTGAGCAACTTTTTCACTATCTCCAGTAAGCATAACTGTTTTTCTTACCCCTAGATTTTTAAGGTCATTCATTATATCTTTTACTCCTGGTTTAATTTTGTCTGATATTCCAATATAACCGGCAAATTTTCCATCAACTGCAACAAATACTATAGTTCCACTAAAGTTTATTTCAGGTGTTCTTATTTTAAACTTGTTCATTAACTTTCTGTTTCCTACAAGTATTTCTTTTCCATCTATTATTGCTCTTATACCATAACCCGAAATTTCTTCATAATCTTCTATAAGATTTTCATCAATTTCTTCTCCAAATTTTTTCTTTATCGATTCCGCAATAGGATGATTTGAATGTTTTTCGCTATAAGCTGCTATTTTAAGTATTTCATTTTTTTTAAATCCATTAAATGTTTTTATTTCTACTACTTCAAAAACTCCTTCTGTCAATGTTCCAGTTTTATCAAAAATAACAGTATTTAAATTTTTTAATCGTTCCAAATAATTTCCACCTTTAACAAGAACACCTTGCTTTGACAATGCACCAACGCCTGCAAAATATCCAAGTGGAATAGAAAGGACAAGTCCACATGGACAGGAAATAACAAGAAAAATTAATGCCCTGTATAACCATTCATTAAATGGTGCTCCAATAATTAATGGTGGTAAAGTTGCTAATGCCATAGCCAAAAAAACAACTACTGGAGTATAGTATTTAGCAAATTTTGTAATAAGTTTCTCTGTTTTAGCTTTTTTTGCTGCTGCGTTCTCAACCATATCAAGTATTTTTGATATCGTAGACTCAGAATATTCTTTTTCAACTTTTATGGTAATAAGGCCATTAAGATTAATAAAACCACTCATAACTTCGTCATTTTCTTTTACGGAGCGTGGAACTGACTCACCAGTTAATGCTGAAGTATCTACCATTGAATTTCCTTTAATAACTACTCCATCCAAAGGTACCCTTTCACCAGGTTTTACTATAATTATGTCACCCTTTTTAACTTGCTCTGGCGGTACTTTCATTTCTTTATCTTCTTTTAAGAGATTCGCATAATCTGGTCTTATATCTAGCAATGCTTTTATTGATTTTTTTGAATTGTCTACTGCCATGTCCTGTAATAATTCACCTATTTCAAAAAACACCATAACCCCAACGGCTTCTGGAAATTCACCTATAGAAAAAGCTCCAATCGTTGCAACACTCATTAAAAAGTTTTCATCAAAAACATTCCCTCTCACAATATTCTTAAATGATCTTAACAATACTTTTCCACCAGAAATTAAATATGCAACTATATATAATGTTAATTGTAACCAAAATGGTTCTCTTACAAACAAAGCCGTTATAAATATACCAAATGCTGAAATTAGCCTGATTATTTCTATTTTTTTGTCAAACTCTTCCTCTGTTTCTTTTTTCTTTCTGTTCTTCATCTTTGTATCATTTTTCTCATAAACTTCTACATCGGGTTCTATTTTTTTTACTATTTTCTTTATTTCTTCTACTTCGCTTTCATCATTAACTTTAATAGATAAAGTTTTCGTTATAAAATTAAGTTCCACATCATCTGCATTGTCTAAATTTTTAACAGTATTTTCTATCTTTGCAGCGCAACTTGCGCAGTCTAACCCTTCAAGTACAAATTCTTTTTTTTTCATTTTAAACCCTCCTTTATCTTTGAATAATTGAATAATTGTTCAATTATATTATAACAAAAATTACTTATAAAGTCAACTTATATATGTGTAAGCTGTACTTCATCAATCAAGTTTAATTTGTCCATCCAGGCAAAAGACCAATTCCAATATTAAAAAAACTTGCTAAAATCAGAAAACATAAAATAAAATGCTAAAGCCATCAATATGAAGAATCCTATAGTATGAACTATTGCTTCAATCTTTCTATTTACCTTTTTCCTAGAAATAATCTCAATCAGAGAAAATACTATCCTTCCACCATCAAGTGCAGGAAGAGGTAATAAATTAAATATTCCCAAGTTAAGGGTAAATAATGCTACTACCGTTAAAATAGTTTCCCAACCAGCTTTTGCTGCTTCACCAACTATAACTGCAATACCTATAGGACCTGCTACTTGTTCTACACCTTGCCCAGTTGTAAACAATTTTCCAAATGCCTTCCATATAGATATTGCAGCTGAATTACATCTTGCAATTGCAAGGGAGATTGCATCAAAAAAGTTCTTTGGTTTAATAACATAACTTTCTTGCTTGAAAAATCCAGGTGTTGAAACTATATCTAAAAACTCTTTTTTGTCTAAATTCAAAGCAATTTCCTTTCCATTTCTTAATACAAGTACATTTAAATTATTGCCTAAAGGTACAATTTTTTCTCTTATTTGCTGTCCCCAGATATCTATATACACTTGATTTTCTGAAAGTTTTAAGGCTGTTATAACATTAACAAGAGAAATATAATCATCAATCTCTCTATTATTCACTTTTAAAAGGATATCTCTTTTTTTAAACGGATGCATATCTTTTTCAATCACTGGCTTAAACCCAGCATAATAAAAACCAATTGTTGGTCTTTCTGGAACATAAGAATATTGAACTAATACCCCAGAAATTGTATTGCCAAACTCATCTTCAAGCTCTACAAAAGTACCACTTTCAAGTTTTAAATCAATTCCAACTTTATAACCATTTATTTTTACTATTTTCCCATTTATATCTCCTTTCACATCATCTAACAAGAAAATGTATTCAGGTGGAGAAATTCTAGGAGGAATTTCTTTTTTAATTATTTCTCCATTTCTTAAAATCTCCATCTTTACAACTTTTCCCTTTGATACTGTATTTGTAACTTCATAAGAATCAAATATTCTTTTTCCATTAAGTTTGTAAATAACATCTCCAGGTTGAAGTCCATACTCTTGAGCGGGTGAATTTTCTATTACCTTCCCAATTGTTACAGCAGGAACACCCCAATTTAATACTATAGGTATAAAAAGTATATATGCAGCCAAAATAGAAAATAAAGGTCCTGCAAACGCTATTAATAGCCTTTGCCATGCTGGTTTTGCATAAAGTCCATCTTCTTCACTTTCATCAAAATCCTCACCCTTTAATCTAACGTATCCACCAAAGGGAATTATATTTATCTTCCAGACAGTTTCTCCAAACTTTTTCTTAAAAATAGCTGGTCCAAAACCAATTGAAAATTCAAGGACCGAAACCTTAAAAATCTTTGCAAACAAAAAATGTCCAAATTCATGAACTATAACCACAAACATGAAAACCAAAATAAATGAAATAATGGTTATTAAAATACTACTCACCTCCGACTACTTGATTTTTACCATTTCTTTTTGCTCTATAAAGTTTTTCATCAGCCTTATTTATTAGACCAAGTACTGTTTTTGAAAGATTGCAACAAATTCCTGCACTGAATGTAATTTTTTCTATTCCATGCTCTTCTTTCCAGTTATACTTATTAACTTTATTCAAAATTCTTTCCATAACCTTTTTTGCATCAGAGCAGCTTGTTGCAGGAAATATAACTAAAAATTCTTCCCCACCATATCTTCCCAAATAATCGCTTTCTCGAAGTCCTTCTTTAATTAATTTAGAAAATTGTTTCAATACCTCGTCGCCCTTTATATGACCATAAGTATCGTTTATTTTCTTAAAATCGTCTATATCAATCATTACAACCGAAAGCGGTAAGTTTTGCCTTCTATGCATTTTCAAAAGTTCATTCAATTTTGAAATAATAAACTGTTTATTAAACACTTGTGTTAAATTATCAATTTCAACTTTAATTTTAAAATCTGAAAAATCATTCAAAATTTTTGAAACTAATCCTAAAGGTTCTAACGCAACATTTAAATATTTTTTGAAATCATTATCCTTTTCAACATTTTCAAACAAAATTACTCCTTGCTCAATACCATTATGCATTAAAACAAAACTTTTTATGTTATTTAGTGACCTTCCATCTTTTGAAAAATTACCCACATATTTCCATTTTGATGGAGTTACTGGTTTTTTCAAAATTTTAAAAAGTTTTTCTTTAACATTATCAAGAGAAAATTTTTCATTATCTCTTGAATAGCTGTATATACGACCTTCAGATAAGGTTATTAAAAGAACGTGAATGGATCTTGGATCAAAAAAACTGACAGACATATTAAAAAAACTATTCAAAAGATACTCTTCATCTTCAATGTACTGAAGCATACTAAATATTTTTGAGGTTATAATTTCATCTCTTAATCTTTCTTCAAGAACATCTACTAATTCTCCATACGGCTCTTTTCTAACTTTATAAAATTCCATAGACCATTCTATCGTATAATCTCTTTCACAAAATTTTTTTAGTTTTTCAATAATTTTCTCCCTGTCTAAAGTCTTTTGCAAAAATAAATTTGCACCACTTTCTTTTGCCCAAAATGAATTTATAGATTCATTTTCAGCAGTCAAAATAACTATTCCAACATTTTTAAATTGAGGATATGATCTTATAAACCTAGTCAAATGTACTCCATTCATATTAGGCATTATATAGTCAGTTATAACTATCTCAGGCATAAATTCAAAAAATTTATTTATAGCTTCCAAACCATCACTTGCAACTTTTACTGTACACCCAAAACCTTTAATTATACTTTTTAAGAATTCTCTCCATAACTTACTATCATCAACTACCAATACCTTTTTATTCATAACTTCACCCCTAAATTATATTCTCCCTTAACAATTCTATCAAAATTCCAACAATATTACCATCCAATTTTCCGTTTTCTACATCTTTTCTAAGTAAATTTATCACCTCATCTTTTTCATACCCTTTAATCATCAATGTACAACAAACATCCACAGCACTTATTATCCTACTTTCTATAGGTATTTGTTCACATTTTAAACCTTTAGGGTAACCTTTTCCATCACACCTTTCATGATGGTATAAAACTATCTCTGCAATATCTTTAAAACCTTCAAATTTGCTCAATAGTTCATATCCATACTCTACATGACTTTCAATTGATCTTCTTTCTTTTTCTGTTAACCTTCCGGGCTTTTTTAGAATTGCTTTGTCTACCATTATTTTTCCAATATCGTGCAAATATGCAGCCCTGTAAACTTTTTCTACATCTAGTCCCATCTTTTTAGCTACTATCTTAGAGACATTTGCTACCATTTTAGAATGTTCTTTATTTGATAACTTTTCTTCAACTTCTACAAGCATTGTTAAAATTTCTTCAAATAATTTCTCCATTCTCTTTCCATATAACTTTAGATACAAAAAGTTCCCAAATAGTTTTCCAAATATTTCAGTTGCATATTCTGGTATAACTAGTTTTTCATTTACAAATGAATCCAAACAAATACCACCAAACTTTTCGTTATTAACATAAATCGGAATTATATACGAAGATTTTATTTTATTACTACCTAATTTTTCAAATTTGTCTTTAAATACGCTTTTTTCATTTATTTCCTTAAATATTTTCCCATTAACAAATCCCTCATACCTTACACCAACCACATCATCTTCATCTGTAAAAACTATATTTTTTAAAGCATCACTATAACCTATTTGTGCATAAAACCTGTACTTTCCACCATCCTTTAAAATAATACTTCCAGCATTTACATCTGGTATTATAGAAATCAACTTTTTAAGTATTTTATAAGCAATCTCCTCTAAATCTTCTTCAGGAATAATATTAGAGAGTATATCATAAACTGATACAAGTAAGTTATTTAATTGTTCAACTTCTTTTCTTAATCTTTCTTCCGAATAAAACATTTCCTGTAGCTCTTTTTCATTGTCCAATACAACCTTTTGAAGATAATTAAACCTTTCTTTGAGTTCATCTAATTCAACAATTCTCAATTCTCTATTAACAGTACTAAGCTCAAGATAATTTTGAAAATGGTCCATAGAATTTTTAAGAATTTTAAGTCCTTCTTCAAGTTCTTTTGCAAATTTTACATACGAATTTTTCAATCTATAATATATAATCAAAAACATCAATAAAAATACTCCAAAAACAATAAAAAGTTTAAAAAAACTTGATCTTAAATCTTTGCAAATTACAAAATTATAATCTAAAACCTTTATTGGAACACTAACATAGAACAATCTATTTTTCTTGACAGGAGAAAAAAACAGGCATTCCTCTTTATTTGCTATCAACTTATTTGTATAATCTATAACCGACTCACTACTATCAAAACTTTTTTCTTCTACCGCTGATTTTACAAAATTTGCAAAGTTAATTAGATTGTTTTTTTCAAAATTAAATAGTAAAATTGTTATAGTAACAAACATCAAAATAAATACTATCAATAAAACATAGAAACCTTTTCTCAGCAATAATATTAATTCATCTTTTAACCTCATATTATCACCCTCTTAACTATTATTTTATCACAAGGAGGCATTAAAATGACTAAAGAAATAAATATTAAAAACGTTAAAATTGGCGGGAAAAATCCGGTTGTTATACAATCTATGACAAATACAAAAACAGAAGACACAAAAAACACATTGAAACAGATTCAAAATTTATACAACTCAGGTTGTGAATTAGTTAGAGTTTCAGTCCCCACTTTTGAAGCTGCTAAAGCTTTAAAAACAATAACCGAAGAATCTCCAATCCCAATTATAGCTGATATACATTTTGACTATAAGCTTGCAATAGAAAGCATTAAAAATGGAGCCAGTAAAGTTAGAATAAACCCTGGAAATATTGGAAATGATGAAAAAGTAAAAGAAATTATTAAAGTCGCAAAAGAATATAATGTTCCTATAAGAGTAGGTGCAAATTCAGGATCCATTCCAAAAGAATTTGAAAAGCTTCCTAAAATTGATGCGCTATGCCAAGCAGCACTAAAAGAAGTTAGGTTACTCGAAAAATTTGGCTTTGAAAACATTGTAATTTCCGTAAAAAGCTCAGATGTTATTGAAACAATAAAAGCATACGAAAAAATTTCAAAAATGACGGACTATCCACTTCATATTGGAGTTACAGAAGCAGGAACATACGAATGGGCAATTATAAAATCTTCTACTGCTTTGGGCTATCTTTTATATAAAGGCATAGGTGATACAATAAGGATTTCCATTGCAGGAGACCCTGTAAAAGAAGTACTGGCTGCAAAAAAACTTTTAATATCTTTAAATCTCAGAAAAGGAATACAAATAATAGCATGCCCTACTTGTGCTAGAACCACAATAGATGTTGAAAAATGGGCTAGTATTATTGAAAAAAGATTTTCAAAGGTTGAAAAAAACATAAAAATAGCAGTTCTAGGGTGCGTTGTAAATGGTATTGGAGAAGGAAAAGATGCTGATATTGGAATTGCAGGAGTTCAAAATGGATTTTTGCTATTCTATAAAGGAAAGATAGTAGGAACTTTCAAAAAAGAAGAAATTTTTCAAGTTCTAGAAGAATATATTATAAAAGCGGAAGAAGAATAAATCTTCTTTTTTGCATAGTTGATATTATTAAATACTTTTCACCTTTAAAGAACAATAATGTTTCGCTACCTATTCTATTTAAAGCGCTTCTTAAAAAATAGGCGTTTGTTGTTGTTTGGAAAATATATTTACTACTAATATCTATATGCCCTCTATATTCCATATTTTCAGAAAAAGCATAAAAATAAAGCCCTTTTTCATTACCAAATATTTTTAGTCTTGAGTATCTTCCAGAAATCATAGCTCTTCTTAAAAATCGTCTTATACTTTTTAAACTAACCCTTAAAAATTCTTCAGACTTTTCAATTTCATTTTCTAATGGCACAAGATCCAAGTGATCAAGCTCTTCACCACACACATTAAACAAATAATCTGATGACAAAACCAATTTATTAAGTCCTTCACCAACACTTAATTCTCCACTTTTTATTTCAGACAAAGCCTTTATTAAATGCCGTGCTGAATAATAAGGAATTCTCCAAGAATATTCTTTACTTTTCTTATCTCTTACAACATAATTAATAATTCCGCCATTTTCTGCTACCATTCTTACTTTACTTCCAAAGTAAAAATCCACATAATTTCCTTCTTCTAAGTGACTTGATACAAAATCTAGATCATTTACAAATACATTTATAGGAATATTAATTAATTCTTCATATCTTTCTTCAAAATTCTTGAAAGAAAAACGTTCTGTCTTTAATTTCAAATTTTCGTCTTTTGCTTTTAATACAACATAATTTCCATCAGAATAAATTGAGATGTTACCTGAGAGCTCAAATACAAAAAATTTCAATATATCCAATGGAACAGAAAAAGAAAGAGTTGTCGGATTCATTTCTGAAACTTTTGCCTTTAAACTTAGACAGCCATCACTACCATAAAGATTTAAAAATCCGTTTTCATATTTAAATCCAACTATTCTATTTGTTTTTTCAACTGTTCCTACTGTTTTATCTATTAACTTTAACACTCTTTTTAACTCTTCCACGTTTAAAAATACCCTCATAAATTCACCTCTATTTAATTCTACATCATTTATTTAAAAACTCAACAACTTGATTAATCTCCACAAATATGATATAAAATTATAAGGTAAGTTCAATGGGGGGTATAAAAATGAAAACTTTCGAACAAAAATTAAAAATTAATATTTTTCACATAAATCCTTGAAAAAGGGGCTCACTATTGGGCCCCTTTTTCTTTAGCTGTGGGGGAGGTGAGATTTATTTCAATAAAAGTGTATGATCCTTACCAAAAAAAGCTTTTCTATGAGGAAATTTCTTTGCCAAAAAACATACGTTCTGAGAAATTAGTTGTTGTTCCAACATTTTTTGATTTTCACACCCATGTAAGATTATTAGAAGGTCAAGAAGATTATGAATCTTTAAAAAAAGCTTGTATAGCTGGTGGATTTTCTGAAGTTCTAATTCAACCAAACACAAAACCAAGACTAGAAAATAGTAAAGTCCATGAAAGGCACAAAAAACTTTCTGAAAATCCATACGTTAGATTCTACAGAACAACATCATTTTTTGGCTCCCAAGAACCAAACAACATAGATATTCTATGTTATTCCACTGATGGCATTGAATACAATTACAATGATTTAGTAGAAAATTTTTCAAAGAAAAAACCACACCTTCTTCTTGATCACAGTCAAATGTTTGAACATCCGGGAATTTTTTACAAAAAAATAGAAAATCTGCCTAAACGGCCAATAACTAATGAAGCAGTTGCAGTAGCTAGAACTATCTTAACAGGGATTGAATTTGGTTTTAGAGACTTTCATATTCAGCACATTTCATCAATTTATACATTGGAAATGATAAACTTTTTAAAAAAATATGCAAATATAACCTGTGAAGTAACTCCACACCACCTTTTATTAACAAATGAGCATATCAAAAATTCAAACTTTAAAATCAACCCACCCCTTGCCAACCAACAAACAAGAGAATTTTTAATTGAGGCCGTAAAAAACAATGATATAGATATTCTTGCTACTGACCATGCCCCACATCCTGACAAAAAAAATGACTTTGAAAAAGATCCATATGGTACTTCAAATATTGAAATCGCTTTTTCTGCTTTTTATACTGCCATTGAAGACCTTATGATCGTAATCAATAAACTTTGTGACTCTCCTAGAAGACGATTAAAAATAAAACCAAAATTTGATTCAGAAAATTTTGTGGTTGTGGATCTAAACCAAGAATTTATAGTTGATAGTACAAAATTTTACAGTAAAGGCAAAAATTGTGCTTTTGATGGTATGAAATTAAAAGGAAAAATTGTTGGAGTAAAAATAAATGGAAAATGGGGGTTTTGGAATGGAGAATACTTACTTGACTAAGAAAGATGTAATTCAAATAAATGAAGATACATTCATAGTTTCCTTCAATGAAAAATTTAAATTTGATGAAGGTCAATTTATAATGATTCAAACTCCTTCGCTAACAAGAAAGCCTTTTATACTTGGAAAATGGGAAGGCAACATAGCTGTATCAGTTCAAATAAAAGGGGAAGGAACAAAATATATCGTCTTTGAAGAAAAAAAGTTTAAAGCACACTTTCCGTTAGGCAATAAATTCATACCACCTACAGGCAAGGGCATAGTTATAGCATCTCCAACATGTATTACTTTAGCAAATCTTCTACATGAAAAATATTCTTGTGATGTCCTTATTGGAAGCAAAAGTAAAATAAATTTCGAACTTCCTTTTGAAAGCGTAGTTGGAAATGAAAATTTTTCCAAAAAAATAAAAACATTAAAGCCATATGATTGGTATCTAGTAAGTGGTTCAAAACAAATGGAAGAATTTGTTCTTTCAAACATTGAATCCAAAAATGTTTTTGTATCACTTGAAGAATATATGGGATGTGGCATTGGTGCTTGTAAAAGCTGTGCCGTTTTTACAAAAGATGGTGTTAAGCACGTCTGTACAGACGGACCAATATTTAGGAGGGATATACTATGAATCTAAACCCACCTCTAGTTATAGCTTCTGGACCTGGGGGAAGTGGAGAATATCTAAACCTTATAAACCCAAAATATGTAGGTGCATATACATTAAAAACCATAACTTTAAATCCAAAGCCAGGGAACAAAACAAAAAGAATGGAAAATTCGGAAAACTATATAATTAATAGCATCGGACTTGAAAATCCTGGAATAGAATACGTTATATCAAACATTGAAAAATTTGTGCTTAAAGAAACAAAAACAATTCTCAGCCTTGGAGGAGATAGCAAAGATGAATACATAAAAATTGCAGAAAAAATTGCACCGCATGCTAAAAAATTTGAAGCAATTGAATTTAATTTTTCTTGCCCAAATGTAAAAAAAGGTGGACTTTCAATTCTTTCAGATATAACTGAATGGGAAGAAATTCTTGAAAATGTTCGAAAAATACTTCCGGATTCATTTTTAATAGCAAAATTAAGTATTGAAGGAAATTTTGTAGAAGTTTTATCAAAAAAAGTGAAAGAATTTGGATGGAACGGCCTTACACTAATAAACTGTGTTAGAGGTCTTCTAATAAAAGATGGGAAAATAGTTACAGGAGGACTTTCTGGCCCAATTTTAAAACCTATAGCATTACGAGCAATATATGAGGTTAGAAAAGTTCTAAAAGATATATATATAATAGCATCAGGTGGAATATATACAAAAAAAGATGTAGATGATTTTCTTTTAGTAGGAGCAGATGCTATTTCAGTAGGAAGCGCATTATTTAAAGATCCTCAAGTTGTTGAAGAACTTGGAAATTATTTGAAAGGAGTGGGAAAATGATACCTGTATTGAGCTTAGATATGGAAAAACCCTTAGAATTCATTGATAAATATGGAAGTTTTAATGTTGTAAAGGTAGGGCATAACTTGGCTATTTATGGCAAAAAAATTCTAGATGAACTTGAAAAGAGAAATGTCAAAGTAATATTAGATTTAAAATTTTGCGATATTCCTTCAACAGTTTCTAGATCAATTAAAAGCTGGGAACATCCGGCTATAATAGGTTTTACAGTCCATAGTGCCGCGGGAATTGAAAGTGTTAAGGCAGCGCTTGATTCAACAGAAAAAATCATTTTCTCAGTAGTCAAACTAACTTCTCAAGTTGGAGAATTATCAGACTATCTAAAGACAATAGAAGAGCTAGAAAACATCAACAGTTCATTTGTTCTTCCTGGGCGTTGGGCTATAAATTTAAGAAAAGAGCTCGATGGAAAATTTCTAGTTCCCGGTATAAGAATGCAAGTCAAAGCAGATGATCAAAAAGATATCATTACATTGGAACAAATAAAAGATATTGCAGACTTTGCAGTTTTAGGTAGAGAAATCTACCTCAGTGAAAATCCTAAAGAAAAAATTGAAAAAATCAAGGAGGAATTAAAATGGAAATAAAAGAAATCCTTGAAAAAACTGGCGCACTTTTGACGGGACATTTTTTACTTTCATCGGGAAATCACTCTGAAAAATATGTCCAATGCGCACGGCTCTTTGAATTCCCTACATACGGTGATATGGTGGCAAAAATGCTTGCCGAAAAGCTAGAAAAATACAAACCAGATTTAATAATTGGCCCTGCAATGGGAGGAATACATCTTGCATACTCGGTCGCAAAATATCTTAATATTAGAAATATCTTTGCTGAAAGAGAAAACGGTATTATGACTCTCAGACGTGGATTTAAAATAAATAAAGGCGAGCGCGTTGCAATAGTTGAAGATGTAATAACTACAGGAAAATCAGTAAAAGAAGTAATCGAAATTGTAAATGAGAGTGAAGGAAATCTTTGCTGCATTGGTTCAATCATTAACAGATCTAGTTCAAATCTATTCGATGTTCCATATGAATATTTAATAAAACTAGAACTTCCAATTTACTCTCCAAATGAATGCCCGCTCTGTAAAAAAAATATTCCCCTTGAAAAACCAGGAAGTAGATTCATTAAAAAATAAGCAAAGCGTGGTAGGACCACGCTTTGCTTTCAATTTCTACAGAATAAAATTATTCTCCGTATTCTTCTGCCAAATATTTCTTAATTTGATCATCTGCCGTTTTAATTGCTGTTTCCATATCAACTTTTCCATTTACAAAATCTGAGAACATGTTTCCAACAACATTCCTAATTTCATACCATACTCCAATTTGTGGATCAAATATTGCATTGTTAATCTGAGAAAGTGGAATCTCTGCAAGAGGATCTGATTTTACATTTTCCTTCCAAATATTTGTTTCAAGAGCACTCTTCCTTACTGGGATATAACCAGTATTTACTGACCAGAATGCTGTAACATCTGGTGAAATAAGGTATTTCATAAATTCCCAAGCTGCTTTTTTCTCTTCATCAGTTGCATTTGCAAACATAATAACGTCAGTTCCTGCAAATGGAACATGTCTTGTCTTCCAAACTGGTACAGGTGCCCAACCCCAATTGAATTTACCTTTTACAGAGCTTTCAACATATTTTCTTCCTGCAATTGTATCTATGTACATAACAACCTTTTGTTGACCAAATGGATCATTCATGTATCCACCTTGATAATATGCAATACCCTCATCAACTAATTTTCTAACAAAGCTTAAAACATCTCTTGTTTCTTGGCTATCTATATTTGATACCCATTTTCCATTTTCCATCCTTAAAACTGAACCGCCTCTAAGTGAAAGAAGAATTTGGAACAAGTCTGCAGTTGTTCTAAATCCAAATCCATATTGATCAGGTTTACCATCACCATCAACATCCTCAGTTAAAACTTTTGCGGCATAGTAAAGTTCATTAATTGACTTTGGAACATCAACACCGTAAAGTGTTAGAAGATCTGCATTGTAGTACAATATGTAAAGACTCTTGTTGAAAGGAACAGCGTAAATGTCATTGCCCCACATACAATTTTTTCTCAATGGTTCGTATACATCTTCCCATTCTTCTCTTGTAAGTCCTATTTTCGGATCGTTTAAAAAGTCATTTAGCTTTTGGACAACACCACTTTGAATTAATTTTGCAGTCCAGTTTGAATAAGCTTGTGCAATTGTTGGAAGTTCCCCAGCTTGTGCACCAGCAAGAAGTTTTTGAGCTAAAGCACCGTAATTTCCAACGTAAATAGCTTCTACTTCAATATCAGGATGTGATTCATTAAATGAATTTACAATCTGCTCTAATGTTTTTCCATGATTTCCACCCATAGCATGCCAAAATACAACTTTAGTCTTTGCAAACGAAAAAATAACAACAAGTGACAATAAAATTACCAATAGTTTTTTCATATACTTTCCCCTCCTTCATAATGAATTTTACAAAAAATATGATTGTTAAACTTTAACACTTTTATTTTACCCTTCAAGCAACATTTATTATAACACTTTTCGACTTTTTTTTGCAAACAACTTCTATAATTGAATAATTTTAAAAACTATTCATAAAAGTGAATTAATCATTTCTCGAACTTTTTTCAATAGTTCTTTTAATTCGTTTGAAATGTTTCTAGCCTCTTCAAATTTTTTCCATGACTCTTCTATATTTCCATTTTCAACTAATTCTAATATAACAGACGCTTCATTATGAAGTTTTACATGTAATTCACCAATTTTTTCCCAAACCTCTTGAATTTCCACTGGTGGTTTTAAAATATTATAAAACATTCCAAAAGCACATTTTTCTGGATCAACTCCTATATCATATTCTTTTTCAGTAATTACTAATTCAAGCTTTTTAATCCAATTGTTATGATCTTCAATCGCTCTTTCAATCCTTTCAATTATATCTTCTTTAGAATAAAAATTAAGTTTTAAAAATTCCTCAAAACTCTTAAAAAATCTCTCGCTTAATCCAGAAACTTGTTCATCAATTTTTTTATTTTCATCTCCCAAATTTTCAAATGTTTTTTCTAATACATTCATAGTATTGAAAAACTCTGTTATTAAACTCGTAATATTTTGTGAAATTGAAGTCATTTCTTCAGTAGCTGCATTTTGCTCCTGGGCACTAGCTGCAACATTCATCGCTATTTCATCCACATCCTTTGTTTTCTCTAAAACCTTTTCTATTTCTTCAATAGACTGATCTATCTTTTGAGTAGCTTCATTCACACTTCCTGAAATATCCAAAATATTTCTTGAAGTATCATTTATACCTCTAACAATTTCTGAAAGATTATCCGAAATTCTTTCAGTTGCCTTTTTACTTTCTTCAGCAAGCTTCCTAATTTCATCAGCAACAACTGCAAACCCTTTTCCTGCCTCTCCTGCTCGGGCCGCTTCAATCGCTGCATTTAAAGCGAGTAAGTTTGTTTGTTCGGCAATATTGGCAATTGTCTCAACAACCATATTCACAGTTCCAGCATTTTTATTAAGCATTTCCATATCATGTGATACTTTTTCCATCTCACTTCTAATTGATCCTATTGCTTCTCCAACATACCTAATTGTATTTTGACCATTTTGAGCCATATCCGACATTTCCGATGTCAAACTACTTAATTCTTGACTAATTTCAGCTAACTTCTGACCAGTTGTAGCTATTTCTTCAATACCATAACTTGCATCTTTAACTGAAGAAATAACATTTTCAGAGTTAGTCTTAATTGAATCTAACATTCCTAAAGATTCTTGAAATTCCCTATCAAACTTCCCAATTATTCTCTCAAAACTTCCTAAAGAAATTATTCCATTACCAAATGTATCAGAAATTACTAGCAAAGATTTTCGTAACATATCAATAAATTCGTTAAAATATCTAGAAGTTTTACCAATTTCATCATTCGTAAAACTTGGAATTTTTTTAGTAAGATCACCATTGCTTTTTGCAAGCTGTTTCACACTCTCTAATAGATACTTAACTGGCTTCAAAATTTGTTTGTGGTAAAGAACCAATGTAATAATTATAACACCTATACCAAAAACAAGTGATAATAATTGTATATTTTTCATCATAATAACATTTTTCTCTGCATCTTTTTGCAATAAAGTGACAGCTTTGTTCATCTCACTCAACAAAGCAAGATTATTGCCAATTATATATTTTAAATCATCTTCTTTTCCAAGGGACAAAAACTTTTCAATGTGTTCCTTAAATGATGTCCAAATTTTTTTGACTTTCTCAAGCTGATTTTTAACATCACCTGATGCCGGCGGAAGTGTTACCTTCACAGTACCTTTCAAATCAAAAGGAGCCTCTCCGCCGTTTATCAAAGCACTTAAAGTAACATCAAATGCTTTTTTACATATTAGTAAATCTTCCTTAATATTTTTGTCCTCATAAATAGAATATATGAGAATATCTTTAGATATTCTTTGAGTTAACATTCTTTGTCTTCCTGCAAGATTAATTACAACAGAATCAGACTTTTGGTGATCCGTAATAAATAAAGTGGAAATATAAATACTTACAATTAAAATTGCAAAAATAATCAATGGAATTAACAACTTCACCAAAAGTTTATCTCTCACAATATCGACCCCTTTCATAAAATATAATAAATTTTCTATATATATTTTAATTGTATCATAATTGAGTCGGAATTAAAAAGTAATAACTCAATAATAAATCTATTTTCTGATATAATTCTTCTGAAAAGGAGCGTGAAATTTTGGAAAAACTAATTTCAAAAAAAATGAACCTAAAAAACTGGCAAGTTAAAAATGCACTATTACTTTTAAAAGAAAATACTATTCATTTTGTAGCAAGGTATAGAAAAGACCAAACCGGTGGATTAAACGAAGAACAATTAAGAAAAATACAAAACCTACTTCATTACTACGAAAAAGTAGAAAAAGAAAAAAAGAAAATCTTAAAAGCACTTGAAAAAGAAAATAAACTAACAATAGAGTTGAAAAAGAAAATAGAAAATTCGTACGATTTAGATGAACTTGAACAGATATATTTACCGTACAAAAAGAAAAAGAAATCTAAGGCTGATATTGCAATTGAAAATGGTCTTTTAGAGCTTTACAATAAACTAATAAATAATCCTGAAAGCTTTGAAAAAGAAATTCCAAAATATTTTAGCAAAACCTTTGATACAAAAGATAAAGTAATAGAAGGTTTGAAAAATATTATTGCTCAAAATTTTTCTCATGATGAGAGAATAAGGAAAAGATTAGAATTTCTTATGTCTGAATATGGATATTTAAAATGTACTAAAAAAGTTGATTACAAAACAAAATATGACGCCTATGAAAATTTTTTTCAAAAAATTAAAAACCTAAAAGGATACAGTGTACTATCTATAAACAGAGGAGAAAAGGAAAATATTTTAAAAGTCCAAATTGCACTTGATGATAAATTCAAAAATGAAATATTCAAGCTCACAAAGCTTGACCTTAAAAACGAAATTATATTAAAAGGGCTTGAGATGGGTTGGAAAAAATTATTTGATTCTATAAAAAAAAGAATTAGAAACCAACTTACCCAAAAGGCAGAAAATAGAGCCATTGCAATTTTCTCAAAAAACCTAAAACAACTATTACTCACACCACCATTAAAAGATAAAAGAATCCTTGCTATAGATCCTGGAAATAAAACTGGATGCAAAATTGCAGTTCTTGATGAAAATGGAAAATTCCTTGAAAAAGCAATTATTTTCCCAACACCACCACACAATGATATTGAAAATTCGGAAAAAATAGTTATAGAATTGATAAAGAAATTCAATTTAAACCTAATAGTTATAGGTAATGGCACGGCATCTAGAGAAACCCAGAAGTTTATAGTAAATACAATAAAAAAATTTAATCTGGATGTAAAGTATATCTTTGCAAATGAAGCTGGAGCTTCAGTATATTCTGTCTCAAAAATAGCTATAGAAGAATTCCCAGACCTAGACCCTACAATAAGAAGTGCAATAAGTATTGGTAGGCGCGTGCAAGACCCACTTTCAGAATTTGTAAAAATAGATCCAAAATCACTTGGTGTAGGACAATACCAGCACGATGTAAATCAAAAAAGGTTGAAAGAAGAACTAAACAACGTTACAAAAGATGTCGTTAATATGGTAGGTGTTAATCTAAACACGGCCTCTGCCAAACTTCTTGAATACGTATCAGGAATTACACCTTCAATCGCCAAAAAAATAGTAAAATACAGGGAAAAACATGGTAAATTTATAGAAAGAAAGCAATTACTAAACATAGAGGGGATCGGAGAAAAAACATTTGAACAATGTGCTGGTTTTTTAAGAATAATTGATGGAAAAAATCCACTTGAAAAGAGCAGAATTCACCCTGAACAATATGAAATAGCAAATAAAATAATTAGTCTTAATTTAGACAATATTGACATTGAAAAACTTTCTAAAGAATTAAATGTTGGAATATTAACTTTAAAGGACATAATAAATGAGATTAAAAATCCTGGATTAGACCCAAGAGAGTCTATGCCAAAACCAAAATTATTTGATGATATCTTGACCTTTGAAGATTTAAGAATTGGATTAAAGTTACAAGGAAAAGTTACAAATATAACAGACTTTGGAGCATTTATTGATATAGGGCTCAAAGAATCTGCATTCTTATACAAAAAACTTATAACTAGAGAGCTAAATATTAATGATATTGTAGATATTGAAATAATCGATTTAGATCAACAATTAAGGCATATAAAAGTTAAATTAATATGATATAATCAAATACAGAGGAGGTGACAGTATGGAATTAAAAGTTTTAACTTTTGTTTTAGGAGATGAAGAATTTGCTATTGATATTATGAAAGTAGATAGGGTAAAAGAATATGAAAAAACCACTAAACTGCCAAATTCCAAAGATTATGTTGAAGGAATCATCAACCTCATGGGTGAAGTTATCCCCATTATAAACCTTCGTAAAAAGTTCATGTTAGAAGATTTCCAAGATAAGGAAAAATCAAAAATAATAGTTATTAGATTTGAAGAAAATGGCAAAAAGATGGGCTTTCTAGTTGACGATGTAAAAGAAGTTATTACATTAAGCGGTGATCAAATAGATCAAACACCGGAATACAGCGGAGTATCTGCTGAATTCTTGCTTGGAATTGCAAAACTCGAAAATAGGATGATCTTAATTTTAGATGTTGAAAAAGTACTGAAAAAAGAAGAAAAACTTGCCATTGAAAATATGATCAAATAAAATACAATGATGGTGGATTGACTCTTATACTAACTTTCGCTGGAAATTTAACCAATATATCGTTTAAAGTCTGATTTACCTTTAACACTTCATTTGTTTTGATTATAAAATGATGTAGATATAAATTTCTTATTTTTGGAATAAAAAATTCAGTTGGTCCAAGGATTTGTATACTGTGATTTTTTAGCTCTTCAACTATTTTCTCTGCATTTTTAAATCCACTTTCCTTTTCATTAGAATAAACAACAACTTGAATAATATCAACAAATGGAGGGTAATTGAGAGCCCTCCTTTGGTTTAATTCATAGTCATAATAACCTTCTACATCTTGTTTAACGGCATATTTCAATACCAGACTTTCAGGATCATATGTCTGAATTAGCGCTTTACCTTTTTCCTTTCTCCCTGAACGGCCAACAACTTGTACAATAAGCCTAAACAAATTAAGAGCAGAATTATAATCTGGCAAGCTTTGAATCGCATCAATATCAATTACTCCAATTAAATTAACAGTAGGAACATCCAAACCTTTTGTTATCATCTTCGTTCCTACTAAAATATTAAGCTCTCCATTGTATAGGCCCTTCAAAATTTTTTGAAATAATCTATAATCTTGAATAACTTCAGTATCAACTCGCGAAATATTTCTTGCAGGAAAAAGATTTTGAATCTCCTTTTCTATTCTTTCAGTTCCGGCGCCCTTTTCTAAAAGCATTATTGAACCACATACTGGGCAAGTCGATATAACTTCTGTCTCATAACCACATATATGACATTTCAACTTTTCATTAGATTTATGATAAGTTAAGGCAACTTCACAACTTGGACACTTTACTACGTGACCACAATTTGTACACATAATAAGTGAGTAGCCCTTTCTCCTTACAAATAACATTACACTCTTTGAATTATCCAATTCATTTTTCATTTCATCTACAAGCTTTTTAGAAAGATGATATGTTAGTTTTTCCTCTTTCTTCATATTTATAATTTCAACATCAGGAAGATGTGCTCCATATCTCTTTGTTAACTTACAAATTTTCATCTTATTATCTTTTGCCTTTAAATAATGATCAAGCCTTGGTGTTGCACTTCCAAAAATAACTGGACCAGGGAACTTATCGGCAAGATAATTTATATCGTACACTACTTCACCATCTTGATAATAACTTTCATCATGCGCTTCATCGACGATTATTAATTCATAATTATGAGGTATAAAAAATGCACTTCTTGTACCAATCAAAACATCAATTTGACCCTTTATAGCCTTTAGCCAAACATCTACCTTTTGGCTTTTTGTTAAATAGCTATGATAAACTTCTACTTTCAAATCTGGGAATCTAGAATAAATTCTAGAAAGTGTTTGTTCTATTAGTGATACTTCTGGAACAAGATATAAAACTTTTGTATTTAGCCTTTCTATAACTGAAAGATATACTTCTGTTTTACCACTACCTGTAACACCATGTAACAATACTTTGGACTTACTCTTAACAACCTCTTCAACAGCTTTCTCTTGTTCCTCATTAAGAACAACTTTTTTAATCTTTTCTGGAATATTCTCATATATTTTAATTAATTCTTTCCTTTTAAGTTGCAAAATTACATCTTTATTAATATCTAAAAGCTCTTTTAATTCTTTATATGAAACGATTTTATTCAAGAAAAGGTAGTCAATTACTTTTTTCTGTTTCTCTGTCAATCTTTTAGTGCTAACCTCTTTTAAATCTGCCTTTAACTCCAAATAAATTTCTTTCCTTGGAGTGGGGACTTTCAATTTAAAATCCTTAAACACAGATATTGTTCCATCTTTTAAAAATTGCTGTAATTTTCTTTCACCAAATTTATTTATAAATTCATTCAATGTAAACTCTTCAAAACCATAAAGAGGGTTATTAAATCTTACCTTTTGAACAAAGTAGTTTTCTATACCTTTTGGAAAACATAAATCAAAAAGCTTTCCAACAGGCGTGTTATAATAATACGCTGCATCTTTTAACGCATCAACTAACCAGCTTCTTAAAAAGCTTTTTCCATCTAACCTTGATTGAAAAACTAATGTATCTTTATCTTTATTGAAACTGTTATTAACTTTCCCCAAAACATATCCTATTGTTTTTTTCCCTTTAAACTTTACTATAATTCTTTCTCCTTTTTCCAATGGTATGTTTGATTGACAGTAAAAAGTTTTCTTTAAAGAGGAATTTGACAAAGCTACTTGATATAACAGAAAAACCACCTCATTATTTTTTGATTCTATGTTTATTTTATCATACAAAAAAAGTGGCTTCCATTTTTTAAAGAAGCCACTTTTTTATCAGAAATTATATCACTTTTGATTGTCTTTAAACACCCTATAATCAACAGGCACATAATTTACTGAAGGTCTTCTCTTCCCTGATTGTTTATAAAGACTCATAAGCAAATAAATCTCATTTGGCATATCTGTAGAAACCTTTAATCCAAGTTCTCTAGCTTTTTCCACTGTAATTGGATAATCATGTGTCCAATAACCGCTTACAAGTTTATCAGCTAACTCTTCAGCATTTTCTTCATATTTTTCTTTTAAAAGATTAGTTGCATATTCTTTCATTTGCTTCATTGCTTTTTCTGCTACATCTGCTAAAATTAACGTTTGATCATCTATTTCGTTTATATCTTTCTTCTCAACAACAGACAAAATAGAAGCAGCCGGGTACTGCCCAAGCTGTGGATCAATTGGTCCAAGAACTGCATTTTCATCCATTACAATTTCATCAGCCGCCAAAGCTATTAAAGTCCCACCTGACATGGCATAATGTGGAACAAATACAGTTACTTTCCCTTTATGTTTTTTCAAAGCATTTGCAATTTGCTCAGCAGCTAATACTAGACCACCTGGAGTATGAATGATTAAATCTATTGGCATATCATTTGGAGTCATCTTAATAGCCCTTATCAATTCTTCGGAATCTTCTATATCTATATACCTTCGAATAGGAAGACCAAAGAAATTGATAGACTCTTCCCTATGTATCAATGTTATAACTCTACTTCCTCTTTTTTTCTCAATAGCTCTTATTAACCCATCTCTTGAAGAATGCAGAGACATACTTTTAAATAATGGTGCAAAACTTGAAATAATCAATACCATCCAAAAAATTTGAAAAATAATAGTAAATAAATCACCCATCTTTCCACCTCTCTCAATAATTATCCTATTCAATTATATCAAAAAAAAGCAAGGCATAACGCCTTGCTTTTTATTACTTTTTCGATAAATTATCTAATTGGTTTATCTTTTGTTGCTTCTTCAAGTGCAAGAAGTCTTTCCCATCTACTTGTTACATATTCTTGCAATTCATTAATTATTTCATCTGCATCCGGTCTCTTCAAGAGAGGTCTGAACCTTCCTTGCTTTTCAATAAATTCTCTAACTGGTTTTAATTCTTTTACTTTCTTTGTTACTCTATATACTCCTCTTTCTACTTCATATAATGGCCAATAACCAGTTTCTACTGCAAGTTTTGAAATCTCAACTGCTTTATCATCATTAACTCTCCAGAATCTTACACATGGAGACATCGCAGCTATAAATGAGGGTCCATCAAAGTTTAATGCTTTTTCAATTTTTTTGAAGAAATCCATTGGTTCAGAAGTAGATACTGTTGCAACGTATACATTTTCGTGAGCAGCCATAATTTCTACAATGTTCTTTTTAAGTTGAATTTTACCAGATAATTTTTTACCTACTGGTTGTGTTGTTGTTTGAGAGCCTGGAGGTGTAGCACCTGATCTCTGGTTTCCAGTATTCATATAACCCTCATTATCGTATACTATATAAATAAATTTGTGTCCTCTCTCAACTGCACCAGAAAGTGATTGAAGACCAATATCGTATGTTCCTCCATCTCCACCGAATGCAAAGAATGCATATTTTTTGTTTGGATCAACAAGTCTTCCTTTTTTCAAAAGGGCCCTATATGCAGTTTCTACACCACTAACTGTTGCTGCGGCATTTTCAAATGCATTGTGAATATATGGAATATTCCATGCTGTGTATGGATAAATTGTAGTTGAAACTTCCATACATCCCGTTGCAAATCCAACAATTGGTGTATAGCCAAGTGCCTCTGCTGTCATAAGGGCAAATTTTGCTACATTTGGAGCAGCACAACCTGGACAAAGTCTGTGACCGGATGTTATACCAGGGTGTTTATCTGCAAACATTGTTGCAAGTTGCATTATATTTAAAGCCATCAATTACACCTCCTTATTCCCTGAGTCCTAGGTATCTTTCTTCATCAGCTATTAAGTTACCACTAAATGCATCTTCAAATGCTTTTCTAATATGTTCAATCTTAATATCCCTTCCACCAAGTCCATAGACATAACTTCCAATTTGCGGTCTTACAGCTACTTCATAAAGTGCACTCTTTACAGCCTCATATAGAGGTGCTTCTGCACCAAATGATGCTGCTCTATCCAATACAATAACGCCTTTTCTACCATTTAGCAATTCCTGCAATTCATTCTTTGGGAATGGTCTAAAGATTTGTGGCTTTACTACTCCTACTTTGTGGCCTTCTTCTCTTAAAAGATCAACAGTATATTTAATCGTTCCTGCCGTTGAACCAAGTGCAATCATTATATACTCTGCATCATCAACTTTATATTTATCAAGAAGATCATATTTTCTTCCTGAAATCTTTGCAAATTCTTCTGCAACCTCTTTAAATACTTTTTCAACATGTTTCATTGCTTCAATTTGTTGTCTTTTATGTTCGAAATAATAGTCATATAGATCTAGTGGACCATGTGTTACTGGATGCTCTGTATCAAGAAGTGGATACATAACTTTTGGCTCGCCAACAAATTTTTTTGCAACCTCATCATCTAAAAAGTCTACTACCTCAACACCATGTGAAATAATAAAACCATCAAAATTTACCATAACAGGCAATCTAACATCTTCATGTTCAGCAATTCTTATTGCCATTAATGTAAGATCATATGCCTCTTGAGCATTTTCTGCCCAAAGTTGAATCCATCCAGAATCTCTTTCTGCCATAGCATCACTGTGGTCACAGTGAATGTTTATTGGTCCAGAAAGAGCCCTATTTGCAACAGCCATAACAATTGGAAGTCTTGAAGATGCTGCTATGTATACAATTTCATGCATCAAAGCAAGACCGTTTGCTGCTGTTGCTGTCATTGCACGAGCACCAGCTGCTGCTGCACCGACAACAGCACTCATTGCACTGTGTTCACTTTCAACTGGAATCATTTCAGTTTCTACAACACCATCTGCAACATATTGCGCAAAATATTCGACAACAGGCGTTTGAGGGGTAATTGGGTAAGCTGCAACAACATCAGGATTTATTTGACGCATAGCATTTGCAACTGCTTGCGCGCCAGTAACTGCTTGTCTATTTTTTACTTCTGGCATTTCAGGCACCTCCTTAGTCTTGGAATTCCGTTTCAGGTTTCATAACAATTGCTCTTTTTTCTTCAGGAAGGTTATCATTTGTTTTTGGACATACATTTGCACAAAGTCCGCAACCTTTACAGTAATAATAATTGTATCCTTTCATTTTTGGCTTTCCATCTACAACTTCAATTACAATTGCTTGATCAGGACAATAAAGCCAACACATCATACAGTGAATACAATTTTCTGGTTGGTGAACTGGTCTAATAACTCTCCATGTACCTGTTTGATATTCTTTTGCAGTAGCAGGTTTATCTATAACTCCACCAATTGGAATATCTTTCCATCCTTTGAGTTCAGCCATTGCATTTCACCTCCTCGAATCCACGGCGAAGAGCTCTAACATTTGCTTCTACAATTTCTTCAGAAAATTTCTTACCAAATGCTTTTCTTATTCTCTGCTCTACACTCTCAAGTGTTATTATTCCTGTAACCTTTGCAATAGCACCCAACATAACGGTATTTGGAATACCTCTTTTAATTTCTTCAAGTGCAATATCTGTTGCAGCAATTGTACAAACTTTCCCTTTTGCTCCAAGTTTTTGTCTAACTGCTTCAACATCTTTAACGGTATTTACAATAAATACAGTGTTTTCATCTGTTCCTTCGGTAAGCATTGGTTGCCCTAACATCGTATCATCAATTATAACTACAACATCTGGATTTTCAACTGAACTGTGGACCAAAATTGGTTCATCGGCAACACGATTAAAAGCCTTCATTGGCGCTCCTGTTCTTTCTGCACCATATTCTGGGAAAGATTGAACGTATTTTCCCATTTCAAGAGCTGCCTCTGCAAGCATCTGGGAGGCACTCTTTGCACCTTGCCCTGCTCTTGCATGCCATCTAATCTCAAAATATTTTGCGGGCACTGTTATCTCCCTCCTTACAAAAAAGATTTTTAAACACTAAAACAAGTATAGTTTGCATCTAAATATCAATAATGTGAAAGTATTCCCATGTCTATTTTACCACCTAAAAGTATATTCTACAAACGTAAAAAAGTTTCAAATGTGTTTTTGTTCTGTTAACAACTAAAGCATAATTAATTATACTTTTCTGTTTTCAAATACATTGTATAATCAATATCAGAGAAAATATCATCTGTCCATTCATAATATGAAAGTTTTTTTGTATCTACTTTCCCGCTATTAACCATGTCATATAACTCCAAAAAGCGTTTTATATGAGTTTTAGTCCTATTAACAGCATATTCTACACTTGTTCTAGTTGTCATTATAAATGCCCAATCACTTGATTGAGCAAGCAATAATTCCCTGGCCATTTGATTTAAGGTTCTTCTTATTTCAGGTTTAACTTCTTCCTTGTTAGGATACTTTTGTGCAAGTTCAGTCATTTTTTCTACCATTTCATGAAGGTGAGGATAAATCCAATCGTTAGTTCCATTTAACCACACTTCATTGTATCCATTTGCTCCCCATGTAGAGGTGGCAGGAGTTGCAATCTGTACTTTTTCTACTATATCTACAACATCAGAAGCCTTTAATGTTCTTACCAAAGAACTTTTTGAAGCCTGTCGCATAAATTCTTCAAGGAAGATTGGGCCTTCATACCACCAATGGCCAAAAAGTTCTGCATCAAAAGGAGCGACTATAACTGGTTCAATTCCATTAAACAAGCTAATCAATTTTTTAGATTGTTGCTCTTTCTTTCTTAAAAAATCCATGGCATGCTCTTTAGCTACCTGAATTGCTTCATCTATATCGTAAAAATCCTTTTGATTTTGAGGAGTTTGTTTACTGGTTATTTTATGATATTTAATTCCTGTATTCATTCTAACTCCACTTGGATCAATATAGGGTTTTATGTATTCAAATTCTCTATCAAAGCCTATATCTCTATAAAATTCTCTATATCGCCCATCACCAGGATAACCTATTTCAGCACTCCAAACTTGTTCACTACTTTCTGGATCTCTAGCAAATACAAAGACATTATTTGGAGTAATTATAGGTCTGTAAACACCATATTTAGGTCTTTCATCAGCATACCAAAAACCGTGAGAATCCACAAAGAAATATTCTATTCCATATTCACTAAGATACTTATCAAGTCCAGAAAAATAAGCAGATTCTGCAAGCCATATTCCTCTAGGTTTTCTCCCCATATGTTTCTCATACGTTTTAATTCCTTGTTCAATTTGAGCTCTAATTGCTTGAGGATACATTTCCATTAATGGCAGAAAACCATGTGTTGCATTACAAGTTATTATATCCAATCTATCTTTTTCCATGTATTCTTTGAATCCGTTCAATATGTTTCCATTGTATACATCTTTAAATATATACAATATTTCTTTTAAATCCTCATAATAATACTTTGCCATTTTATGTTTTTTTGGATTTTCACTTTTTGTTCTTTCTATTTCTTTTCCAGCAAGTTCTATTAACTTTGTCATCCTATTTATGTACTTTTCTTGTAAAGATTTATTTGCTAGCATTTCCATCAAAGGGGGAGTAATTGACATCGTTAGATTAAATTTTATTCCTTCATTTTCAAGTCGCTTAAACATTCTAAGTAGTGGAACATACGTCTCCGTTATAGCTTCAAACAACCAATTTTCTTCAAGAAAGAATTTATACTCTGGATGATGAACATATGGCAGATGTGCATGTAAAACAAATACTACATTCCCTTTTGGCATAATCACATCCCCCTTCCGCTTCTGAGCCTGCTAAAGAGCTGCCAAATAGATTCTTCCTTGGACAAAGGATTGTTGTTAAAAATAGATCCTGGAATGGTTTCAACTTCTTTTACTAAAACACCATCTGAAGGAGTAACTATTTTTCTCTTTTTCCTTATATCCAGCCATCTTTCACGGGTACTTTGACTTGGAGAATTTGGAGGAGTTTTACAAAGATTGGAACGCATAATTGGGTGAAATTCTCCATCGGGGGATACATATCCTAACTCTGCAAGATAATCTGCATTCGGCATAGGAACATTAACATAGTAATTTTTCATTGTTCTTAAATCAAGCGAAATTTCAAAGGTTCGATGTGCATTATTACCATTGAAATCTATGAAAGTTACATCATATATTCTTAATACGGTTCTAAAACCATTTGGAAGATTCATTAAAGATTCTCTAGTTTTCTCAGAAAAGTCCCAATAAACATGTAACCAATTTGGATTTACTGGCAAAACAACAAGTTTGTTTTTATTGTAACTTTCTGGAAGTTTAATATCCCCTTCTTGCTTAATTTCTTGATCTTCTTTAACATTATTTGCAGAATTTGCTGAGCTAGGTCTCTGAATTTCCTGAAGCTCTTGCATTTGATTAATATAGCCTTCTATTAGTTTAATTACTTCTCTTTTTTTCATCATCCTTTTTACCTTTAAACCCAAAATTCTTGCCTGAGATTTTAACTCCTGAATGGTCGGATTTGAATCTAACCATTTTTTTAACTTTTCTATATTTCCATCAACCATCTTACTCCCCCCTTTTACTAAGAATTTTGTAAACTTTTAGTAAATATTTTTTCAATAAAAATTATAACATTATAAAAGAATGTTGTAAACTGTTGTATGGAGGAGTAAAAACGTTATATTTTAAAATATTTTATTATAATATCGTATAAACATGCTAAAAAAGCTTATTTTTAATATTATCAATTAATTTTCTTGCAGTTGGAGTAGCAGCAATTCCACCCTCACCAGTTTCACGTAAAGATTCAGGAAGACTTTTTCCTACTTTATACATTGCATCAATAACTTCATCCAATGGAATTACACTTTTTATTCCTGACATGGCAAGTTCTGCAGAAGAAATTGCCAAATTAACTATATTTCCATTTCTTTTTACACATGGAACTTCTACAAATCCACCTACTGGATCACAAACAAGTCCCATAAGTGATTTAAGTGCAAGTGCTGCTGCATTACCTGCAACATCAGCAGATTTTATAAAAAAATATGAAAGTCCTGCAGCCGCCATTGCAGCAGCAGCACCTATTTCTGCTTGACAGCCTCCAGCCGCACCGGAAAGTGTTGCTTTTTTTGCAATAACGTTTCCTACACCACCTGAAACTATAAATGAATTTAAAAGTTCTTCAAAGCTTGGATTAAACAATTTATACAAGGAATAATATACTCCTGGAATAATTCCCGAAGAACCCGCTGTAGGACACGCAGCTATTCTTCCCATTGAAGCGTTACTTTCTGCAATTGAAAGCGCTGTTGTAGTAGCAATATAATTAAACTCGCCCATTAATTTTGGAGAATAATTACTAAATTTAAATGCATTTTCCCCGGTAAGACCCGTTAAAGTTTTTTGTTTTTTACCATACTGTTTTTCTGATTCTTCCAAAATTACTTTTAAAATATCCCCTAGCATATTCTTAAGATTTACTGGATCTTCACCATTCTCAAGCATTTCAAGCGTTAATATAACTTCATGAAGCTCCATATTTTTTGACATTTCACTTATTTCTTTCCAGGTCATTAATAGTCCCTCCCAATAAAATAGCATTCATAAACGTATGGAATTTTTTTAATTTCTTCTAGATTATCAATAGGTTCATCAAGTTCTACGATTGTTAGCGCTCTCTCAAGCAAGGCATTTATCCTTCTTAAATATAGATTTGCCACATTAACATTTATCGCATCAAGAATTTTCTCAAGTGCCTTTGGAATATCTTTGTTAACAATAACAAGTGTGTCGTAGTCCCATGACAAATCACAGGGGACAGAATCTATATTTGTAATTTTTATATCTCCACCACCTATTGATGAGCCCTCTATTTCATGAGCAATACCTTCAACTTCGAACTTTATTCTCACAGTATTTGGATGTACTTCTCCCAAATCTTGAATTTCAAAAGAATACTCAAGACCTCTTTCTTTTGCAATTTTAAATGCATCCTTTATTCTTGGATCGTCCTGTTTGAATCCCATTATTCCAGCAAGAAGAGCCCTATCCGTTCCATGGCCTTTGTATGTTTTTGAAAACGAACCATGAAGTAAAAATGTAACTTTATCAGGAGTCTTCCCAACTAATTTATAAGCAAATCTTGAAATTTTTAATGCACCCAAAGTATGAGAACTTGATGGCCCTACCATCACTGGGCCAAGAATTTTTAAAAGGCTCATATCCATCACCTCACTTTTTATATCTTGATTTTATCATTTTATATGATAAAATTAAATATGTAATTGGGAGGTCGTCTAATGGCAGGACTGCGGACTCTGGATCCGCCAGTGGTGGTTCGAATCCACCCCTCCCAGCCAGAAATTGCCCCTATTAAGGGGCAATTTTTTCTAGTATTTCAATAAGTTTAATATCAAATTTTCCATTTTCACTGTCTTGCCTTAAAATTTTCAATACTTTTTCTTTTGGCCACGGTTCTTTATAAGGCCTTTTTGCAGTTAAAGCATCGTAGACATCAGCAATAGCAATTATTCTTCCAAAAAGACTTATTTCACCATTTTTTTTCCCAAAAGGATAACCAGATCCATCAAGCCTTTCATGGTGCTCTAAAGCTCCGGAAATAATGTCATAAGTTGTATGCTTTATTTTTTCTAAAATTTCTGCACCCATAATAGTATGTGATTGAATAATTTTGTATTCTTCATCTGTTAATTTCCCCTTTTTTAACAACAAGCTGTCTGGAATTCCAATTTTTCCTACATCATGTAAAATTGCAGAATATTCCAATTGTTCAAGAGTATGTTCAGAAAAACCAAGTTCTTCTCCTATTAACCTTGAGATATACGCTACATTTTTAGAATGCATATGTGTATATTTATCTCTTTTATCTATCATTGTAGAAAACGCAAGAATTATGTTTTTAAACAGTTTACTAAATCTTTCATGTTCCCATGTGCTTAACAATTTCTTTCCAATTAACTTTGCAAATAATTCAACTATCTTTGCATCTCTCTCATTAAATCCTCCTTCTTTATTCAAAACCTCAATTACTCCAACTTTTTCTTGATCTGAATATATTGGTGCACCTACAATATTTTTAGTTTTAAACTTTGAAACCTTATCAACTTTCTTAAAATGTGGAGCCTTAGAAAGGTCATTAAAAACCATAGCTTTTCCACTTTTATAAATCGTTCCAGCAATTGATTCCATAGGAACTGGTATACTTTCTATTTTGCCACTTGCCTTTCCAACAGTAACAAGAAATTGCAAGTGATCATCTTTTAAAAGTAACACAGAAGCAGCTTCTGCATCTAAAATATTGCATATACTTTCCTGAATATTTTTTAGCAAAGTAGAAAGTCGCAATGAACTATTAAGTTTTGCAGCCATAAATGAAACTTTCTCAACATCATTCAATATTTTTAGACTTTTTTTCTTTGCATGCCTCACAAGCATCTTTAAAATCGAATAGTTAATTTCTCTCTCTAAAAGATAAAAATCAACATCATCTATATTAACCTTTATTTTACTTTTTTTTCCAATTATTTCCTTATCAACTATGTATCCAGATACCCAGTAAGGTGCATACAATCTATCACCTCCATAGATCCACTCCGATAATTACATTTTCGTTCCACTTTTCTCCGTCCCATATAAATATCACTCCTGCCGAGAACGATTCTCCAGCTAAAGGATAAATAATTTTCAGATAAGATGTTGTATCTAAACTGAACAAACTTCCTTCAAATGGTGTTTTATCAAAGTAATATCCAGCTATAGACAAGCCACTAAAAGTTCCAATTTGAGGAATTGATATCTCAATTTGCCCTTCAAGAGTAGGGCTTGAAAAATTGGTTAATGTTCCATATAGATATAATTTACCCTTAGCAAAACTTGTATCAAAGTCAAAGCCAGAAAGATATCCTGATGAACCTTCACTATCCATAGCCGGTAATTTATTTGCACTCTTTAAATAAGAGTAATTATTATTAAAATAAAAAGGTACAAATCCATCCAGGTAATAATATACACCAGCAGTTAGATTGACAAATGAAAAATTACCATAAAAGCCTGCAAAACTTCCTAATGAATAGTCATTTAAGCCATTTTCCATAGACAATTCTATTCCAAAATCAAAGTTCTTAAAAATTTCCTTTTTCAAAAACAGTGAATATGCAGATTCAATCGGCGTTGCAGAAATATCTTCTAGGAAAGCTGAACTTGCCTGCGTATCAATAGTAATACCTAAACCAATGCTTGATTCTCCAATAAATGGTAAATCAAATTTTATACTAGCCTCTGCTAAGAAAATAGAATCAGACGTTAAAAGTTCAATTGGATAAATCTTTGAAAGTTCATACGGTAATCGAGCATACAATAAAAATTTATCACTATCATATTCAATATCAAAACTCTTTGAAAATGGGTTGTAATAATTTCTTGTTGTAAATCCAAGTCCAAGCGATTTTGGAAACATATTACCGTATCTAAAATCTACATTAAAAATTTTAAAAGCCAAAGAGTTTAACGTAAGTCCATTGATTATATTTGTACTTGGATTATCCGAAGGAAGTCCATAATACAAATTACCCGAAACATCAGTAGAATAGGCAGTAAATCCAAGTCCAACTCTTACTAAACCAAAATCAAACTCAGGAGCTATCGAATAAACCATATAATAATCATTACCTTTTCTAACAGGTCCAACAGAAACTGGAGGAACGCTCGGTTGTACAGACATTGTTTTCTCTTTTTCCTTAACTTCTTCTTTTTTAGTTGTTGGCTTTTCGGGCATCACTTTAACAAATTCCTCTTCTGGTACATCAACCTTTTTCGGTTTTTCAAAAGATTCTAAAGCGTATCCTTCTGTAACCGGTAAAACCTTCCCGTCTGAAAAATAAGCAAATACTCTTCCTTCGTACGTTAATATCTTTCCATTTTCAAAAACAGCAAATCTTGTTCCTCTAACACCTGCAGTGACACTCTTGGTTTTTATTCTAAACTTTGAAAACTTATTTAAAAGCTTTTGAACTATATTATAACTTTTTCCTTTTTTTAGGTTCATTACTATGTCAACTACACCTTTGTCGTATCTAACTCTTTCAAATAATACCTGAGAATTTCCTAGTATTTTTGATACACTACCATCTTCAAACTCTACTTCAACAAAGGAATTTTCCATTGTTAATATTTCGTCTCCTTCTTCAATTACAGTCTCAGATGTTATCGGATTCCAAAGGTCTCCCCTCTTAACTGCAACGTGCCCAGAAAAACTTTTGACCTTTGCAAACGATTTATTTTTCACCTCTTCGCTACTTTTAACAAAATATATAGTTATCGATGTTGACTCATCTGACGTTTTAAAAGTAATAGTATCACTTGCTTCAACTAAAGGAGCAATGTAATAAACATATGACTCTCCAACAATTCCATCAAATACTATATCAGCCGGTTCAAAACCACCAAGATTAAAATCAACATATACTGTTTTATCAGAAATCACCTTTAATCCCAACGAACTTCCTACTTCTACAACTGTTGCATCAGGTATAACTTTAAGGTTTGCAAAAATTGAAATTGAAAATAAAACTATAAGGAGAAAAAGTATTTTTTTCATAATAACACCTCCAAAAAAATTATGGTTGATATAATTGAAAGCGCCCAGGAAATTACCTGATAACTTTTTAAAAAGTAAAGTGAAAAAAATCCTGTCAATAAAGTATATACTGAATAGACTATGGGGCCAAAAATATAAAAGACAGGGCAAAGTCCTCTAACAATGTAGCCTACAATATCACGCTTATATTCTTTAACATTATTTTTGAGAATAAAAGTGTAAATTCCAAGAAAATAGGCGTTAAAAATAACAGAAATTAAAATTACTGCAAGTTTATCAGGAATATAAAAAAAGGTTTGAGTTGAAAAAATAGAAGCTATGAAAAGTACTAAAATATGCATCAATTGATCTATCAAATAGTACTTTGGACTCTTAAAAAATGTTTTGTCATTATTTTTATATTTGACAAAGTCAATAAAAAAATGAGCAAGTGTTACAAAAGAAATTATGTATATTGAATTAATATTAAAGTCTTTTCCTGCAAAAAAAGCAACCTGACTAAAGAAAATTAAAATAATGTGTATCAAAAGAACTTTTAAATTTTTTTGCTTGTGAGATGCTATAAATTTATTTTGAAGTACATAATCTCCAACAAGATGTCCAAGAAACAAATGTATGAACCTATCCATTCTTTTTCATCTCCTCAATGAGCTTTTCATCATATTTCCCTTGCAAAGCATCAATTGGAGTTTTGTTTTCAACAACTTCCAAAACTATTCCAATAATTTGGGCTAAAAGGGGAACGTCTTTAACTTTTAATGGACCACTTCCGTCTTTTTTTTCATGATGATACAAAACTGCTTTTAAAATTTGATCAGGAATATCTTCTATCTTACTCAATATTTCATATCCATATTCCACATGTTTATTTAAAATTTCTAAATCTTCTTTACTAAGCTCCTTTTTAGAAAATACATAATCAGGTATACCTATTTTCCCTAAATCATAAATCTTACTTGCAATCTTTAATATATCTTTTGGAATATTAAATTTTTCGCCGAGGCTTATAATCTTATTTTCTATCTCTTTTTGCAATTTTTCATCTACGTTTATTTTCTTAGTAAGTGCTTTAGATAAAGCCTCTAAAGTACTATATAAAAGTTCAGAAACTCTCATTTTTAATATAAAACCTTCTAGTATTGAAGTTATAGCATCAGAAATTGCAAGAAAATTTATAATAAACTCAGAATTTAAATTTCCTTTTAAAATAACAGTTCCAAGGCTACCGGCAGTTTTACTATATATTGGAAAGTAAAATGTATTATTACTAAATTCAATTTCAAAATTATTTTCATCATATAATACATCATCAAGATCCCATGCTTTTTTCATAGCATTTAGAACATCATCTAAATTGTTGGAATTTATTATTTTCGAAATTATATTTTCTGAAAATTTTGGATCAAAAATTTCAAAAAAATTTGCAAGAAAATAAAGCGTTTCAGAATCAGGAAGAAGATCATATATTTCTATAGTATGATTTTTTATGTCGAGTTTTAAAATAACTTTTTTGCCTGCTTTTCCAAAATTGTCTATAACTAAGTTTTTAAATTCAAACATTCTTCTCACCCTTTAATTCATATAATTTTAATGGCATACTCTTTCCTTTAACACGATATTCTCCAAGAAAGATAAATTCAAATTTTTCTTTTGCAAGTTTATAAATACTTTCAGAAACAATTATATTTGCTGGCAATTCTCGCGTTAAGTGTTCTATCCTTGAGCAAGTATTAACAGTATCTCCTATGCTTGTATAATCCATTCTAAAAGGTGCTCCAATGTTGCCTACAATTGCTGGCCCATAATGAATTCCTATACCGCTATCCAAATCTATATTATTCTCACTGTTAAATTTTCTTAATTCTTGGCGCATCTCAAGTGCACATTTTAAAGCCCTTTCAATATCATCCTCAAAACTAATTGGTGCACCAAAAACAGCCATTATAGCATCACCAACAAATTTATCAATTGTTCCATTATATTTATTTTTTATAATGTCACTCATTCTGGTTAAATAGCTATTTAACAACTCAACTAATTCTTTTGCATCAAGTTTTTCAGAAAGGCTTGTAAAGCCCTTTATATCTGAAAAAAGTACAACAATATTTCTTGTTTCTCCACCAAGGGTTAACTTTCCACTTTTTATCAAATAATCAGCTACATTATCTGGAACATATCTATATAGATATTCTTTGATTTTCTTTTTTTCTTTATTCTCTTGAATAAGATTCTTTGAAATGTTTGTAGTACTTAAAATAATACAGGAAACTACCGGAAAAAAGCTATCTAAATATATCTGATTTAAGAATAACATATATGAAACAAGGAAAATTAATGGTACAGAAAGAAGAGCCAAAATATTTATTTTTATATTTTTTGATCTTGAAAACAAAAGAACATAAATAATTGCTAATGTAGTAAATAATAACCTTAACCAAGTCGATGCTCTAATTAAAGTGTCACCTAATAGCATATTTTGAATAGCAGTTGCATGAATATAAACTCCAGGCGTATTATTTGAAAATGGAGTTATTCTAAGGTCATACAATCCTTTGGCAGTTGCAGTATAACCAATAATCACAATTTTATTTTTAAAAATATCTTTATTAAAATTCCCAGTTTCAATATCATAAAAAGAAATTTCTTTAAATATATTATTTCCATAATAGAAAATCTTAAAAAGGCCATTTGAATCAAAAGGAATTTTTAGATCTCTTATTTCAACTACTCTTTTATCAAAGTCAACTATTAAATTTGTTAAATCTGCATTTTTAAACATTGCAACCGCCAAAACATCCATGTGAGGTAAAAATCCTGAAGAAATCCCCATTTCATTAGCCCACAATTCCTTAAAAAACAATGGTAAACTTCTTACTACTCCATCTACATCTATTTCACCAATTTCATATGTTGCAGAAGGAACAAGTGATGAAAACTTCAATATAGGAGGGCGAACTTTATAAATTTCAATAGGTTGTATGAAATCTAGGCTTTTAAAGTTTTTCATTTTGTAGGTATAATTTAGATATGTAATATTATTTTCAAGTTTTTCTTTGATCTTTTCATTGTACTTTTGATATGTATCTTTTTCATTTATCAGATAGGTTCCTAGAATCACGTTCTTGTATTTTGAAATAATACTTGCAAAATAGTTATCATACATTGGATTTGTCTCATCTTCTTCTGTAAAAGACACATCAAATACAACAACTTTTGCCCCAGCATTAAATAAATTCTTAACAACCTTTCCAAAGTGATGTCTAGACCACGGCCATACATCCTTTTCTGCTTCAAGGGAAGTTAAAGAATACTCATCAATTCCAACAACTACAATGTCAGGAGATATATTAACTGAACCCCTTATTCGATAAAACAGATCCATAATTTTTAACTCAAAAAAATCTATAAATGGTACTTGAAACAACAAAAATAAACCATAAACAAAAAGAAGAATCGCTGATAAATAATATAATATTTTCATACTACAATTCTACCACAAATTGATCAAAAATATACCGGTACATCAATTTCAAAATGCATTCCTCCATTTTTGCGCCCTCTTAGTGCAATTAGCTCAGCTTTTTTGCCATATGCGATACACATCTGCTGAGGTGTTAATCTATATTTTAAAAGGATGTTGTTAAACAAAGGGAAAATATAAGGAGCAATAACTGTCACAAAAGTTCCTCTATTTCTCAGCAAAAAAGAAGCTGATGATATAAAAATTTCTAAAAGTTCTTGATTTGATTTTCTCGAAATCTCCCTTATTTTATTTTCAGAGCTAGAAGAAAAATGGTATGGTGGATTAAAAACTACCATATCAAAACTTTCCGCTGAAAAATTCTTTTTTACATCTTTAAGATCTAAGTTAAAAAAGTCTACATTAGAAACATTATTTAACTCTATAGCCCTTACTGAAGCATTAAAAAGTTCTTTTTGTACTTCAATTCCCGCAACTTTTAAGTTATAATACTTTGAAAGCCCAAAACTTACAAATCCAGTTCCACTACCTAATTCACAAACACTTTTAATGTCACTTGTTGGTAATGAATACCACAAAAGAAATACCGACGCATGCGTCGGCTTATGTCCATCAATATCAATAGTTTTAATATCCCTTCCAAGATTTTTATCAAATGGTGGTAATTTAATCATGATACAAAATCAACCAAAGTTTTTTGTAATACCTGTGCAGCTGATTTTAAAGCAGCTTGAAGAACAGATTGTTGCATAGAAAGATCTGTTAAAACCTTTGTAAGATCTGCATCTTGCTCCTTTGAAAGATATTCAGTCATAAACGTATCAATATCTGTTAACCTTGAACTTACAAGCTCTAAAGTACGCGAATTTGCACCTATTTGAGCAAATACTTCCATCGTAGAATTTTCTAATAAATTTACTTCCTTTAAAGTAATATTTGAAAGCTTTAAACTATCTCCTTCTCTTAATGCATTTATTGCATCATCTATAACTGTAAATGCGTCCTTTCCATTTTCTAGCTTGAAAACATCGTAAACGGTTACTCCATACTCAATTGTAAACCCCATAGCATTTACTTTTCTTTTTATATTTGCATCAGGAGGAGTTTGAATTTTTCCGTTTTCAACAGGCTTTAGATCACTTCTTGCACCACCAAATATATACTCACCGCCAAGTTGCGTATTTGCAATATCTTCAAGATGTTCTTTTAATTTTTCAAGTTCCGAAGCTATTGCTTCTCTTTCAGCAGCATCATTCGTCCCATTAGCTCCTCTAACAATAAGTTCTTTTATTCTATGATACACATTTGTAAGCTCTTGTATCGTAGAGTCATATATATTCACAAAATTTTGTGTATGTTCAACGTTTCTTTTAAATTGCTTTAATTCCCTCATACGGCTGGAAATATTAGAAGCTCTTGTAGCAACTACTGCGTCATCACTAGGATAGGAGACTTCCTTTCCTGAAGAAAGCTTATCATGAAGCTTTGAAATTCTATACAAACTATGTTGTATATTAAATAATGTTCTTTCATTGATCATTCCATTAGTTATTCTCATTTAAATCCCTCCCTATCTTCCTACAACTCCTAGTCTATCAATCACTCTACCTATCATCTCATCAACAGCAGTCATTACCCTTGCCGAAGCATTAAATGCATGTTGAAACTTTATCATATTTGCCATTTCTTCATCTAATGAAACACCTTTAACTCTTTCTCTCTCATTACTTATATCCTTCATTATTATATCCGTATTATCTTTCATCTTCATCGCTGTTTCACCTTCAACTCCCATCTCTGCAACAATTCCACCTAAATACTCTGCAAAACTCTCTCTTCCATCATTTAAGATCTTTTCAAAACGCATTTTTGAAAGAATTTCCATAATTGTTGTATTTGCTTGTCCAGTTGGACTAAATACTTTTGCATCCCAATTTGTGTTATCCTCTATTTTACCATAATCAACTGCAATAGTTTCAGGATTAACACTTACGGTTGAATTTACATTAAACTTTTCAACAAACCTAAAAGGCTCATTTGTAGTTATTTTATCAACAAACAGAGTATCAGCTTTTGCAAATCTTTCTCTTAAAGACTTTGGCTCGTCAAAAGGATTTAAAAATACATAATCCTCATCCCAATCGTTTGTTGGATCAGAGTCTGGATCAATAAATCCTAATTTTACAAATAATGCCTCTGGCCCTTTTATTGTTTTATCAATTTTAAAATCCATAGACCTTGTCCCTCTAATTACAAATTTATTGTGAGGTGTAACATCAAACAAAATACCTGTTCCAACCTCATTCAATTTATCTGCAAGTTCTTTTAATGTAGTTTGAGTCGGATCAATCTCAATACTTGTAGCACCTATTGTTATCTTAAATGGTGAAGTGTGATCTAGAATATTATCCAAAGTTTCTCTGCTCGTATCTAATGCCTTATATGTTTCGACATGAAGATTTGCTTGAGTAAACAGCCCATTTGAATCCTCTATATTAACTAAATTTCTATCAAAATTATTATTTTTTGTAGGAATTATCAAAAGCTTATTATTATATACAACTGCTTTTACATCGGATGAAAAGTTGGAATTAATATCGTTTGCAAGGTCATTAATCGTATATCCACTTGTTACATTTATATTAGCCTCAGTGCCGTTAATTTTTATCTTGTAAGTACCTTCTTGAATATTAAACTCTGATTGGTTTATCACGTAAATATCAACATCTTTGGTATTAAATCCCATAGTATTGAACATATTTCCGTTAAAATCTAGCGCGAGTGTGTCTTTCAAATCGGTTGTGTTACTTGTCATCCTAAGTAAATAAGTAGAATCATTATGAAGTGCTGTTTCAAAGTTAAACCACAAGCCACTTGATGAGACAGTATTCATAAAATCCTGGATGGTATCTCCAGCATTTACCGAAATTGTTTGGGCATTGCTTGAACCATCAAAAAATACAATTGCACCCTGATCGATAAATTGTTTTGTTGTTATATCGCTCAAATTATCCCTATTTGACATCCCCGAGATATACTTTATAGGTCCACCCTCAACCCTCTTTGATCCTGCTATTCTAAATAACACAGAATTTTCTATATTATCAGCTGTCATTTCATTAAAGAAATTCAACCCTGTTACACTTCCATCAGAGTTAAATCCATCTTTGTGAATCAAATTAAATTTATCAGTTAAGTAAAGAACAAATTCATCAAGCCTATTCATATATTTGACTATAATATCATCCCTCAAGTCCATAGCTGCCTTTAAACTTCCATCATGTATATCAACCTTTGAATTTCCTACAAAAATTTCTTTAAATCCTTTTCCATACGGTCTTTCAAGTGCTCTTAACTCATTAACATCACTACCGGTCAATACAATTTGATCTCCTATTCTCAAAGATATTTGTCCCGATGCATCTTCGGTATAAAAAATATCAGCAAATTTTGATAAATCATCTAAAATTCTATCTCTTTCGTCCAAAAGATCATTTGGAGTAGATTTCAACGCCATAGAAAGTCTAACCTTTGAATTTATATCAGCAAGTCTTTTTACCATTCCATTTATCTGCTCAACTCTTTGAGATATTTCATAATCTAGATCTTCTCTTAATTGTTCGAGTCTTGAATATAGATCTTTTACATTTTTAACTAATTCCTCTGCTCTACTCACAAGTTCCCGCTTTGCTGCACTATTTGTTGGATCAGTAATGATTTCTTCTATTCCAGACCACATTGAATCAAAAAGGTACCTAATACCTGAATCTCCAGGCTCAGCAAAAAGCTGCTCGACAAAATGCATATTTGCAGTAATTGAATCCCAATAATTGTATTTGTTATTCACTTGTCTGTATTGTATATCTAAAAATTCATCTCTTATTCTTTGAATATCTTTCACCTTTGAACCTGTACCAATTTGTAAAGGAATGGAAGGTTGAGTAAGCGTTGTAGCAGGTATAGGAGGCATTGTCCTAATAATTGGAACCTGCCTTGAAAATCCTGGCGTATTTGCATTTGCTATATTATGTGAAACAACGTTCATTGCAAGTTTACTAGTATAAACTCCTAATAATCCTGTATTTAAAGCCCCAAAAAGGCTAATATCTGGCATTTAATCACTCCTCTATATTAATATGCTCTATCAATTAATGATTTTTGATTCACTCCATATCCTTTTTTTGTATAAGTTGAAGTAGTGGAAGTATTAGAAAACAATGATTTTATAAATTCAAAATACTTATTTTCAAAATCTACTAAATTCTTAAAGTTTGACATAACAATAGTCAACTCATTAAGATTCTCAACTAAAGTAGCAAGCAAATACGCAACTTCACTGTCATTAGTTTTTTCAATATATTCTTTTATTGACGTATAACCCCTCTTATTTATTTCCTTATTTAGCTCTTCTTCAAGTCTTTCAAAGTTAAAAGAGTACTCTTCAACTTTTGAAATATGTCTTGAAAGATTTTGTACATCTTTCTCTATTAATGCTCTTTCTGCAAGCTTAAAAGATTCAATAATGCTTTTTAACAAATTAATTTGATTTTTCAATAAATCTTTCATTTTTTAACCTCCTAGTATTGATCTTGCAATTTTTTCGGGATCAATTTTGAACGTTCCATTTTCAATCGCTTGTTTTAATTCATCTACTAACTTTTCTCTAACCTCAGGAATATTTTTTGATTCATACAAAAGTTTTTTGATTTCGAGTGTTGCTGAAAAATCAACTTTATCTTTACCATTTTTTTTCCTATTTATTTTTTCTGCATTCTTACTATTTATTCCTTGAATATACCCATATCCACCTATTTTTTTAATTTCCATACATTTTCACCTCCAATATTACTTATCGGAAAAAAGTAAAAAAATTAAAAATTCCCTCCACATTGTGGAGGGAATTTGTTATATATAAAAATCAACTAAAACTTAAATTTTTGAACTTCTTCATAAAGTTTGTTAGCAATTTGTGATACTTCATCTCCCGCATTCTTAACTTCAACTGATCTTTCTTTTTGAACCTTTGTTGAATCAACAACTGATTCCATTTTTTCTGCAACACTTGTTACATTTCTACTTGCAACGTCCATAGCACTTGCCATCTCTTCTGCAGCCGCACTCTGTTCTTGTGCGATTGCAGCAAGATTTTCAATCATTCCAGAAATATCTGTTATTTGATTTAATATTCCCCTTAAATTACTTGCAATATTTTCACTTTCTTTACTTGCATTAGAAACTATTTCTACCATATCTCCTGTTTCTGTTCTAACATCCTCAGAACGTTGTTGAATATTTTTCAATATCTGCGTAATTTTATCAGTTGCGGATTTACTTTCTTCAGCAAGCTTTCTAATTTCATCAGCAACAACTGCAAATCCTTTTCCTGCCTCTCCTGCCCTTGCAGCTTCAATTGCTGCATTTAATGCAAGAAGGTTTGTTTGTTCTGCTATACTTGAAATAGTTTCAACTATTTCTCCAATATTGTTAGCATTGCTTGCAAGATCATCAACTTTTTCTGACATAGATTGAGATTTTAACTTTATGTTTTCAATAATTTGAACTATAGTATCAATAGCTTTTTCACTATCTTTTGCAGAATTAGAAACTTCTGTAGCTTTTTCAGTTAGGTCTTGTGATGTCTTTGAAACGTTTTGAGCACTTGCTGCAACCTCTTCCACACCGCTTGTAGTTTCCTCTATTGCAGATGATGCATTTTGGATTTCATAGTTTATCTCTTCTATGTTTTTGGTAAGTTCTTCTACTTCACTTTCCTGCTCCACAGAAAGCGTTGTAAGTTTTTCTGAATTTTCTCTAAGTTTTAAAGTATTTTGATCGACTTGAGAAATAAGAACTGATAGATTATCAAGTGCTTTATTAAGCTGTTCTGACATATGTCCAATTTCATCTTTTGAATTAATTTCAACTCTTTGAGTTAAATCACCGTTTCCAAGTTTTTCAATTACCTCAACAAGCGACTTTATAGGTTTTACTATTGAACTTCCTGTAAAGCTTCCAAAAATAAATGAAAGTGCAATTGCAATGATTGAAATAACAACAAGCAAGATCATAATATCAGTTGCCCTTTTATTAACATCCTTTGAAAAAGCAGCAGTTACAAAGATCCAGCCATTATCCATTTTTGAAAATCCAGCTATTCTCTTTGTTCCATCGTAAACATACTCTACAACACCTGATTTATCTTTACTACTAACTACTCTTTTGAACCAATCCATATCAGCAACGGATTTACCAATTTTTTCTTCATCTACGTGTAACAATGTTTTTCCATCAGATGATAAAAGATAAGAATATCCATGTTCACCAAATTTTGCTGAAAGAAGTGAATCTGCAAGTTCGGATGCCTTAAAATCAAGTGCTACTACACCAACTATCTGCCCATTATTCATAACAGTCTTTGCAACAGTTATAACTATATCTTTTGATGACGCATCAATATATGGCTCAGTTATAATCACTTTACCTTTGTTTTTCACAGCATCAATATACCATGGTCTTTTTGTCGGATCATACCCTTCAGGCATGTCTACATTAGGATAAATATAAAACTTTTTGTCAGTTGTTCCAAGATAAACATAAAGTGCATCTTTATACTTTTCTTTAATATTTTTAAAAGTTTTTAGCATCCATGTAACCTCATCATATTTATTTTCCTTTGCACCAACAACGTTAGCATCTGTAGAAAGAAAATCTACAAGATTTACATATCCTTGAAGAAAACTTTCCAAATTTTTTGTTCCCGAAGTTGCAATAGACAAAAGAGAAGTTGTTCCTAATTCCTTTCCAACATTGTATGAATTAACTATTGCTACAGTTGAAACTATAGCAAGGGGTAAGACAGCAGATAGGATCAAAAGAAACCATAGCTTTGCCCTTATTGACAAATTTTTAAACATAATTTCACCTCCATAAAAAATTTATTATTTCATAAATAGTATCATAATTATAATTTAAAATTTATCTTTTTATTCCGACTTTTACAGTACATAAATATTCTACCATAAAAAAATATCAAAAAAACTACTAAAATAATTTTCCAAAAAACTTATAAATTTATCTTTAAAAAAAATCAAGAAGCACACGGTGGAAATAATAATATTAATGGCAGGAAAACAAGAATGTATGGTCATTATTTATTAAAAAATAAAATGCGAGGAAAACAAAAAGGCCAAATCTAATTATTAAAGCCTAACACTTTTTCATTGTTAAAATTTCTTTACTGTATAGTCTTATTTATGAAGTTTTGCTTGGCAGAGTTATTATATTTTTTTATCTTCTGGGATAAAAACTTTTCCAAGATTTTGATAATCTAAATGAACATCAATTTGGGTAAATGGTATTTCAATATTGTTTTCATCAAATATTTTCTTTATTCTAAATGCAAGTGAATTAACAGTATCAAAATAAGTACTTCTTTCAACCCAAAAATAAACAGTAAAATCTATTGAACTTGCTCCAAATTGTTTAAAAGCAATAAAATTACTAACACCTTTTTTTACAACAAGTGGTTCTTCTTCAATTGCTTTTTGAAGTAATTTAAATGCAGTTTCCAAATCAGTGTTATATGAAACTCCAACATCCATTGTCACTCTTCTAACAGGACCTGGCCAAAATTTTGTAACTATTCCACTCCAAACAGATTTATTTGGAATTAAAATTAATTTTCCATCAAAACTTCTAATATAACTGTGATTAATCTTTATCTCATCAACAATACCTGTAATTCCATTTATGTCTACAACCTCCCCTTCAAATAACTTTCTAGTAGACATAACTAGAATCCCTGAAACAAAATTAGTCAACGGTTCCTGGAGAGCAAGACCCACAATTATACCCGATATCCCAAGCCCAGTTATATATGGTACAAGATTGACTTTCCAAATACTCAACAAGGCAAGTATTACAAAAACAGAAATAATAACACCAACAAAAAACTTTACAGTTTTTGGAGCTTTTAACTCTTTTCCAAAAGCTTCTAAGGATTTTTGAATAATCTTAGTTAGATACTTATAAACTACATAACCAACTAAAACAGAGATGATTGATAATAGTACCTCATCCCAAAAATTTTGAAATATTTCCTTCATTTTTTCACTTCCTCAAAAAATTGTAATCTAGCTGCATTGCATCCCTTACCATCTCCATTGTTTCTTTTGCAACTTGTCTTGCTTTTTTATTTCCTTCAACTATTACGTCTTTCACATAGTCATCAGTCAGACTGTTATACCTTTCCCAAATAGGCTCTAGCCTTTCCTTCATATTTTTTAACAACAACTTTTTACAATCTACACAACCAATTTTTGCATTTGTACACCCATCTTTTACCCACTCAGCATCTTGCTTTGAAATTCCAAAAGCCTTGTGATAGTCCCATACAGGACATTTTTCAGGATTTCCAGGATCTGTTCTCCTTTGCCTTGCAGGATCAGTAATCATAGGCATAACCATTTTTTTCAGTGTTTCTTCATTAGCCACTAACGGAATTATATTTCCATAACTTTTACTCATTTTTCTACCATCTGTTCCCAATAGTTTTGGAACTTTTGATAATATTGGTTCAGGCTCTGGAAATACTTCTTTGTATAAATAATTAAACCTTCTTGCAATTTCCCTTGTAAGTTCTATATGATAGACTTGATCTTCACCAACTGGAACACCAGTTGCCCTGTAAATTAAAATATCAGCAGCCTGAAGAACCGGATAAATTAAAAAACCAGCATTTGAAAGATCTTTATCGGAAAGTTGCTGTTTTATTTCTTTGTAAGTTGGAACTCTCTCAAGCCTTGAAACTGAAACAAACATTGAAAATAATAGTGTTAATTCTGCATGCTCTTTAATCTCAGATTGAATAAAAATTGTAGATTTATTTGGATCAATTCCAACTGCAAGGTAAGATTTGACAAGTTCTATTGAATTATTTACAATTTCTTTGGTGTCATTGTAATGAGTAGTTAGTGCATGCCAATCAGCTACAAAATAAAAACAGTCATGGCCTTGTTCTTGAAGTTCTACCCAAGATGAAAGTGCACCAAAAAGATGTCCGATATGTAATTTTCCTGTTGGTCTCATTCCACTAAGCACTCTCATTATTTTGACCTCCTACTTTTGGTTTTTCCTTCCAGCTTTTCATATATACTTTTTAATCTTTCCTCAACGATATAATTTACAGTGCCGCGAGGATATTTACCTTTTGAATTTAATTTACCAGCTGGTTTCTCCATCAAAATTTCAATCGCTTCATCTACAGTTTTAACAGCCCATATGTTAAATAGTCCCTTTTTAATATCATTTAAAATTTCATCTTTTAACACTAGATTTTTTACATTTGATTCTGGAATAATAACACCATGAGATCCATCTAATCCCCTGTGCTTGCATAATCTATAAAATCCTTCCACTTTTTCAATTGCTCCACCAATAGGTTGAACTATTCCATGTTGGTTTATAGATCCCGTAACAGCAATTGACTGTTTAATCGGAATATTTGAGATAGCAGAAATTATTGCGATTGTCTCTGCAAGAGATGCACTGTCCCCTTCCACCATACCATAGACCTGTTCAAAGCTAATCGATACCCCCATTGAAATTGGAAATTCTCTTGCATACTTACTTCCTAAATATCCCATTAACGTTAACACGGCTTTCCCGTGAATGTTTCCACTTAAATCAGATTCCCTTTGTATATCAATAATCCCTGTATTTCCAACATAAGTTTTTGCAGTTATCTTTACCGGCATTCCAAAAGAAAAATCACCAAATTGACTTACAGTTAAACCATTAATCTGTCCTACAACCTTTCCATGAGTTTCTATCATTATCTCATACTTTTTCAATGCTTCATCATATTTATCCATTATAAGTTTTGTTCTATTTTCACGAGCTACTATAGCTTTTTCAACATCTTGCTTTGAAATAGTCTCAGAATTTCTTAATTTTGAATAATAATCAGATTCTAAAACTAAATCGGCTATACTTCCCATCTTCATCGATATTTTTTCTTTACTTTCTGATAGTCTCATAGAATACCAGATTATCTTCTTTAAAGCAGAAGAATCAAGAGGATTCAATTCATTTGCTTCTACAACATTTGACAAAAAGGAATAATATTGCTTAATGTTATCCTTCGTAGCATCCATTTCCCAATCAAATTCAACTTTTACTTTAAAAAGTTTTTTAAAGTCTTCATCATACTCATATAAAATATAGTACAATTCCGGTGTTCCTATTAAAATTACCTTTAAATTTAAGTCAACAGGTTCTGGTTTTAAAGTTATTGTTGGACTAACTCCATAAGCACTATCCAGATTTTCAATCTGAATTTTCTTAGATATTAAAGTTTTCTTTAATTTATCCCAAACATAAGGAAATTTTAGCAAATCCTCCGCATTGAGTATAAGATAACCACCATTTGCTCTATGTATTGATCCTCCTCTTATCATTGAAAAATCTGTGTATAAAACACCAGATTTTGAAATGTACTCTACTTTTCCAAAAAGATTAGGGTATGTAGGGTTATTTTCATAAACTACGGGTGCACTATTTTCTTGAGAATTATCAACTATTAAATTGATAGTTAGGATATGTTTAATATAATTTTTCCAATCATCAGATTTTTTTATTTGACCTATATGTTTTACAATATGGTTTTTAAGTTTTTCAAAATGAGTTACAAGTTTCTCGCTGTATTTAAACTCTGCTTTTAATTCTTCAAACAAAGATTCTATTGAAAATAATGTAGCATATTTATCTAAATCATTAAATTTTTCTTTGTATTCTAAATCAAGTTTTCTTAGCTGATGTAGTACTCCTGAAATAAGATGTTCTACTTTTTTGGAATTCTCTTCAAATGTCTGTTTTACTTCCTCTGAAAGCTTTTCGAACTCTTCAGGAGTCAATGCCTTTCCGTCAACCTGAGGCATATAAATTATTCCTGTTGGAGCAAGTTTTATTAAAAAACCTAATCTTAAAGCTTTCTTAGAGAGTTCTTTAATAATACTTTCACGTTTTTCGTTATATTCCTCTTCAAGTTCTTTTCTTTTTTCTTCATATTCTTCACTTTCAAATGTCTTTTGAATATTTGTAAAAATTTCCTCAGCTGAATTTTCAAGCTTTTCTTTTAATTTTCGCCCCTGCCCAGAAGGAAGCATAATTGCTTTTGCAGAATACGGATCATCAAGATCAATTGTATAAACAAGATCATAATAATTTTTCTTTGATTTTGCAAATTTCTTTGTAACAGAAAGTGCAAATGACTTTCTTCCCGTTCCGCTGGGACCTACAATAAATATATTGTAGCCTGGTTTGTCCATTGAAAGCCCAAAATTCATAGAATCAAAAGCATTGTCACGACCAATGAACGTATCACAAGGACTTACATTTTTTGAAGTAGTAATTTTTGGAAACAATTTATTATCTATTTTTAAATCATTATAACTTAGTTTCTTCATATTCAACCCCCCTTGAAACAAACTTATACTTACCATCTCTAAATGAAATACCAAAAACAGCACTTCCACTACCAGTTAAAGCTGCTGTTATATGAGTCCTTCTTAACCTTTTTATATTCACCATAATTTCTTTATAGTTATTTGCAACAACCTTTTCAAAAATATTATAAGTACATCTTTTAATTTCTCCTGCATTTCTGTTTTTATATGCTTCGTATAAAACATACGGAGAGCATGGTGCTCTGTTAAACAACGAAGGATTTAAAAGACTATATGCTTCTTTTGTTGATATACCATTTTCACTCGTCAAAAGATCTACATAATAGCCTTTAAGAGCTGGAAGTGGTTCAATTTTTTCTCCTTTTCCCTTTACTATTGCAGTACCTCCTATCAGAAAAAAAGGAACATCGCTACCAATTTTTATTGCTAAATTCAAAAGTTCAGAAGTTGGAATTTTAAAAGTTTTTCCAAGAAAAAATAATAAAGCTGCAGCATCAGCACTTCCTCCACCTAGTCCCGCTTCCATTGGAATGTTTTTTTCAAGAACTATCCTAAAACCAAATTCTGGTTCTTTGTATCTTTCACAAAACAAGTCCCATACTTTATAAAGTATATTATTCTCAATTTCAACATTTGATTTAATTTCAAGTCCTCTATCTATCTTTACAATCGACAATCTATCATAAAGCGATATATTTTGAAATAATGAAGTAATTTCATGATATCCATCATCTCTTTTTTTTACCACATCCAAAGAAAGATTTATTTTTGCATAAGCTCTAACGACTGTACTACCGTTTTGCTCCATCCTTCCATCTCCTCAAAATATTCCTTCGGATTTTTAGTGAACAATTCTATAAATTTGTCTTTTTCTTTCAATCCCTTGTATTTTACATCTGCAACGTAACATATACCTACATGAACTCTACTTACAGGGGTATCCACAACATTAATAACTCCGACATAGTTTAATGATTTTATATCAACGTCAACTTCTTCGTTTATTTCTCGTATAAGCCCATTTTTAAATGCTTCCAATGGTTCTAATGAATCATCTGTATTAATATGTCCCCCAACACCTATCGTTATTTGATTGTGTAATCTTTTTTCACCCTGTTTACTTGTTCTTTTAAAAAGCAAAAATTTATTTTCTTCTCTTAATACAATATACGGTATAACTTGTCTTATACTTTCATCATTTTCTGCAGAATTTCTATCAACAAAAAAACCTTTATTTTCTATTAACGAAATTATATCATACTCATTAACAAAAATTAATCCATGCCTTTTATTACAAAGTCTTTCCACATCTTCTGTCGGTACAACCAAAACTTTTTCATTCTCGTACATTTTTTTAACCTCCTAATTCTTCTAAGTCTTCCAATAATATCTTTTTTGCTATTTCTTTATCAATTTCACTAGCAATTACACCTATTGCAGCAAAAATGTAATATTTATCTCTAAATATTTTAACTTCACTTTGTGGTAAAAGTTCCATCGGATGTAATTTGGACAGATTATTCACAGTTTTCAAAACATCTTTTGCATACTTGGAACGACTTAAAAAACCTCCCGTTCCAAAAAGATATCTAACAGCAGTTAAATCTTTCCCTTCCGCTATTAATTTTCTTCCCAATGCAGTGTATATGTGCTTTTTTTTACCAACATGTCTTCTTATTCCTTGCTGAAAGCAATATAAGGCAAGTTTTGATATAAAATATTCATCCTGGTCTGTTTTTGGATAAGGTGAAATTCTTTCAATTAACTCATCTAAATTTTCAAATTCGTGCTTTAAATTTTCTTTACCAATTAAATCAATAACGTTGTGAGCATTAACAAACAATCCAAGATCACCTTCAACAGTACGCTTTGCAACAGGTTCTGGAGAAATTGTAATCTCTTGAATTTCATTACTTCCCTCTGTTACTGAATCTACATCTGTTGTAGCTCCACCAATATCAACTGTTAACACATCTCCATAAATTTCGGATAAAAGTTGTGTCGCCTTCATTACAGCACCCGGGGTTGTATGAATTTCATAATCTACAACATCATAAATCTTTTCCATGCCAGGTGCTTTAGTAATATGTTTTGCAAAAACTTCTTTTATTATGTTTCTAGTAGCTTCAACATTTAATTGGTCTATTTTTGGATAAACATTTTCAGTTACAAAAACAGTTTTTCCAGAGTTTTTTAAAATAAATTCAACCTGTTCAGCTGCGGCGATATTACCTGCATAAATAATAGGAACATCCAAATCAAGCTTTGACAGTAATTTTGCATTATGAATTACTGTCTCTTTTTCTCCATAGTCAACTCCACCTGCAAGAAGTATTAATTTTGGTGAAATCTGCTTTATCTTGTGAAGATGAAATTCATCCATCTTTCCTGCCGTAATATATTTTATTACAGCACCCGCACCAAGTGCAGCTTCTTTTGCGGCTCGAACAGTCATATCATATACTAGACCATGAACTGTCATTTTTAGTCCACCGGCTGCACTACTTGAAGCAGCAAATTTATCCCATGAAAAATTAGAGACTCCTAGTTTTTCTTTTAAATTTTCAATTGCTCTCTCTATTCCAATTGTTACGTCCCCTTCATTTACAGTTGTCCAATGCTCTCCCTGAGCCAAAATTTTTACTTTTCCATCCAAATTATGAAAGGCTGTTACCACAGTTGTAGTTGAACCAATTTCTGCAAAAACTAAATCAACCTTCAATTTATTCACCCCCTTTTTAAATTTTAACACGAAAGTTGAAAAAATATATTGCAAGTTATATAAGTTATAGAGTATAATTTAGTTGTAAAAAATGGATAGGGAGGTGAAAAATATGAAAATTACATTTTTAGGGCATGCTGTTTTTCTTATTGAAACAAACAAAAAGATATTAATTGATCCATTTATAACTGGGAACCCTGCATTTCCAAAAGATTTTTCTTTTGATAAAATTGATTACATACTAGTAACCCATGGCCATGGAGATCACATTGGAGATACTGTAGAACTTTCTAAAAAATATAATGCGACTGTTGTTTCAAACTTTGAAATATGCAATTATCTTCAAAAGAAAGGTGTTAATAAAGTTCATCCAATGCATATTGGTGGTTCTTTCAATTTTGAATTTGGCAAATTAAAAATGACACCTGCTTTACATGGATCAGGCATAATTGAAGGAGACAATATAATATATGGAGGTAATCCTGGGGGATTTGTTATTTATTCTGAAAAATCTGTATATCATGCAGGAGATACAGGTCTTACAAAAGATATGGAACTTTTACATGGTATTGATGTTGCAATATTACCAATTGGTGGAAATTTTGTAATGGATGTTGAGGATGCTTTAAAAGCTGTTGAAATGATTAAACCTAAGGTAGTAATTCCTATGCACTATAATACATGGGACATTATAAACGCTGATGAAGAAAAATTTAAAAAGGGTGCTGAACAATTAGGGGTTAAGTGCATTATTCTAAACCCTAGCGAAAGTGTGGAGGTATAAAGTGAAAAAAATTATTGTAATTTTCCTAGTACTTTTTTCTTTAATAATTTTTTCTTTCAGTATTCCACGGTACATAGGAAGCAGTGATGTTGAAATTGAATTTGAAAATCTAGATGGATATTTTAATGGAGTTGCTATAAAAGATAAAAAAATAAACGGGCTTGATTTTGAAGAAGGAGTTCATTCTTTAAGATTGGTAGGAAGTTACCAGGAATTTTTGTTTAAAGTTATTATAGACACTATTCCACCAACTTCCACCATATTTACCACAAGGGATCCAAATCTTGTTATTTTAGAAAATGAAGTTTTAAAAATTAATTACGAAAATAGAATAAATTTCTTTGGTGAAAAAATTACCGGAAGTTTTAAAAGAGATGAAAAAGCCCCCTTCTTATTTTGTAATATGGATGAAGCAAAAAATATGGGGGGATTTTCCGTTGTTCCACCAAGCATAAGCAATATAACACCACTTGACTCTAAAACTCCTATCTCAGGAATAAATAATAAGAATATTTTACTTAGCTCAAAATCTCCATACAAAATTGTTGGACGCGTTGTAATTCCTGAGAAAGCAGTACTCTTTTTTGAACCGGGTGTTGAATTAAAGAGTATAGGAAAAAGTGGAATAACAATAAAAGGAACAGTTTATATTCCAGAAAATGTTTCGTTTTCTGGATATATTAGTTTTGACGTTTCAGAAAATGGAAAATTTGTCTCAAAAACAAAAAATTTTGATGGCGAAATTTCCTCAGATGGAGGACAACTTGTCTATATAGAAAATGCACATCTTGAAAATGTAAATGTTTCAAAAACTAACGTTGTTGTAATAAAAAATTCTGTTATTTCTAACATAAACGCTAAACACATTGCTTTTTTAGTTTTAGAAAACTCAACAATAACGAATTTAAATATTTCAAATACTAGAGAAGTTATATTAAATAATATTGACTCTACTGATTCAAGAGTGGAAGGTCTAACAAATATTAATATTTATAATCTCAGATCCAAGTCTTTAGCAGTTAGTGATTTTTCAAATATTGTAATAAGATTTTCTCAAGTAGAAAAAGTTACATTTGAAAGAGGAGTATACTTTCATGGAAAAGATGTTAAGTTTGGAAGTTTAAAATTAAATACATTTTGTGTTGGAAAACTTTATAAATCAAAAATAGAGAAAGTCGAAGCATTAAAATCAAAATTGTTGAAAAGATTGGTAGAAATAGAAAATATTGTTAGTGATAAAAAATCAACTATTGAAGATTATTAAGAGAGGTGAATTTTCTTGAAAAGTGTTATTTTTGGATTACAGTGGGGGGACGAAGGAAAAGGTAAAGTAACAACTTATTTTTCAAAGTATTATGATTATGTGGTAAGATACAGTGGTGGTAGTAACGCTGGACACACAGTTGAATACACTGATTTTAAATTGATCCATCACCTGCTACCTTCATTTTACGTAAAAAAAAATGTTGGAGCCATTATTTCTAATGGTGTTGTTTTAGATTTAGAGCAATTAGTCGAAGAAATTGAAGAATTTAAAACTAAAACAGGTACGTATCCTAAACTTTACATTTCAGAACTTGCACATGTCGTCTTGCCACATCACAAGAAGTTAGATGAAAAATTAGAACAAATTAAAGGAAAAAATGCTGTTGGGACCACAAAACGCGGAATAGGTCCAGCTTACGCTGATAAAGTACACAGAATAGGAATAAGACTTAGTGATTTTAAAAATAAAGATAAATTCTCTGAAAAACTAAAGAACATTTCAAAGATCTACAAAAATTTATATAATATTGAAATCGAAAGTGTTGAAAATGTTTTAAACTCATACGAGAAACTAAAAAGCCATATAGTTCCTCACGGAGAAATTATTAACCTAATAAACAAAAACAAAATATTATTTGAAAGCACACAAGGTGTACTACTGGATATAGATGTTGGAACCTATCCGTACGTAACTGGAGCAAATTGTAATACAACTGGAATCCAAAATGGTGTTGGCTTTCCTGTAAAAACTGAAAATTATATAGGAGTCTTTAAAGCATATTTGACAAGAGTTGGAAATGGACCATTTCCAACAGAAGCATTTGGAGAAGAAGGGGAAGAAATAAGAAAAAGAGGTCACGAATTTGGAGCAACCACTGGACGCCCTAGAAGATGTGGTTGGCTTGATCTTCCTCTTTTAAAGTATGCAGTTACCGTATCTGGAGCTACGGAACTTGTAATGACTAAAGGAGATATACTAAATGGCATGAAAAAAATTAAAGTTTGTGTGGCATACAAAATTGATGGTAATATTATAGATAGAATTAACTCAATAGAAGACCTGGAAAAAGCAGAGCCAATATATGAAACTCTCGATGGTTGGGTAAATCACTCTTCAAAAGAATTTGATGAATACTTACGCTTTATTGAATCTCACGTAAAAAGAAAAATAACACATATTTCTATAGGTCCAAAAGTTGAAGAAATAATAAAATTGTAGGGAGGGAAAACATGGAAAATTGTGTGTTTTGTAAAATAATAAACAATGAAATACCATCCGAAAAGTTATACGAAGATGAAGATTTTATAGTTATCAAAGACATTAACCCTGTTGCCCCAATACATCTTTTAGTAATTTATAAAAAACACGTTCCTGTAATACACGAATTATCAGAAGACGATCAAAGAAGATTTTGGAAAGTATTTAATATAATTAAAAAATTATCAGAAGAACTAAATTTTAAAGAATATAGAATTGTTCAAAACAATGGAAAACAAGCAGGACAAGAAATTCCACATATACATTTTCATATAATTGCCGGAAGAAAACTGGGAAAAATTGGATAAAAAATAGGAGGAGTGATAGGATTAAAGCTATAGTATATTTGCCCATAAAACCTGAAATTGCTAAAAAGCAGAATTTGCCAATCAAATTACCTGTTTTAGTTGAGGATATGCCACTTATTACAGAAATGGATAGAATACCTTTGGATGTCATAGTAAGAGGACTTGAAGCCCAATATTCTGTTGAAAAAACAGATTATTGGGCAACTTACCTTGTTTATTTTTACTATGAAAAGTTTAAAAAATTACTTAACGAACAAAAATATGAAGAAGCAAGAAAAATACTCGAAAAAGCAAAAAATGTATTATATGATTACAGATATCACTTTTACTATGGGCTATTATTTGCAAAACTAGGTGATTATGATAACGCAGAAATTGAATTAAAACAAGCAGTATCATTAAATCCTAATTTCTATATTGGATACTATGAACTAGGGAACGTTCTTTATTTAAAAAAGGATTATGATGAAGCAATAGAAATGTACATGAAGGCATTTGAATTAAACAAAGAATTTTCATTACCTCTTTTAAAAATTGGAGATACATACTTTGAAAATGGTCAATTTAAAGATGCAGAAATTGCATATAAATCTGCTTTAAAAATTGAAAAACTACCTCAGGTATATTTGAGGTTAGGAGTCCTATATAATGAACTTCAAAAATTTGATAAGGCTGAAAAAGTTTTTAGAGATGGATTATCTGTGGAGTACAAACCTGAAATTGCATACAACCTTTCATATACGTTAATTAGACTCGGAAAACATTTTCAAGCTTTGCAGATCCTAAAGGAATTGGCAAATAATTACCCAACTCCAGAAGTATATAATGAACTTGGATTACTACAAAAAAATTTAGGTTTGTATGAAGATGCAGAGGAAAACCTTAAACTTGCAGGAGAAGAGTATGAAGAAAATTATTTAAAAATTTTGCTCTATACTAAAGGATACGATAATAAAATCCTTGATAAATTAACAAAATATGATCCTGAATATGTTGAGTTCCTGAAAAAAGTACTCTTTAAATTAAAAGACAAACTAGAAGAAAAACTTTCCAATATAAACTTTCAATTTGACGAGCTAGAAAAAGTATTTGATCTAACGAATGAAAAAGGAGAAATTATCCTAGATGAATTTTCAAAAATAGAAGTTAGAGATTTTAATCAAAAACTTTCATATATAATTTCAAGTGCCTATATTGCCGGTGCAGATCCAATATTAATAGAAAAAAACCTTGTAAAATCTTCCATGCTTTTATTTAAAATTGATAAGATAGTCAGCTTCTACAAAGTTTTTCAAATTATATATTTTGGAAGGCTCTTTGAAAAACTAAACTTTGAAGATTTAATAGATAAATCTTTAGAAGTACTTTCAGACTATGATTTTCCTTTAATGAAAAAAGCCCAGCACATGCTTGAAATTGAAAGAACTTCTTTAGAAGATTTTTGGGAAAATTATACCGAGCCAAATGATTTAGAAGAATTTATCTTAAAAATTTTGGAACTATTAAGTTATGAACCAACCCAGTACGAATTAGATGAAAGTACTTTCCTTGGCAAATTAATGAAATTTATATTAAACATATAAGTATAATAAATCCCGCATTTTTGCGGGATTTATTTTTGTTTTAAAAATTAATTTACATTAACTTTTTTACTTGACACTAACTTTTCTCTGTGGTATCATTTCCTATGACAGGAGGTGATTAAAATGGAAAAAATTCAAAAAATAAGGGAAATTATTGCTGATCAGCTTGGTGTGGATATTGAAGAAGTTACAGATGAAAAGAGTTTGACTGAGGATTTAGGTGCTGATTCATTAGATATGGTGGATTTAGTCATGGCTTTTGAAGACGAATTTGGAGTAAAAGTGGAAGATTCCGATCTTTCAAAAATTAACACAGTAAAAGACGTTATTGATTTAATTAGCACAAGAGTTTAATTTTTACTAGACAAATTAAAAGCCCCCTTCACAAATTTGAAGGGGGCTTGATTTTTTATAGATCTTATTACATTGGGAAATATCCTCTTTTTTTGACTGCTTCTGCTACCCTTGAAATTGCAACAATGTATGCAGCTGTTCTCATATCTGTGTTGTATTTTCCTTTTGTTGCGTATACTTCACTGAAAGATTTTGTCATTATCTTGTGCAATTTCTTTCTAATATCATCTATATCCCAGAAGAAGCTTTGTAAGTCTTGTACCCATTCAAAGTATGATACTGTAACTCCACCAGCGTTTGCTAGAATATCAGGAACAATAAGAACATCTTTTTCGATTAATATTTTTTCTGCTTCTTCTGTTGTTGGACCGTTTGCACCTTCAACTATAATCTTTGCTCTAACATCTTTTGCGATCTCTCCAGTAATTGCATTTTCAAGTGCTGCTGGAACTAAGATATCAACATCTAATGTGAGTAATTCCTCGTTTGATATTGGTTTACCTTTTGGATATCCTTTGATAACTCCACCATTTTCATCTCTGTATCTAATAAGATCATTTACATCGAAACCTTCCTCACTGTATAAACCACCACTTACATCACTTACTGCGACAATTTTTGCACCATATTCTTCATGTAAAATTTTTGCTGCGTAAGAACCTACGTTTCCAAAACCTTGAATTGCTACTGTTACTTTTGAAATATCCATTCCTTTTGCCTTACATGCTTCAGATGCAACAATTGAAACACCACGACCGGTTGCTTCTGGTCTTCCTTCTGATCCACCAAGGTCTAATGGTTTTCCGGTAACTACACCAAGTGTAGTATTTCCAGAATTCATGCTGTATGTATCCATAAACCACGCCATAATTTTTGCATTTGTATTTACGTCTGGTGCAGGAATATCCTTTGTTGGTCCTACCATCATTTGAATTTCAGAGAAAAATCTTCTGCTAAGTTTTTCTAATTCTTTTTCTGACAATTTTTTAGGGTCAACTCTAACCCCACCTTTACCTCCACCGTATGGAAGGTTAACAACAGCACATTTCCATGTCATCCAGAATGCAAGTGAGGAAACTTCATCTAAATTTGTTTCTGGGTGATACCTTATACCACCTTTTGCAGGACCTCTTGCTGTATTATGTTGAACTCTATATCCTTCAAATATTTCAACTCTTCCATCATCCATTACTACTGGAAAATGAACAACTAGTGATTTTTGTGGCCAAAGTAAAAAGTTACCAATGTTTGGATCTAAATCCATGAGCTTTGCGGCTCTTAAAAATTGATGCTGTGCCATTCTATAAAGTGGTCCAGGAGCTTCTAATCTACCAAGTTCACTTAATCTCATTTTCAATACCTCCCTATGTCGTTGTAATACATTTAAATTATCACTTATATTAGTATATTTATCAAACTTTATATTTTGTGAAAATCCTAACATAAAACTGAATTATTGAAGAATATAACATAATTCTTTAATATACTAATCAAAGCTTTTAAAAGGATATGTTTATTTTTTCAAAAATTGTGATAAAATACTTTACGAAATATTACAAAAAAATAAGTAGGGCGCTAATGTGCGCCCTACTTTTTATTTCCATCCATTTTGTGGTCTATTCATTGGAGGATACCCATTCCCATAAGGAATACCATAGTGTGGCATCATCGATCTAAATGGTCGTTCTGGCCTTCTTTGAAATCTTGGAGCCACATTAGTTTGAAATTTGAGCCTTTTTAAATTTTCAATTCTTGTTTTTATCATTTGTCTGTAGGGAATTTCTACTGTAATCCCGTCACTTGTAAGTTTGTATGCTAAATAAAATGATGAATCTTTGCTAAAATTAATTTTTACTACTTCAAGTTCTACTTTTTCTCCTGGTTTAAATTCAAAAAATCTCCACATAGGTCCAACAAATATCTCAACATCGCTTCCTTCATCTGTTTCAAGTATAATTTTTGACTTTGAAAAACCTGGATTTGCTACTATGTAAACTTCTTTTATTGTACCTGTGTATGTTGCAGGTTCACTTACTTCTGCATTTTTTAACTTCTCCCATACATTTTTATAATCTGCTGACTTGGCTGTTTGATAATTATAAGGGAAAGCAAATAATACACTTATAAATACAATTGAAACAAGTAAAAATACCAATTTTCTCATAACTTCCACCTCCTATTTAAAAATTAGTTTTTTAGGATTAGATTTTTGATTCTTTTATATTCATCTTCACTAATCTCTCCTCTAGCAAATCTCTCGTTTAAAATTTTCAAACTCTCATCATTTGAAAAATTGTACGACGAAGACGTTTTTTCATTAAAATCTTTTATTAAGCTTTTTAATATTCTATAAAACAAGAACACTACTAGGATAAATAAAGCAAGACCAATTATTGGAATAATCCATCCATAAAAGCTGTGGTGCCATACTGGAAAGAACCAATGCATTTTCTCACCTCCTTGCACTTTACATCTTTATTATATATATTTAACCTTAAAAAATCCTTAGAAACTCTAATGATATAATAAAAAATGTGAGGTGATCAAAATTGAAAAAATACATTGAAAAATTAATTAAACTTGTCCAATTAGAAAGAAATGAAGAAATAAGAAAAATGGAGTGGGAAATAAAAAATTTATCTGGCTTTGAGCGAGAAAAAAAAGGAAGAGCAATATTAAATTTAAAACCAAAAGTAATCGGAGAAGAACTTGGATTATATCTTATTAAATTTGGAAGAAGTAAAATAATTGAAACAGAAATTAATGTTGGTGATGAAGTATTAATAAATAAAAATAAAGGAAAAGTTAGAGATGATTTTAAAGGTGTTGTAGTTGAAAAAGGTTCAAGATTTATAGTAGTTTCGTTAGACAAACTCCTTCCAAAAAGTTTTAAAGAAGTTAGAATTGATCTCTACGCAAGTGACGTAACATATAAAAGGCAAATTGATAATTTAAAAAACTTATCTGAAAATGGTAAAAAAGTTCTTTCTTACATTCTAAAAGATATCAAATTTGATGATATTAAAAAAATGGATTTTAAACCTTTTGATGAAAATCTTAATTATTCTCAAAAACTTTCTATTTCTAAAGCACTTTCAAGCAAAAATTTTTTCCTTATTCACGGTCCTTTTGGAACCGGAAAAACAAGAACACTTGTTGAATATATCTTACAGGAAGTAAATAGAGGGAAAAAAGTTCTTGTCTCGGCAGATAGCAATATGGCTGTTGATAATCTTGTTGAAAGACTCTCCGAAAAAGTTTCTCATGTTAGAATTGGTCATCCTTCAAGAGTATCAAAAAAACTTTTATCCTCTACTCTTTTGTTCAAAATAGAAAAACATGAAAGATATAAAGAACTCAATAAATTAAAAGAAAAGTTTTCAAATTTAATAGAAGAAAGAGAGAAATTTCAAAAGCCTATACAAAAGTGGAGACGCGGACTTTCGGATGAACAAATTCTGAAGCTTTCAAAAGAAGGTAAAACAACACGAGGAATACCATTAAAAATGATAAATGCCATGGCTGAATGGTTAACTTTAAACAATAAAATAGAGAAAATCAAAGAAGAAATGGAAAAACTTGAAGAAGAGATTTCAAAAGATATAATTGAAAACTCAAGTGTTGTATTTTCAACAAACTCATCCTCATATTCAGAAATTTTAAAGGAATTTGAATTTGATGTTGTTGTTATAGATGAAGCAGCACAAACTACTATACCTAGTATTTTAATTCCACTTTCAAAAGGTAAAAAATTCGTGTTAGCCGGAGATCATAAACAGCTTCCACCAACTATTATCTCTGAAAAAGCAAAAGAACTTTCTATAACGTTATTTGAAATACTCGTTGATAAATATCCACACATGAAAGAACTTCTCAATATTCAATATAGAATGAATGAAAAGATAATGGAACTTCCAAATAAAGAATTTTACAATGGAAAACTCAAATCAGGCGTTGGAAATATAACTTTAAAAGATCTTGGATTTGAGGGAAATGATAAAATCACAAAACCTGAAAATGCAATTATTTTCATTGATACAAAAAATAGAAAAGATAAGACAGAAAGCCAAAAAAAGGATTCAACTTCATATTTCAACGAGCTTGAAGCAAATATTGTAAAAGATATTGTTAAAAGATTTCTAAAACTTGGATTAAATAGAGAATATATTGGTGTTATAACACCTTACGATGACCAAGTCGATTTAATTAAATCTTTCAATCTTGGAGTAGAAGTTAATACAGTTGATGGATTTCAAGGAAGAGAAAAGGAAGTTATAATCATTTCATTTGTTAGATCAAATCAGAGAAAAGAATTAGGATTCTTAACAGATTTGAGACGTTTAAATGTATCACTTACACGTTCAAAAAGAAAATTAATTTGTATTGGTGATTCATCAACTCTTGTAAACCATCAAACTTACAAAAAATTTATTGAGTTTGTAAAAAATAAAGGAATTTTACTTGATTTTACTAACTAAAAATATTGCCCCAGACATTTGGGGCAATATTTTGGTTGAATTTATTTTCTTGGGGTAACTATAAATTCATCTAAAATTTGATTTACTTTTTTCAGCTTGTTATTTTCTTGCTTTCCAACCGCTTTTACTATAAATTGTATATGATCATCTTCTATATTCCCAATTATATAGTGTAAATAACCTGCATATGCTGCCTTTGAAAATGGAAGGAAAGAAACATCACTTGAGTATAGACCAAAACCAAGTGGAGCTCCTCCACCACCAGTTGTAACATACATAACACCATCTTTGTAAAATCTCTCATAATGATGTATGTGTCCATTAAATACCACGGAAACTTTATATTTTACAAATAAATCATGCCAGGTTGGTCTAAATTGTTGCCCTCTGTTTTTCACATTTGAGAAAAATGGATGATGAAACAAAACAACGATGTAAGGTTTATTTGTATTTTTTAGATCATTTTCTAACCACTCAGTCTGGATTGAATCTTCGACGGTATTTTGTTCTACGTCACTATCAAGAAAAATGTAATGAACAGGTCCAATATCAAAAGAATACCACTGCTTATGAAAATCGCCTCCACCTTCGGCTGTCATAAATGCTTGATAGTACAATATAGAATTGTGTTCATGATTCCCAAGAGTTGGGAAAAGTGGAGTTGTTGAATAAAGATCATGTACAGCATCAAAGAACCTATCCCAATCAATTGGAACAATTCCACTTTCAACAAGATCACCTGTGTGAAGAACAAACAATGCATTCTCTTTTGCCATTTCATCACAAACTACTTTATGCCAATCATTATTTGTCCTTGTATCACCATATACTAGAAATTTATATCTCTCCTGACCAGCTGTTTTAAAATATACATTATCAATTAATGAATTTCCCACAATTACAGTTGCTGCATAAGTAGTCATAGGTTTAAGGTTATCAAGTTTAATCATATGGAAAGTATCGTACAAGTTATCAATTACTTTGCTATGATCAAATAAAACTAATGCGGTAGAAGGTTTGTTTGTTCTAAAAGCAACATAAACACTATTAGTCGAAAGAGACGTAAGATACGGTTTCCATTTAAAACCAAGATTTTCAGGAAGGCTTATTATAATCTTTCCATCTTCAACATCCTTAATTTCTAAATCAAGATTTAAAATTTGATATTTATAATTTCCTTGTGGTAATGAAAAGACAAGTTCACCATCTTTTGATGTAGTTGAAATATCCAAAGGAGTATAATTATTCAAAACAACTACTTTTAAATCATTTATTGGGCGTCCCTTTTCATCAACAACTTTCATATTAAAAGTATCTTTTACCAGATCAAGATCTTTTTTTAAGCTAAATACATCTTTATCAACAAGTATATCAAACTCAAAAGAAAATTTTCCGTTGTCTATTTTTGGAGTTCTATTTAGTATCATAAGTGCCCCAATTCTGTACATAGACATTGAATTTGGGAATGAAATTGCATATGCAACATGGCTACCTTGAACAAAATGATAATTTTTGCCTTTTAAAATTACAGGATTAACATCACTGTCTTTGAAAAATACTCTTAATTCTTGTGAAGTAGAATCAGTTGTAATTTTCACATGTAGACCATTTGAAGCAAGTGAATATTCAGCTTTAACACTTTTATCCCCATTAGTACCAAATGCAATTAACTTATCATCAAGTATTTGTGAGTTGTTAAAATACACTCTTTTTTTATCTAGTGCGTAATATAAATTATCAATCGCATCATACATTACATCCTTTTGTGCAAGATTTTCCAATATACCTTCTTTAGTAAAACTTGCTACAATTTTATCATTTGAAAGAACGTAATCACTATTACTTAAAAATGGTGTAATCCCTTTAAATGTTACATTGGTAAAAGAAAGTACAGATATAACCATTAAAATTAGAACAAAAAGTTTTCTTTTCATATAAATCCTCCTTTTCAAAAATATTTTTCAATGTCTTTTAATTATACAATATAATAAATTCGAAGACAATTGTTTTTTAAATTATATATATGATAAAATAATTTTTGAAAATAATATTTTGGAGGAATATGATGAACAATATTTCTGAAAAACTCTTAGAATATATGCTTGAAGGAAATAAAGTAATGACTGAAAAATTGTTTAAAGATATTTTTAATAAAAAAGATGCTCTTGTCTTCACTGAAAAAATCCTTACTGAAGTTATGGACAAGGTCGGTATAATGTGGGAAACAGGTGAAATTTCTCTTGCACAGTATTATTTGATAGGCATTATTACAGAAGAAATGGTAAATAAATATTTCAAAAAAAACAATAACTCAAATAATAAAAAGAAGCAAAATAATTTAAATATTGCAATCGTTACTCTGGAAGATTATCACGGACTTGGTAGAAAAATAGTTCTATCATTTTTGAATTCAGCAGGTTTTGTAGTTAAAGATTATGGTATTGGAAGAAAGGTTGATGAAGTTGTCAATCTTTCAGCTAAAGATAAAGTTGATATCTTGCTGGTATCTACATTAATGTTACCCGCTGCTTTGAAAGTAAAAGATCTAACCGAAAAATTAAAAGAAAAAAATCCAGAAATAAAAATAGTTGTTGGAGGTGCACCTTTTAAAATCGACAAAAGCTTGTGGAAAGAGGTAAAAGCAGATGAATTTGGTGAAACAGCAACTGATGCAGTAAAAATCGTAAAAAGGATGGTAGAAAATGAAAAATATAACATCTAGAGAAAGAACATTAAAAGCATTGTCATATAAAGAGCCAGATAAAGTGCCACTTTTTTTAGCTTTTACATTTTATGGTGCAAAAGAACTTGGTATAACAATAAAAGAGTACTTTTCAAAGTCAGAAAATGTTGTATATGCCCAAAAAAAATTAAGAGAAAAATATAATCATGATTTTTATTATGCATTTTTCTATGCTTCTCTTGAAATGGAAGCATTTGGAGGAGAAAGTATATTTATTGACAATGGTCCTCCAAATGCAGGAGAACCTATTATTAAAAAACTTTCAGATATTGATAACTTAAAAATCCCAGATGTAAGAAATTCTTCCGTCTTGAAGAAGGTTTTTGAGACTGAAAATGCATTAAAAAACACCGATATCCCTGTTATAGGGGTTATAATTTCTCCATTTTCACTTCCAATAATGCAAATGGGATTTGATAAATATATAGAATTAATATATTTTCAAAGAGATTATTTCTGGAAATTAATGAAAAAAAATATGGAATTTTCAACAATTTTTGCAAACATACAATTAAAAGCTGGTGCTGATATAATTGTATATTTCGATCCTCTTCTATCAACAGAAATAATGCCCAAAAAAGTTCTTAAAGAAACTGGTTTTTTAGTTGCAAAAGAAATGTTTAAAAGGATTGCAGGCCCTATTGCCATACATATGGCATCTGCTAGAGTATCAGATTCTGTAGAAGATATTATTGATCCAAAAGTAAGTGTAGTAAGTTTTGGAATAGACGATGATATAGAAAAACTAAAAGAAACTTTTAAAGGAAAAATTGCATTCGTTGGAAATCTTGATTGCATATCAATGAGACATTGGACAGTTAAAGAAGCTGAAGAAAAGGTTAAAAAATTAATACTAAAAGGTGCAAAAGGAGGAGGATTTATAATAGGTGATACCCATGGTGAAATTCCATGGTATGTAAGTGAAGAGGTATTACTTTCAATTTCTGACTCAGTACAAAAATATGGGGCATATCCAATAAGAGGGTGAAATAATTGGAAAAAATTACTTTCCTTATCTGTGAAAATTTTAGGAAAGAGTTTGAAACAGTATCTAAAAAGTTAGATGAAAAAATTGAAATTATCACTTTCCCTTCTTTTTGTACTTTAAAAAAGGAAAATAGAAATTATAAAATAAAAAAGAAACTTTTGGAAAGCAAGAATTTAGTTATTTTTTGCTGTAAGTTTTGTGATATCTTAAAAAAGATACCAGAAAAATATTTAAATCAAATAAAGCTATACAAATTTGAAAACTGCTTTTACATGTTTGGAAAAACAAATATAGATAAATATCTTAGTGAAGGAGCATATCTTGTAACTCCAGGGTGGCTTGTTAGGTGGAAAGAAAATTTATCCTCATATGGTTTTGATAAAGAAATTGCACAAAGCTTTTTTAAAGAAACCACAAATAAAATAGTCTTATTAAATACAAAAGTTGAAAAGAATATCGAAGCTATATTAAAAGATTTTTCAAATTTTCTTGAATTGCCTTACACTATAGAAGACATAGGACTTGATTATTTTGAACTTTTAATAAATAAAATTTTGGCAGAAATAAAAGCTGCAAAGAAAATAAAAGAACTTACTATGGAAAAAAGTAATTACATGGCAGCTTTCGATATTTTATCGGGAATATCAAGTTCAAAAATTGAGAAAGAAGATGAACTAATAAGTGTAATAGTCGATCAGATTAAAATATTACTTTCTCCAGAAATAATAGAATATTTCCCATTTGAAGGGAATGATATTCTAAAAGGAGATGAATATAAAATAAACAATAACATTGAAATAATCGTAAAAATCAAATACAACGATGAAATATATGGATTTTTAAAAGTTGGAAAATTTTTGTTCTATCAGTATTTTGATTCATACGTAAACTTTTTGGTAACTATCAAAGATGTCTTCGGACTTGCCATTTCAAATGTAAGAAAGATTGAAAAAATTCTAAATATGGCAATTACTGATGCACTAACAGGTATATACAACAAAAACTATTTTGAATTAAAACTTTCAGAGGAAATAAATAGGTGTAAAAGGGAAGGAAAAACTTTTTCACTAATAATGTTTGATCTTGACAACTTTAAAGGAATTAACGATAAATATGGTCACCACTTTGGTGATGAAGTTTTAATTAAGGTAGCAGAAAAAGTCCAAAAAAGGCTTAGAAAAACTGACTTCTTTTTTAGATGGGGTGGTGACGAATTTCTAATCATATTGCCAAACACTAATTTAGAAAATGCTGAAAAACTATCTAAAGAGCTTAAAAAAATTATTAATGAAATAAAAATTAAAAATGAAAAACTAAAAGCTAGCTTTGGAGTTGTAAGCTATAATGGCAAAGATGATCCTGAAGCAACCTTTAAAAAAGTTGATGAAGCTTTATATAAGGCAAAACAATCAGGAAAAGATAGAATTTGTGTTTACAAATAAACAGCTCCCGATCGGGAGCTGTTTATTTTATGATAGCCCGATTATATTTCCTTCTTCATCAATGTCTATATTAACCGCATTTGGAATTTTTGAAAGCCCTGGCATTCTCATAATGTCACCGGCAAGTGCTACTATAAATCCTGCGCCAGCTGAAAGTTCAAAGTCTCTTATTGTAAAAGTATAACCAGATGGCGCATTAATCTTTTTTGGATCATCAGAAATACTTGATTGTGTTTTTGCAACAATTACCGGTAGTGTATCATATCCATGCTTTTTTAAGAATTTTAATTTACTTTTTGCTTTATCGGTATAAATCACGTTCCCTGCCCTGTAAATTTCCTTTGCAAGTGTTTCAATTTTCTCCTCAAGATTCATTCCAGCATTTATTAAAGGTTTATATTGATCTTCTTTTATGTTTTCAAGAACAAGATTTGCTAAATCAATAGCACCTTCTCCGCCCTTTTCAAATGCATAAACAAGTGCATGAGGAATTTCACAATTCTTTGAAAATTCATCTAATTCTCTTTGTGTGTCACTTCCAAACACATTAAGAGCCACTACAACTGGAACGTTATATTTTTTCAAATTTTCAACATGAACTCTAAGATTTTCCATACCTTTTAACATAGCTTCAACATTTTCTTTGTCAAGCTCATCTTTCTTTACACCACCATGGTATTTTAAAGCTTTTATTGTAGCAACTACAACAACTGCATTCACATCGTAACCTGCTGTCGGTGAAACAAAATCAAGAAACTTTTCCGCACCTAAATCTGCTGCAAATCCTGCTTCTGTTACTACATAATCAGAAAGCTTTAATGCTAATTTTGTTGCAATTATACTATTTGTTCCATGGGCAATATTTGCAAATGGCCCTCCGTGTACAAATGCAGGTGTATTTTCAATTGTTTGAACAAGATTAGGTTTAATAGCATCTTTCAATAAAACTGCAAGTGCTCCTTCAATTTTTAAATCTTTTACTTTAATAAGCTTTTTGTCATAACTTTGAGCTACAACTATATTCGAAAGTCTTTCTTTTAGATCCTTAAGATCTTTAGCAAGACACAAAATAGCCATAATTTCAGATGCAGCAGTAATTATAAATCCATCTTCACGTGGTTGTCCATTTGCACTTCCTCCAAGACCTACAACTATATTTCTAAGAGCCCTATCATTCATATCCATGGTTCTTTTCCAATATATACGAGTGGGGTCAATCCCAAGCTCATTTCCAAACTTTATATGTGCATCTATTACTGCTGATATCAAATTATGAGCCGCTGAAACTGCGTGTATATCTCCGGTAAAATGAAGATTTATATTCTCCATCGGGAGAACTTGAGAATAGCCACCACCAGCAGCCCCTCCTTTAATTCCAAATACCGGACCAAGTGATGGCTCTCTAAGTGTTACTATTGATTTTTTTCCGAGTCTATTTAACGCCATAGAAAGTCCTATACTTGTTGTTGTTTTACCTTCTCCGGCTGGGGTTGGTGTCATTGCAGTTACCAAAATTAACTTTCCATCTTTGTTATTTTTAACTTTTTCCCATATTTTTAAATCAACTTTTGCTATGTACTTTCCATATGGTTCTACATATTCTTCTGGTATGTCTATTTTTTCTGCTATTTTTGTTATTTTCTCCAATTTTGCTTCTCTTGCAATTTCAATATCAGTTTTCATCTTTTTCACTCCTTTCAACTACAAATGTGGTATATTTATCATCCTTAATGTAAATATTAAGCCCCATTTGATCACAAAGTTTTTTTACTATATATAGTCCTAATCCATGACCTTTAGATTTTCTCGACTTATGAAATTTCTCAAATATCCTTTCTTTTAAATCATTGCTTATACCTTCTCCATGATCTGTTACTTCTATTCTGTCTTGGTACAATTTTATCTCAATAGGTACTTTTCCATGATATATAGCATTCTCAATTAAATTTTTAATTACAATCTCTAAAGCTTCTTTATTGGCCAAAATTGTTCCATCTCCGATTATTTTAATTTCACTATCTTTATATCCTACTACTATCCCTTCAACTAGTGTTCTCAAATTAATTTGTTCCATATCAAGTTCCAGATTTTTTGAAAGTAATATCATATTTTCAACCAAGTCTTTCATCTGTTTGGAAGTTTGAGAAATAGAATCTATAGCCTCTTTTAAAATTTGTTCATCTTTGTGGCCCCATCTTTCAAGCATTTTCGAATAACCTATTAAGTTTGCTATTGGAGTTTTTAATTCATGAGATACATTTGATACAAATTCTTCTTGAAGCTTGTAATTTTTTTCAACACGATCCATAAGTTCGTTAAATTTTTCAACAAGTTCATCTACCTCATCATGAGTATTCGGCTTTATAAATCTATAACTTAAATTATCACCTTTAATTTTTGAAAGTTCACTGACAAAATTTCTTAAATGCTTTGTAGATTTCTTTGTTATAAAGTATGTAAGAAAACTAATAAGTGACAATGAAATAACAAAAATATACACAAAAATTTTCTTTATGTTATTTAAGTAATTTACTATAGGAGTAATATCTTTTCCAACTATCAAATTTTCTGCTTTTAAAAAAAGGTAAGTTCTACCATTAATCTCAAACTTTCCTATTTTATTTACTGGCCCAATTTTGTAAGGATCAACAACAACAACCCCATCTTTTGAAATATAAATATCATTTTTGGGATTGTGCATCCTCCCCATTGGTGTAACAAGCCATGGTCTAACACTTTCAATTAGATCTTTTTTAGTCGACTGATAGATCATAAACCGAATACTTGAGTATAAAAGAATTAAAACTATTGCCATTGTAATAGCTGTAATAACAGTGGTTATATAAGTCACTTTAGATGAAATACTCATTTTCCCTCTTTTTCCTCCAAAATCTTTTCGATATCCTCTTTTTCAATATAATATTTTGCACTACACCATTTACACTCAACTTCAGCTTTTCCTTCATTTAACATTTCTTTAAGCTCATCTACTTTTAAAAGCTTTAATGACTCAACAGCCTTTTGATATGAACAATTACATTTGAATTCTACTTCTCTTTCTTCAATTTTTTCAATTTTATCCCCAAATATATGTTTTACAGCATCTTCAGCAGTATTATTCTCTAAAAAGTTTGATATCGGAGTAACTTCTTTAAATTTTTTCTCAATTTCTAGTATATCACTTTCAGGTAAATTTTTATCCAAAATTTGAATAACTATTCCACCGGCTTTTTTAATACCATTTTTGTCAACTAAAACTCCAAGTGCTATAGCAGTTGGGAGCTGCTCTGAAACAGCAAAATAATGCGCAAGATCCTCTGCTATTTCTCCGCTTACTAACTCAACTGGTGTAACATATGGAGTTTTTAAATTTAGATCTCTTACTACCTTTAATGTACCTCTTCCTATAGCCTTTTTTAAATCAAATTTTCCAAGTTCGTTTGTCATTGTTTCAACTATCTTTGGGATAACATAGCCTCTTACAGTACCATCACTTTTTGCTTGAGAAGCTATGTACTTTATTTGATTTGAACCTTCTATAATATAGGTTAATGTTTCTTTTTCAGAAAGCCAAGGAATCATTAATGCAGCTCCAGTCAACAATCTTCCTAATGCTACCGCAGAAATTGGAGAAAGTCCATGTTTTTCTGTTGCAGTCCTAACAATTTGTGTACTATCTATAACTGAAAACCTAACAAGAGCCTTGTAAGCAATACCATTTTTCAACATATAAAACCACCCTTCTTAATTAAGATATTTTTCAGTAACCCTCTTAACTGCTTCAAAATTATCTGAAAACATTACCCTTTTGACTTCAAAATCAATAAGTTTGTTTTTGTAAATCGTTTCAAGAATGTTATCGACATGGGATTGAGATGGAACAAAAAGTATTGGTAAAATATGGTACTCTTTTTCTCCAAGAAGAACTAGCCAATAGTAAGGGGTGTTCCTCATAATTCCACCTCCTATGAAGTTTTTTGGTAAAGCTTGTTTCTGTTTACAAAATGTTGCTGGTGGAACATGGGACACAATAAGAAAAAAGAAAAAAGAAAAAGACGGAGAGAAAACTAGAAATGCAATTATATTATACAACATTTTTTAAAAAAAATTAAATTCTTTTAATTAAATTTTAGTTGTGGTAAAATAATTACAAAAGAAAAAATAAAAAAGAAAGGAGTAGGATAGTGAAATGGGAATTAAAAAAATTTAATAAGGAGCTTGCTCAGAAGATCTCTGAGGAGTTAAATCTTCCATTTTTAACTTCTCAGTTATTGGTAACAAGAGGTTATACAGATTTTGAAGAAATTGAAAAATTCCTATACCCATCTAAAAAACACCTTCGCTCTCCATTTTTGCTAAAAGACATGGATAAGGCTGTTAAGTATTTATTGGAAGCAAGAGAAAAAAAGCTTCCAGTGTTTGTTTATGGTGATTACGATGTAGATGGCATCACTGGTGTAGCTACCCTTGTGACTTTCCTTTCAAAATACGGCTGGAAAGTTGATTATTACATTCCAAACCGCCTTGACGAGGGTTATGGTATACAACCACAGGTTGTAGAAGAATATTTTAAAAAAGGCTACAGAGTTCTACTGAGCGTTGATTGCGGAATAACAAGTTTTGAAGCAGTAGAAAAAGCAAGAAAACTAGGGATGCACGTCATTATAACCGATCATCATACGATCAAAGATAAAATTCCTGAAGCTCACGCTGTGGTTGATCCAAAAAGAGAAGATGAAACATACCCTTTCAGGGATTTTGCAGGAGTTGGAGTAGCATATAAATTAATTTCGGCTGTTGCACAAGAACTTGGAATTCCAGGTGATAAAGTCGATGAAGTATTAGATATTGTTGCACTAGGAACAATAGCCGATATGGTGGATTTGGTAGATGAAAATCGATATATAGTAAAAGAAGGTTTAAAAAGACTAAACGCAACTAACAGAATTGGTCTTTTACAACTTATGAAAAAATTAAATATTACAAATATATCAAGTCAAGATATTGGATATCGACTTGCACCAAAATTGAATGCAGCAGGAAGACTTTATTCTGCAGAAGATGCTTACAAACTAATAATGACCGATAATATATCTTCTGCAGAACAACTTGCTGAAATGCTAATGGGGTACAATTTTACTAGACAAGAGATTGAAAACAAAATCTTCAAAGAGGCAATAGAAAAAATTGAACATTCTAAAATTAAAGATCTGCCAATTTTAATTGTAAGCGGCAACAACTGGCATGCAGGTGTCTTAGGAATTGTGGCTACAAAATTAGTTCAAAAATATAACAAACCTTCTTTAGTTGTATCTTTGGAAAACGGAATTGGAAGAGGTTCAGGTAGAAGTGTGGACGGTGTAAATATTTTAGAAGTTTTATCAGATTTTGCAAGTTATTTTGAAGAATTTGGGGGTCATCCAATGGCAATTGGCTTTAGTATAAAGGATGAAAAAATACCAGAATTAATCGAAGCAATATCAGAAAAATTTGGAAATACTTTTTTCGAAGTAGACTCAAAAATTGAGATAGATTCTATTTTAGAAGTCGATGATATAAATGATGAAATCATAGATTCTCTCAGGTATTTGGAACCATTTGGCCATGGAAATCCTGAACCTGTTTTCTTAATTAAAGATAGTATTGTTGATAGAATACGATTCTTTGGAAATACCAACTCCAACGTAAGGATGATCCTTAAAGGAAAAAACAAACAAACTGTGGAAGGTATCGGATTTGGTCTTAGAAAAAATTATTATGATATACCTGCAATTCAAGCATTTCTTACATCATTAGATGTTGTTGCAAATATAAGAAAAAATGGAGTCGGTCCAATTTTAAATATTTTAGATTTTAAAATTTCTTCCATCCATGAAGAAGATTACAACGACAAATACTTTATCTATTCATTTACAAATGACTGGAAATCACAAAAAGAAGAAGAATTTAAACACTTTGGAGTTTTTGATGAGCTTTCTCAAAGGTATGAAAAAGTTGAAAAGTATCTTCATGTCCAAAGACCTTTTGTTTTACAAATGGATCCAATGACAAGGAATGCATTTTTAATGCTATTAATGCAAAAAGGAAGAACTTTAATAGTAAATCCAAATAACATTGAAGCACTTCATGTATATGAAAGCCTCTCAAGACATTCACCTAAGGATCTTTCATTTGTAAATTCTTTAAATAGAAAAATTTCAAATCACGTTATTACAAACGCAGTAATGTTAGTTGAAGAACAAATTCCAGTTGATGATTTCGACTTTATTGTATTAAATGAAATACATATTTTGTCAGCTCTCTCTACTGAGATGTATGAAAAGCTTTTAAAAAAATTAAAAAAAGATAAATTAATAATCACAAGCCTTTATAAATTTGATACTAACATTCCTTTGTACAGCGAAGAAAGAAAACTAAATTTTGGACTTGAAGATAGAAGAAATTCAAAAAAGACAATCGATTATGACGTTGATTCTATTGCATTCTTGTTTTCAAACTATAACTACGTAACAAAATTCTATGAAAAATTAATTACTAAGGGGTACAAATTTAAAGATTTAGTATTCTACAGCCCTATTTTAGAGGATTTCCAAAAAAAGGCTATAAGTACACTTATTAAAAAAGGAAGAATAAAAAAATTAGTATCATCAACAAATTCTGATGGACTTCCATCAATGCTTCCAAATGGTTCAGAAATAAGACTTTTTGATTTCCCACTTTCTGTTAAAGAATTGATAGACGCAGTTTCAGGTGATTCATATACCATTTTGCAACTTTATTACAACGAAGAGGATGCTAAAAAAAGAATGGAACATCTAAAAAAGCTATTTCCAGAAAACCTAGAAAATGTAGTAAAAGAATTCTTTGAAAATAATATAAAAAACAAAGAAGAATTTTTGGAGTTTTCCAAAAATGTATCAATTTCACCTAAAATATTAAATCAAGCAATAAAAGATTACAAAGAAATTAAGAAAATTCTCAGAAATGTTGAACGTGAATTTGAACTTAGATATTTTGAAAGATACACTATGTTCTTACTAAACAACTCAATAAAGGATATTTATAAAATGATAGAAGAAAGGGATATGTATGATACATATCTTGAGATATAGAGGTGTATAATGATAATAGCAATTGACTATGGAAATAGTAAATGTGGATATGCAATTGGAAACAATTTTATTTCAAAAAGTGGCACTGTAAAAACTAAAGATATAATGAAGTTTATTTTAAATACTCAAAGTCAAAAAATAATATTGGGAATACCACTATCAATGAGTGGGAATTATTCGACACAAAGTCTTAAAGTTCTAACATTTGCAAATAAATTATTGGAAAAAGGCTACGACGTTTTTTTAATAGATGAACGGCTAACTACAAAAATGGCAAGCTCCTTTGGTATTAAAGATGACGACGCTTTTAGTGCAAGACAAATCTTTATGGACTTTGCACAAAATCCAAGTGTTGCTCAAAAATTTAGAAAAGAAAAATTTTTAAATTTAAATCTAAAGGAAGAAAACGTATTATTTTATGAAGTTCCACCTTCAAAAAAGGTTAAAGGTGACGCATTAACTAAAGATTATTCAATAGCTTTTTTGCATTTAAGTATTGGAAATTTTACGTATTCAAATCCCGACACACTGGACAAAAAATATAATATAGTTATTACAAAAAAAGAATTTGAAAAAACTGGAAAGAATTTTTTGAAAAGTGGTGGTAAAATTATATTAGTCTAGGTAAGTGCCTGTAGCTCAATTGGATAGAGCCCTGGACTCCGGATCCAGAGGTTGCGGGTTCAAATCCCGCCAGGCACACCAAGTAAAAAATGAAAGGGGGAAAATGATGAATTTAGTAAATTTACTAAACGAAAAAGGATTAGATACCTTATTAGTTCTTAATTTTGAAGGCTCTAACAAACCAACTACAAGATTTATTTCTGGTTTTAGTGGAAGCTTTTCTGGTGTAATATTTTCAAAAGATAAAAGGATAATTGCAACTGATTCAAGATATTGGCAGCAAGTAAAATTGGAATCAGAATTTGATCTTGTAAAGTTCAAAGGTGATAAAAAATTTTTAGATCTTATGGTTGAACTCCTAAAAGATATTAAAGCAAAAAAGGTTGGAATTGAAAAAGATAAAACGTCAGCAAAAGTTATGGAATATTTAATCAATAAGCTTGATGGTGTTAAATTTATAGATGTCTCGCAAGAGCTTTTGAGACTTAGAGCAGTGAAAACAGATGAGGAAATTGAATTAATAAGGAAGGCAATTTATATTGCAGAAGAAGCTTTCAAAAAAACTCTAGAAATCGTTAAAGTTGGTATGACTGAAAAAGAATTTGCAGCTTACCTTGAATACCAAATTAAAATGCTTGGTGGAGATAAATTTTCATTTGATACAATCGTTGCGTCCGGATGGCGTGGTTCCCTTCCACACGGAATAGCAAGTGAAAAAAACATAGAAAAAGGCGAGCCTGTTGTTGTTGACTGGGGGACATTTTACAAAGGATACGCAAGTGATTTAACTAGAGTATTCTGTATCGGTGAGCCTTCTGAAGAAGTCAAAAAAGTTCACAATGTTGTATACAAAGCTCAAGAAAAAGCTATAGAAATTGCTAGAGCATCTTTAACAGGTGCTGAAATTGACCTCGCTGCTAGAGAACACATTAAAAATGAAGGATACGGGGAGTATTTTGGGCACTCACTAGGCCACGGCATTGGTTTAGAAGTGCATGAAGAACCAAGATTAAGTTATTTAAACAATGAAAAATTACCAGCAAATTCCGTTGTAACTGTAGAACCAGGAATTTATTTACCAAACAAGTTTGGTATTAGAATCGAGGACGATATTCTACTCACTGAAAGCGGCTGTGAAGTTTTAAGTAGTCTTCCAAGAGATATTTTTATAGTATGAAAAAGGATAATGTCGTAAAAGAATTAAACAAATTAAATCTTTTAACTCTTTTTGGAGCAACGGTAATAGGTAATATCGTAATAGGCTATTTTATTGGAAAATGGCTTGATAAAATTTTTGAAAAAGACAAATTATTCGTAATTATTTTTCTGTTTTTCGGTGCTATATCCGGTATTTATAATGCTATACGGCAACTGCTGAAAGAAGTTGAAAAGGTTGATAAAAATGAAAGACGAAAAAATAGTTAAACAATTTATTTATGTTATAATATTTATAGCTTTAATTGTAATAGCTATTGGTAGTATTATTACAAAAAACAAAACGACGTTTATAGTAAGTTACATTTTAGGTACACTTGGCGCAATTTTATACATAATTTCGCTATATTACGATATAATTAGTCTGAATTTGAAAAGAAAAATCAGCAAAAAAGGATACTACATTCGTTACATTTTTTCAGCCAGTATTTTTCTTTTAGTGGGAGTCATTTTTGAAGAAAAACTCACAGCAATTATTAGTGCTTTTTTAGGATTGATAAATGTAAAAATTTCTGCGTATTTTGTGGGCTTTTTATTTGGAGGTGGCTGGCATGAAAAAAAAGATTAGCACAGGTCTTTTAATATTTTTAATAATTTATACTGTAGTTGGAATTATCAATGCCATCTACTTTGTGCCGAAAGACACTGCTGAGGTAACAAAAGGACTTGCCAACAGATGGATAGTACAATTTTCTGATACAAAAGCTTGGTACACACGAATTAATCCTCTAACTCTAATAATGAGTTGGGCTATAATTATAGGCCTTATTATTTTCGCAGTACGCGTTGGAAAAAATTTTAAAGTTATTCCTGATAGAAAGCAAGCTCTATCTGAATCAGTAATGGACTTTATGTATGAAGTTGTAGAAAGTGTTATTGATGATCCAAAGTTTGTAAAGCCTACCTTTATGATTGCAACCACCTTGTTTATCTACATATCAATCGCTAATATAATTGGTGGTGCAATTCCAGGTATAAATGTAAGTGTGGTAGATGGTCACGTTAAATTTACTCTCTTCCAGGATACTTGGTTTTCACCAACCGCTGATCTGAATACAAATCTAACTTATGCATTAATGGTCTTTGTAATAAGCCATGCGTTTGCAATTAAAGCAAAGGGATTTGGCGGATGGCTTAAATCATGGATGGAGCCAACACCAATAATGCTTCCGATGAACATCATTGGTGAACTTGCAAAACCAATCTCTCACTCATTAAGGCTTTTTGGAAATATTGGTGGAGGTGCAATTTTAACGTTTATGCTTTCGTATCTAGTTAAGTATTTATTTATGCCTGTTGTATTTTGGGGATACTTTGGTATGTTTGTTGGTTTGGTTCAAGCACTAGTGTTTTCAATGTTAGCAGTTGCATATATTTCAGAAAAAATATCATAAATCTTTAAGAGGAGGTTGGTACTTATGGAAAAAAGCTTGGCAGATGCATTAATCATTATGGGTAAAGCAATTGGTGCTGGTCTTGCAATGGGTATAGGTGCTATTGGTCCTGGTATCGGTGAAGGTAACATTGGTGCACACGCAATGGATGCAATGGCAAGACAACCTGAAATGGTCGGAACAATCACAACTCGTATGTTACTTGCAGACGCTGTTGCTGAATCAACAGGTATTTACTCCCTTTTGATTGCTTTCTTAATACTTCTTACATTATAATGTGAGGCGATATTATGGATATGTTTGAAATTAATTTGACATCAGTTGTACAACTGATGAGTTTTTTGTTACTTTTATACTTCTTAAAGAAATTCCTCTACGATAAATATTTTGAGGTTATGGACGCAAGAAAAGAAAAGATAGAGGGAGAAATAGCAAAAGCTGAACAATTAAGAAAAGAAGCTGAAGAGCTTAAAAATGAAGCAACAGAAGAACTAAGGAAAATTAGAAACGAAGCTGATTCAATAATAAAAAAGGCAAAAGACGAAGCTGAAAATATTATAAGCGATGCCAAGAAAAAAGCAGAAGATGAAGCTTCTAAAATCATAGCTGCAGCAAAAGATGAAATTGAAAGACAACGTGCAGAAATGATAAAGGAAGTGGAACAAAGGGTTGGAGAAATCGCGGTTGCTCTTGCAATGAAAGTTCTCAAAGGTACTTTAGATGAAAAGGCAAAGAGAGAATATCTTGTGAAAGTTTTAAAGGGGTCTGAAAAATGAGATATTCTGTTATTGCCGGCAAATATGTTAAAGCGTTATTGATTGTTGGACAAAAATTAAATAAAATTGAAAAATATGGTGAATTTCTATCTTTTGTAAAGGATATTTATGAAAATTTTGCAACATTTTTCAATAATCCAATTGTAAAATCAGAACAAAAGGTTCTTGTAATAAAACAAGCATTTGAGGAAGTTTTTAAAGAAACACCTGATGAACCCTTCTTTAATTTTATTAATATCGTTTTTGAGAACAAAAGAGAAAAGTTTATTCCTCAAATGCAAACACTTTATAAATACGCTGCTATTGATATTGAAAATAAGATATTGGTTAATGTTAAAACTGCTGTAAAGTTATCAGACCAAGAGATAAAAGTTATAAATGATTTTGTAGAAAAATATGTCGGTAAAACCCCTGTAATTGAAGAAACAATTGATGAATCTTTAATTGCAGGAGCAGTTATAGAATTTGCTGGAAAAATGATAGATGTGTCAATAAAGGGAAGAATGGACAAGATTGCTAAGGAAGTTTTTTTCTTAAGAAAGGGGTGAAATCTTGAGAATAAATCCCGGAGAAATTGTAAAAGTACTTGAGTCAAAAATTGAAGGGTTCAAAGAAGAAATTAATTTAGAAGATGTTGGTAAGGTTATACAAGTCGGTGATGGAATTGCAAGAGCATACGGCTTAAATAACGTTATGGCCAATGAAATGGTTGAGTTTGTTGAAACCGGGACAATAGGCGTTGCATTTAACTTAGAAGAAGATAATGTAGGTATAATAATTCTAGGTGATTATAAAGGAATTAAAGAAGGACATACTGTAAGAAGATTAAAGAAAATAATGCAAGTTCCTGTCGGTGAAGCACTCCTTGGTAGAGTCGTAAACCCACTTGGTGAACCTGTAGATGGCCTCGGACCAATTGAAGCAAAAGAATTTAGAGATGTTGAAGTAAAAGCACCTGGTGTTATTTACAGAAAACCAGTTGATACACCTCTTCAAACAGGTATAAAAATAATTGATGCTTTGATTCCAATTGGAAGAGGTCAAAGGGAACTAATAATCGGAGATAGGCAAACAGGTAAAACTGCAATAGCAATTGACACAATAATAAATCAAAAAGGAAAAGGTGTATATTGTGTATATGTTGCAATAGGTCAAAAAGCGTCTGCTGTTGCAAGATTAGTTAGTAAATTAAAAGAAGCAGGAGCAATGGAATATACCACAGTTGTTGTTGCAAGTGCTGCAGATAATGCTGCATTGCAATACATAGCTCCATATGCAGGCTGTGCAATGGGGGAATATTTCCTCTATAACGGAAAAGATGCACTAGTAATTTATGATGACCTTTCAAAGCATGCTGTTGCATACAGACAACTTTCTCTTTTACTTAGAAGACCACCTGGACGTGAAGCTTATCCAGGAGATGTTTTCTATTTACACTCTAGACTTCTTGAAAGAGCAGCAAGATTAGATGAAAAATACGGTGGAGGCTCTTTAACTGCTCTACCAATTATTGAAACTCAAGCAAATGACATATCCGCATATATCCCAACAAATGTTATCTCAATAACTGATGGACAAATTTATCTTGAACCATCTCTTTTCTATGCAGGTCAAAGACCTGCCGTAAACATAGGGCTTTCTGTTTCTCGTGTTGGTGGAGCTGCACAGATTAAAGCTATGAAAAAGGTCGCAGGGTCATTAAAGCTAGATCTTGCTCAATACCAAGAACTTGAAACATTTGCTCAGTTTGCTACAGAACTTGATCCAGCAACTCAAGCACAAATTACTAGAGGTCAAAGATTAATGGAATTAATGAAACAAGAACAATACGCTCCTATGGAAGTTGAAGAACAAGTTGCTGTTCTATATGCAGGTATAAATGGCTATCTGGATGATCTTGAAGTGGAAAAAGTAAGACTCTTTGAAAAAAAATTAATTGAATTTCTAAAAGATAAAAAGTCAGAAATTTTAAACAAAATTAGAGAGGAGAAAGATCTTTCAGAAGAAACTGAAAAAATGCTAAAAGAAGCAATTGAAGAATTCAAAAGTGAATTTGTCAAAGTATATGGGAAGTGATGCTAAATGAGTAGAGGAAAGCTACTTTCAATTAAAAAGAGAGTTCAATCAACCGAATCACTAAAAAAAATTACCAAGGCAATGGAAATGGTTGCAACTGCCAGAGTAAAGAAAATAGAAAAAAATTTGAAAGGTGTTAGAGAATTTTTAAATGAAACAAAACGAATTCTTGAAAACATAGAATTTGTAGGTAGTCACCCATTTATAACCGGTGAAGGGAAAAAAGCTCTAGTCGTAATTTCAACCGATATGGGTTTGTGTGGTGCTTTTCCAACTGAAATAGGAAGAGCTGCATTGAATTTTGTTGAAAAAGAAGGTATTGATTACGTTTATGCGATAGGAAATAAAACAATTCCCTTCTTTAAAAAACATAAAAGTACCAGGAGAATTTATGAAAGAATTTATGATGTTCCTACATTTGATTTTGCCAAAACATTAACAAATGATTTAGTAAATGATGGGGTTGGAAAAATTTTTGTAGTATACGGAAAATTTAAAAATAGACTTATGCAAAAGCCTGAAATTGTACAACTTACCCCAATTGAAATTGAAAACACCAAATCTTCAAGATATGAATACGAACCTAAACTAGAAAATCTAGTAGATTCAGCTCTGGTATTTTATGTAGCAACAAGTATATACTCTTACGCATATGAAACAAAAGTTAGTGAATTATACTCAAGACAAAATGCGATGAGAAATGCTACAGAAAACGCTGATGAAGTGATTAGAGAACTTACTCTTGAGTTCAATAAAGAAAGACAAGCTTCAATAACCCAGGAGCTTATTGAAATAGTTTCTGGCGCTCAAGCACTGCAAGAGGAATAATTTTAAAGGAGCGTGATATAAAGTGTCAAAAAAGTCTAAAGGAAAGATCCTAAGAGTAATTGGGCCCGTTGTTGACGTGCAATTTGAAGAAGGAGATCTACCTGATATATATGATGCTCTTGTTGTCATAAATCCACAAACAGGAAAAAAATTAGTACTTGAAGTTGAACAACTAATTGGTGATAACGCTGTTAGAACTGTTGCACTTGATACAACAGATGGTTTGATGAGAGGATTAGAGGTTGAAAACACAGGAGAACCAATTAAAGTCCCCGTTGGAAAAGGTTCTCTTGGAAGAATGTTTAACGTTATTGGAGAACCTATAGATGGTAAAGAAGATGAAATCAAAGACGTTGAATATTGGCCAATCCATAAAGCCCCACCTTCAATCACTGAACAATCAACATCAGTTGAAATTTTAGAGACTGGTATAAAAGTTATTGACCTTCTTGCTCCATTCCCAAAAGGTGGAAAAATAGGATTTTTCGGTGGCGCTGGTGTTGGAAAAACAGTCTTGGTTATGGAACTTATTAGAAATATAGCAATTGAACACCACGGATTTTCAATGTTTGCAGGAGTTGGTGAAAGAACTAGGGAAGGAAATGAATTGTATCTTGATATGCAAGAAGCAGAAGTTTTAGATAACACAGTCCTTGTTTTTGGGCAAATGAATGAACCACCAGGAGCAAGATTTAGAGTAGCATTAACTGCATTAACAATGGCTGAATATTTTAGAGATGTAGAAGGAAGAGATGTATTGTTATTTATTGACAACATCTTCAGATTCGTTCAAGCAGGTAGTGAGGTGTCGGCATTACTCGGAAGAATGCCATCTGCTGTTGGATATCAACCAACGCTAGCAACCGATATGGGTGAATTACAGGAAAGAATCACTTCCACCAAAAAAGGGTCTATTACTTCAGTTCAAGCAATTTACGTTCCTGCAGACGATATTACTGACCCTGCACCAGCAACTACATTCACTCACCTTGATGCAACGGTTGTTTTGTCAAGAAGAAGGGCTGCACTTGGTCTATATCCAGCTGTTGATCCTCTTGATTCAACATCAAAAATGCTCGATCCTAACATTATTGGACAAGAACACTATGAAGTAGCAAGAGGTGTCCAAGAAATATTGCAGAGATATAAAGATCTCCAAGATATTATTGCTATTCTTGGTATGGAAGAACTTTCTGAAGAAGATAAATTAATAGTTCAAAGAGCTAGAAAAATAGAAAGATTCCTAAGTCAACCAGTCCACGTTGCTGAAAAGTTCAGTAACATTCCTGGAAAATATGTTCCTATAAATGAAACAATTAGAGGGTTTAAAGAAATATTAGAAGGAAAATATGATGACTTACCAGAAATGGCCTTCTATATGGTTGGAACAATTGATGAGGCTGTTGAAAAAGCAAAACAATTACAGAAAAAATAATGCGTGGGCAAGTTGCTCACGCATTTTATATGGGAGGGATTGTTTTGAAGCTAAAGATCTATTCGCCAAACGGTTTAATGTTTGAAAAGGATGTTACCGTGGTAACTGTTAGAACTGTTGAAGGGGAAATGGGATTACTTGAAAGGCGTGCACCTATAATTGCTAAACTAAAAGTTGACAAGGTTGTTGCAAAAGATAACACACAAACTTATGAATACGTTATTGATGATGGTTTTTTACATTGTGATGGAGAAAATGTTATAATAGTAACAGAGGATATAAAAAAAGAAATAGATCCACATAAGTATTTGGGAGGATAGTTACATGATTGCATTCATAGCTGATTCTTCCTTTGATATGCCAAATGTTAAAACAAAATATCCAATTTTTTTTTCCCCACTAAGGGTTATAATTGACGGTAAAGAGTTTGTAGACAAAGTTAATTTAACAGTTGATCAATTTTACGAGATGCTTAAAAATGCAGAGAGTTTTTCAACCTCTTTGCCTAATCCTAAAGAAACTGAAGAGTTAATTAAAAAGCTGTACGATGAATATGACAAAATATACATGCTCTCATTATCAAGCAAATTAAGCGGAACATTTAATATGTTCCAAATGATAAGTCAGAATTTTAAAGACAAAGTAAAGGTTTTAGACTTAAAAACCGCAAGCATAGAATCATACGCAATTTTTAGAAAACTAGTTGAATATGCGGAAAAAGATATAGAACTCACACAAGATATAGTTGATAAGATAAGAAAAAATTTAAAAATGTACTTTGCCGTTATGGATTTAAAATACCTTGAAAAAGGCGGACGAATTGGAAAAGCAAAGGCTTTACTTGGAAAGATGTTAAAAATAAAACCAATTTTGAGTGTTGATGAAACGGGTGCCGTAGAATCAATTGCAATGGAAAGAAAACTTTCTTCACTTGTAAATAAGCTTATTGAGCTTGGTGAAAGCTTCTTAAAAGAACATCAAATAAGTGATCCGTATTTCTTAGCAGCCTATGGTAGTAAAGAATATAAGAAATATATAGATAGATTAGTGCAACATTTCAATATAAAGGATATTACTCAAATAAGTGCAGCAGTCGGAATCCATACTGGTCCAGAAGTATTTGGATTTGTTGTCAGTAGTTAATATTTGAAAGGGGGGAATGGAGGAATTATCCTCCACATTATGGAAAAAAACCTTTCTAAATTATTTTCAACCAGCCTTCCTGGTGATGACCTCGTAGCTTTTGTATCTGTATTTTTCTCACTAGGCTTTGCTGCAAATTTCTTTTTCAGTTTCACAAATAAAAATATTTATATATCTAATACGATATTCTTGGTGGGGATCCTTGGTTATCTTTTAATAGCATATAAATGGTGCTCAAATTTACCAGAATTTTTTAAAAATAATGTTTTAATTTTCTATAACTATGTTATTTTATCTATTTTGTTTTGTTTTTTATCATATTTCTTTCCCTTGTTATTTCTTATTTCCGGTTCACTTGTGATATCATTAATAATAGCAATAGATAAAAAGATACATCAAAGTAATATATTTTTAAAAATTATGTTCATATTATTAACGTTAACTTTTTATTTGCTAGAATTAGCACCAGACGTAAACTTTAGACTTAGAAATCTGAAAGAAGAACTTTAGGAGGTGGTTTTATGGATTACAGAGTATCTGCAAAAGGATTTGATTTAACAAATGCTGTAAAAAATTATATTGAAAAAAGATTTCAAAAGGTTGATAGGGTTTTAGAAGACGAAGTACATCTTGATATTAAATTAGAAAAAGATGCTACTAGTTTCATTGGAAAAGCAATGATGCATTATCTTGGCAAAGATCTTGTAGTTACTGAAACTTCCGATGATATTTATAACTTAATTGATATCCTATCAGATGCATTCGAAAAAAAATTAAAAAGGGAAAGAGAATATGCAAGAACTAGAAATAAATCAAATTTGAAGGGGCTCGGTGAGGTCTTTACAGACGAAATGCCTGTAGAAGAGTCTAAAGAAAAGATATCATCAGTTAAAAGAGTAAATCTAATGATAACAAGTGTTGAAGAAGCAATCGCACAAATGGAAGTTATGAATCATGAATTCTTCGTTTTTAGAAATATGGAAACAGATGAAATTAATATGTTAATTAAGGGAAAAGATGGTAAATTTGTTTTATATGAATTTCAGGAATAATTAAAATCTAATACAAAATTTCTAATGGCTTCGGACTCTTCCGAAGCCATTTTATTTTTTTAATAGGTTATATTTTATGTTAAAATTAGATTGGGGTGATTTTAATGATAGAATATTCATTAATATATGAGGCTGTATACAACTTATTTGAAAAAGGATACCCAAATGAAAGTTTGGAAAAATTAGTCGATTCATTAAAAAAACATCTTAAAGTCAATGAATTAAGTTTAGCAATCTTTGAAGAAAGAAAAAATATTTTCAGAATAGTTGCTGGTATCAATGCTGGAAAAAAAATAAAAGCTAATGATGAAAATTTCAACAAACAGATTATACCTTTAGAATTTGAAGGTAGAAAAATAGGTGCAATAATAGTGGGAGAAAACTTTGAAAAAGATCAAATTTTTATAGATGAATTTTCAAAGTTTTTTGCGTTAGTTTATGATCTTTTCTTAATTAATAGAAGAAAAGAAAAATTAGAGAAGATACTACAACTTACAGACATATTTGAAAAAAGTGATAGTCTAGGAGAGCTTAAAAAAAATTTTGTCGGAGAACTTTATAAGTACATTCCAAGTGAATTTGTGTTTTTAGCCAAAAAAGCAGGAGAAGATTATTTTATTGAATATTCCTACCCGGTTGAACCTTCTGAAAGCTTAATACCAGGTTTTTCTGATTTTTCAATAAATGTATTTAAAAGTGAACCACAAATTTTGAGAAGCATCAATATAGATTTTAAAAATTTTAATGTAAAAATAAAGTCAGTAATGAGTATACCTTTAAACGGCACAGAAGATGGGTGGTTGATTTTCATAAACAAACTACACGGTGAAGGATACATCCCAGAAAAAAGTTATGAAGATTTTGATCTAGAACTTGTGGTCGCCTCTGTAAAAAGATTCCAACTTGCAATCTCAAGACTTGTATATTATAAAAAGCTTCAAAATGAAATTGACAAACTAAATGAGCTAAAAAAAGAACACGAAAGGTTAATAGAAGAACAAAAAGAGCAACTACGAAAAATGAGCATAGTTCACTATATCAGTCAAGCAATGCGAAGTAGTAGTGATCCAAAAAATGTCTTGAAGATATTACTAATAGGTCTTACATCAGGAAGAACCCTTGGATTTAATCGAGCACTTTTACTTTTAAAAGATTTTGAAAAAAACTCACTTATCGGTAAAGCATGGATTGGCCCTGCAAATGAAGAGGAAGTAGAAACAATATGGAAAAAAGCAAATCAGCGTGCTATGCGATATGCAGACGTAGTTCAATACCTTCGAGAAGAATCCTTAGGTTTAGATCTTGAAGGAGAATTAACTAAGCAAATTAAAGATAAGATTATTCCATATGGTGCTAGTAGATTTCTTGAAAGGGCTGTTCTAAGAAGAAAAATTGTTCATGTTAACAAAAAAATTTTAGACGGATTAGAAGAAGTAGATTTTCTAGTACCGCTTCTTGGAGTAGATGAATTTGTAATTGTACCTTTAATAGGTAAGAATGACACAATCGGGGTTGTAATATTAGACAATAAATTTTCAAAGCATGAAATTGATAGTGTAGATATAGAAATTTTAAGACTTATCTCAGATAGTGCTGGCCTTGCAATTGAAAATTCAATAAATTACCAAGAGTTAAAAGAAAAAACATTGAATCTTGAAAAACAAAAAAATCTTGTAGAATATTTAAAAGAGTTTTCAGATCTTATTCTACAAAATCTTTCGGCAGCAGTGGTTGTCTTAGGAAAAGATGGTAAAATAACCGAATGGAACGAAAGAGCAGAATATTACTTTGGTAGAACAAAAGAACAAATGTTAGAAAAAAGATTAGCCTATTTAGGTGGGGAATTTGAAGACATAGAAAGTATGGCTCTAGAAGTACTAAAACTGAAAGAAGAAATTAAACTTTCAAATTACCTAATACCAGTAATGGGACAGGAAAAATATTTTGATGTATCTTTTTCTCCGTTATGGGACTCTGAAAGAATAACTCTTAAAGGAGTTATTGTCACTTTTGAAGATGTCTCAGAAAGAGTTATTTTAGAAAAAGAAAGAAAGAAGCAAGAGAAATTAGCTGCACTTGGTGAAATGGCTGCAAGAGTTGTTCACGAACTAAGAAATCCAATTTCTGTTCTTGGAGGATTTGTAAAACGTCTTGAAAAATATGCAAACGATGAAAACAAAAGATCTAAATATTTAAAAATTATATCTGACGAGATTGTAAGACTTGAAAGTATTGTTTCTGAAATTCTAGAATTTAGTAGAGATAAAAAAATTATTGAATTTTCAGAATTCAATTTAAACGAATTGATTTCTGAAGTCTACATTCTACACGAAGATAGGATTAAGGAAAAAAACATACTCTTTGAATTTAAGACAGATCAAGAAAATATAGAAATTTATGCGGATAAGTCTAGAATCAAGCAAGTTTTAATAAACTTAATTCAAAACGCTATTGATGAGACACCTATTGGTGGTAAAATAGTAATAGAGGTCAAAAAATTATTAAAATCTGTACAAGTAAAAATATGGAATGAAGGAAAACCTATATCAAAAGATATTCTTGAAAAATTATTTACTCCATTTTTCACTACAAAAGTACATGGTACGGGCTTAGGTTTGCCAATTTGTAAGAAAATAGTTGAAGATGAACATAATGGAAAAATATGGGTTGAACCTGATGAAAATGGGAATGGATTCATATTCGAACTACCTTTAGAAAACAAGGAGGATTAGTATGCAAGAGATAATGTTAAAATCCAAAATTCATATGGCCAAAGTAACAGACAAAAGCATTAATTACATGGGAAGTATAGGAATCGATACAGAACTGTTAGAAAAGGCTGGAATGAAACCTTATGAACTAGTTTTAGTTGCCGATGTAAATAATGGTCAAAGATTTGTAACTTACATCATTCCCGAAGAAAAAGGAAGTAAAAAGATAGTGGTAAATGGTGCTGCAGCTAGATTAGTAGAACAAGGAGACAGAGTAATTATAATGGCGTTTGGTATGTATGACAGCAATGAATATAAAGGTCCAAAAGTAATTATAATGAATGAAAAAAACGAAATAGTTGAAATTAAGCAAGAGGGAGTTTAAAAGAAAGATGGTATATTTTGGCCCTCAAAAGTTAAGTTATATTGGCAAAAAGCTGGAAAATATACTATCCAGAGACAAAGAAAAACTCTTAGATTTTCTAAATAGTTATAAAGAAAAATTGGATGTTTTTCATAAACATCTAATATTGGTTTCTATTTCAAGCGATAATGATTTTGCATTAAGTGCTGGCTTTAATCCTGAGGGTAAGTTTTTTTATGGTATTTCAATCACAAGTCCGTTTTTAAAATCTCCATCGCTATACAAAATAAAAGATTATGTCAACGAAGAATTTGAAGCATTATACAACTCTATTTTTAATAAGAACATAATTTCTAAGATTCAAGCTGGAATTATAAGGTTTCCACTTCAAACTCATTTTCTTGCTGTTGGTGGTGAAAAATCACTTGTATCAAAGGAAATGTTTTCAGAAGAAATTACTGGAAAGCCTTGGCTTAATTTTGCAAAAATAATTGACAATGAAGCTTATGAAAAAATTATGAATGTAAATGGTAAAAAAATAGGATTTCTAAAAATGTCATTAACCGACGACGGTATATATTTTTTCGGAATCATTAATGATCCACATAAAAATCTATATGCCGAATTTTTCAGATTTTTAAGGGAAAAATATAAACTGCCTTCTGGGAAATACTATCCTGTTATGGAAATTAAAGACAAAGTTGTTGGAACGTTTAAGCTTGAATTAGAAGAAATTTTTTCCGAAGAAAAGTGGAAAATTTTGGAAAAATTTATAGACGATTTTGAAAAATTTAGGAGGTTCGTTGCTCAAATGGGGGGATAGCTTATGATTAATGTTTCAAACATCGAGGAAGTATTAACTAAGATTCCTGGAATTCAGGCTGCAAAAGCTGTTGTTGAAGATGAAGAAATTGTTGAGCTTCATGTAGTTGCAGATGATGAAAAACTTCCAAAGCAAATTGTCCGAGATATAGAAACAGTATTATTTGCAAGCCTTGGTATTAAAATTGACAGAAAAGTTATAAGTATAGCACAACTAAATTCCAAAATTGAAACTTCTAAAGTTTTACCTTACAGACTTGAAAAATTAGACGTAAAAGATGAAGGTAAAAATATTAAAGTTTCTGTTGAAATCGTACACGGGCAGGAAAAAATGTCCGGTGAATTTTCCGGGCCTAAAACAAGTAGAAATATACCTATTGTAATTGGAAATGCTGTTTTAAATGCTCTTGAAAACATACACGATTTTGTAATATCTGTTGATGATATAGCTGAAGTTTCTTTAGCCGGAAAAAACTTTTTAATAACTCACCTTACCAAAGAATATAAAAATGTAGAAGAAAGCATTATAGGAGCTGCTCCAATAGAAAAGGATAAATATACAGCAATTGCTGAAAGTGTTTTAGAAGCATTTAGGAGGTTGTAAATGTTTTATATAGAGACATGGAAAATGCCTGGAGATTTGAATATGGCAATTGATTATGTTTTGGGTAAAAGTCAAAGCTCTTACTTTAGACTATATACTTGGAAAAATCCTACTTTATCCCTCGGAAAAAATCAATCAGTTGATGTAGTAAATACTACATATTTGAAAGAAAATGGGATCGACTGCGTTAAAAGGCCTACAGGTGGAAGAGCTGTTTTACACAGTGAAGAACTAACATATAGCTTTATTATTCCAAATACCGACCCATTGTATAGACTCTCTGTTTTAAAGCTTTATAAAGAAATTTCCACTATTATTGTTGAGGCATTAAATAATATAGGCATCCCCGCTGAGATTGTTTCTCACTCTAGTAGAGGAAATACTCAATTATGCTTTGATGCTCCATCATGGTATGAAATAGTACTTAATGGGAAAAAGATCATAGGAAGCGCACAAATGAGAACAAAAAGTTTTGTATTGCAGCATGGTTCAATAGTACTTAAAACAACTACAGGAATTGAAAAATGTTTTAAAGATGGAAATGAGCCTATAACCCAATATGGATTGGATCTTGCAAAAGAAGTTGATATAGAAGAATTAAAGAATTCTCTCTACAAATCGTTTAGTAAAAGATTTCAACTTAAAAGATTCGAAAAAGTAAATGAAATAATTTCCCTAGCTGAAAATGAAAGGATGAAGTTTAAATGCTATATTTAATTGGAACACCCATTGGAAATTTGGAAGATATTACATTGAGAGCGCTGAGAATACTCCGAGAAGAGATAGATTATATTTTTGCTGAAGATACAAGAAGAGCTTTAAAGCTCTTAAATTTTTTTGATATAAAAAAGCCCGTAAATTCATTTAATGAACATTCATCGATAAAAAAGAAAAACAAAATTTTAGAATTATTAAAAGATAATAAAAACGTAGCATATATCTCTGACGCTGGAATGCCTGTTATATCTGATCCAGGTACAGAACTAGTAAATATATGCCTTGAAAATAATATTCCCTGGGATGTTATCCCTGGCCCCAATGCACCTATTACAGCATTAAGTGCTAGTGGATTCTATGGAAATAGATTTTTATTCCTGGGGTTTATGCCTCGTGATAAAAAAAGAAGAAGACTTTTAAGAATGATTAAAGAAGAAAATCTTGCAGAAGTTTTCGTGTTTTTTGAAAGTCCAGAAAGGTTATTAAAAACTCTAAAAGATATTCTTGAAATAATTGGAGATGTTGAAATATTTATTGCAAGAGAACTTACAAAAATACATCAAGAATATTTTAAAGGAACAATTTCAGAGGCCCTAGAACACTTTTCATCAGGTGTAAAAGGAGAAATTACTGTTGTTTTTAAAAACAAATTGTTGACAAAAAATAATAATGGGTGTATACTCTAATCAACCCCGGAAGGAAACGGGGAATGTAAAAAGATTTACGAGGAGGCGTTTTTTTATGAAAGGTACAGTAAAGTGGTTTGATGCAAAAAAAGGTTATGGATTCATTACTAAGGAGGACGGAGAAGATATCTTCGTACACTGGAGTGCAATCCAAACAGATGGTTTCAAAACATTAAAAGAAGGTCAAGAAGTTGAATTTGACGTTCAAGATGGACAAAAAGGTCCACAAGCAGCAAATGTAAAACCTCTTTAATTTGTAAAGTTAAAGTAGGATAATAATCAGCCCCCATTTAATGGGGGCTTTTAATTTATTTTGAAGAACTATCAGTTGAAGCACTTGAAGAAGATTTTCTACTATCTGTTATATAAAAACCACTGCCTTTAAAAACTATACCAACTCTTCCAATTGCTCTTTCCATTTTTGAACCACAAACATCACAGGTTATATCGGGATTATCATTAATAGAATGAAGTTCCACTTTTTCGTGACCACAACTCTTACATACATACCTATACATTGGCATATTCTCACCTCCTGTCTTATTTTCAGTAACTTTATATTTTCATTTTATATTATCTAACATCATTTATCATTCGTCAAGTATAAATGTTAAATTTTAAAGAAAATAGTTTTCTTATCTTAGTTATGATAAAATATCATATGTAAATACATCCTTTATATTTTAAATTTTAAGGAGGTTTTATATGCTCTATGCATTCGTTGGTTCTTTTATATTTACACTTATTTTAATACCTTTTTTGAGAAAAATAGCTTTTAAATTTGGTATAGTTGACAAACCAGATAATAAACTTAAAAACCATGAAAAATCAACTCCTTATTTAGGCGGTGCAGCATTTGTTTTCTCATTTCTGATTTTTACACCATTTAGCCTATTTAGAAAACTGTATATCGTAGTTCTTAGTTTAATGGGACTTTATGACGATCTAAAATCAATCAACCCTTGGCTAAGATTAACTATAGAATTTATAATAGGATTTCTTGTATCTACAAGATTTTTAACAAATCCTATTGAAATAATTATTGCCACAATTTTTTACGCTTTTTTGATTAACTCTGTAAATATGATGGATGGAATGGATGGAGTTTGTGCAATAACTTCAACCATAGCTGCATTTGGACTTATATGGACCGTCACATTTCCAAATGATAAATATTATTTAATATCACTTATTGGCTCATTACTTGCTTATCTTATATTCAACTTTCCACCAGCAAAAATTTTCATGGGTGATATGGGAAGCTACACTATTGGAGCAATTTTAGGAGTTTCCGTTATTTCATCTTTTTCAAAGAGTTTATCACACACTATAGCAACTCTAATAATCTTAAGTCCTTTTTTCCTGGACACATTTACAAGTATGACTAGAAGAGTTCTTGCTGGAAAATCACCTTTTGAAGGTGACAGAGATCACATTTATGATAAACTTTACAAAAGATTAAAAGATAAAAGAAAAACGTTTTTCACAATGGCTTTGATAAGTTCTATTTTTTGCCTACTAGGTATTTTATACATAAAATACGATAAACTTTCACTTTTCCTTACAGGATTTATGCTGACTATTTTAACAATTAAACTGTCTCTTTTAAAATATGATAATAAAGAGTTTGAAAACTAAAAAGAAAGGGTGTTCTATTTGTCATTAAAAAACAAAAATCTTTTGATGATGATATTGGCAGTTGCTCTATCAATAATTACATATTTCTTATTCAGAGAAATGTATTATTCTAATTCTGACTTTCCCTATTCCCAAGAAATTCTTGCCGCTCTTACAGGAACCGTCATAACCATACTAATTACATCACTTCTTTTAAACAAACAAACTGAAGTAGAAATGCTTAAAGAAGAAAATTTAAAAATCCTTGAATTAAAAGCAAGCATTTATAATGAGTTATTTAGCTATTTAGAAGAAGTGTTTTTAAAGCAAGAGGTGACAAAAAGTGATATTATAAAGCTTAAACTCATAAACCAAAAGCTTTCAACAATAGCATCTATTGATGTCTTAAAAATATTTGAAAAATTTATTGAAGAATTTAACCTCGCCACCAAAGATAAAAAGATTTTAGGAGACGACATTGATGATTTACTTGAAATATTATCATCGCTTTCCAATGCTATCAGATATGATTTACTTGAAGGAAAACACGTAGAAAAAGCGTCAGAAAAATTGGAAATTTTCAACCAAATTTTAAAGAATACGGAAAAATTAGAAAAAAACGAAGTATAGGAGGAAAAAATGCTCTGGTCTTTTATTCTTTCGTTTTTATTATCACTTATATCACTTCCTATAATAAGAAAAATATCTATTAAGTATAACATTATTGATAAAAAAAGTTCCATGCCATATTTTGGTGGATTATCTATTATTTTTTCACTATTACTTTGTACACCGTTTAATATTTTTCAAAAATTTTATATTATTATATTTGGATTTTTAGGTATTTACCTTGACTTAAAAACAATAAATTATTTAATAAAGCTTCTAATAGAAGCATTATTAGGGTATCTTGCGGCAAGTCAATATTTATCAAATCCAGTTGATCTAATAATAGCTATTTTGTTCTTTATATTTATAGTTAACTCAATACAAAATAAAGAGGGAAAAAGAAAGCCTCTTTCTATTGTATTTTTAATCTCCTCACTTTTTTTAGCTTTAACTATCTCAGTTCCATTCAATAAATACTTTCTACTTTCCATTTCTGGCTCTTTAATCGCGTATGTAATTTATAATTTCTCAATAAGGAAAGTTTCCCTGGGAAACACAGGAAAATATGCTATTGGAAGTATTTTTGGAATTTCAGTAATTTCTTCCCTTTCAAAGGGATATTTATACTTTTTTGCTTCAATCATTGTTCTTCTCCCATACCTACTAGATACAGCGCTTGGTATATTTAGAAAAATAATCTACAAAAAGCACTTGGCAAAAGATGAGAAAAACAATATCTTTGATAAAGTGTTTAAAAAGGTAAAAGATAGAAGAAAAGCTATATTTCTTTTTCTAATAATATATTTGATCTTTTCACTAAATGGATTTTATTTTCTTTATAATCCATATACTTCTTTAGTTATTTCCATTCTTTTTTCAATCTTTATAATATACAAATTAGAACTTTTTAAATATGACGGTGATAATAAATGAAGAAAAAAGCAATCTTTATTTTCATAATAATCATACTTTGGATCTTACTAATATTTTATTTTTCCTCACGTAATCCTCTTTATTCATCACAACAATCATCTTTTGTCACTAGGGTATTAAGAAAAATAGATCAGATAATAGACTTTTCAGATACCACGTTGTTTAAAAAGATGGAAATATTTTTAAAGAAGCTATGGTTTAAAACCCAATACGTTCCTGCGGAAATGTTAGTAAGAAAAACCGCACATTTTGGCCTATATTTTATACTAGGTTTTTTTAGTTTTTTTGGTTTTCATTTGCTTATTAAAAATATTTTTTCGATTCTACTTGCTATAACCTTCCCAAATCTTATAGCAGTTTTAGATGAATATACCCAGCAGTATTACAATCGTGGCTCCTCATTAAACGATGTAATTATTGACCTATCAGGCATTATATTTGGTGTTACTTTTGCAGTTATTGTATATTATACTTTCAAATTAATAAGGAAAATTTTTAAGAAAAAAGGAAATTCTGAAAATTTACAAAACTAAAGAAAGTGTAATAATTACTATATTATCGTGTAAAATGAGAATGATATAATCAATTTGAGGTGGTTATATGCGCGTAGTAACGGTAGGTGTATTTGACGGAGTACATAGAGGTCATCAAGAAATTCTAAACTCTCTAAAAAATCTTTCAAAGGAATATAATGCATCACCTGAAATATATACAATAGTTTTTCCAATGGAATATTATACAGGAAATTTTGATGGTCTCTTAATTTCACTTGAAGATAGAATTACCCTACTTGAAATGTACGGCAACGTTTATACATTAAATCTCCATGAAATAAAAGATCTTTCACCTTACGATTTTTTTGATTTTATTTCAAAAGACACCAAAGCAATAGTAGTTGGTCAAGATTTTAGATTTGGAAAAAATGCTGCAGGAGATATTAAATTACTTGAGAAACTTTCAAAAGAAAAAAATATTAATCTCAATGTAGTCAATGATCTAATCATAGATGGTAAGAGAGTAAGTAGTACTTTAATAAGAAAGCTATTGAAAGAAGGCAATATTAAAAAGGTAAATTATCTTCTTGGAAGAAATTATCCTATATATGGAAAAGTATACAAGGACAAACAACTTGGGCGAAAATTAGGCTTCCCAACAGCAAATATCAGAAGATCTAAAGAGTTAATTACTCCAAAATTTGGAGTTTATCTTTGTAAAGTCTACACACCAAAATTACATTTTGGATTAATGAATATCGGACTAAGGCCAACTGTTGAAAAAACAAAAAGCGTTAAATATGAAGTTTATATTCTTGATTTTAACGAAGATTTATATGGAAAAGAAATTAGAGTTGAACTTCTTGAATATTTGAGAGATGAAACAACATTTGATAGTATCGATGCTTTAATTGAGCAAATGAAAAATGATGAAAAAACGGCAAGAAAGTTATTGGAGGAAAAATATGGAAATTGAAAAAGTTGCAAAGTTAATAATTGAGAATTTTCCAAGGGATCATAAAGAAAAAGATCCCTTTAAGGTTTTAATAACAACAGTCCTAAGTCAAAGAAGCAAAGATGAAAACACCGAAATTGCCGCTGAAAATCTTTTTAATAAATATAAAACACCGTTTGAACTTTCAAAAGCAAAAGAAGAAGATATATATGAATTAATTAAACCAGCAGGCTTATACAGGCAAAAAGCAAAAAGAATCATAGAAATTTCAAAAATAATAGTTGAAAAATACTCTGGAATAGTACCAAATAGTTTAGAAGAACTCTTAAAACTTCCAGGTGTTGGTAGAAAAACAGCAAATATAGTTTTATACGTTTCTTTTTCAAAACCGGCATTAGCAGTTGACACTCACGTTCATAGGATTTCAAACAGACTTGGGTGGGTAAATACAAAAACTCCAGAAGAAACTGAATTCAAACTCATGGAAATACTCCCTAAAAATCTTTGGGGGCCTATCAATGGTTCTATGGTGGAGTTTGGAAAAAAAGTGTGCAAACCTGTATCTCCAAATTGTAAAATATGCCCAATTTCAAAATACTGCAAGTGGGAGGGGAAAAGATGATACCTTTATTTGATATTACAAGACAATATTCAAAAATAAAATCAGAAATAATTGAAGCAATTGACAATGTTATTTCAAAAGGAAGGGTAATTCTAGGACAAGAAGTTGAAAAATTAGAACAAAATATTGCAAATTTTATTGGTGTTAAATTTGGAATAGGTGTTGCAAATGGAAGTGATGCACTTGTTATTGCATTAAAAGCAATGGGACTTAAAGAAGGTGAAAAAGTAATAACAACTCCATATACATTTTTTGCTACAGCTTCGGCAATAGTTAGAAACGGTGGTATCCCTATATTTGTAGATGTTGACAGCGAAACCTATAACATTGATCTAAATCAGGTTGAAGACGTACTAAAAAAGGAAAAAGTATTTGGTATAATCCCTGTTCATCTTTTTGGTCAAACCGTTGATCTTGAAGGGCTATATTATCTAAAAGAAAAGTATGGCATAAAAATTCTTGAGGATTGTGCTCAATCAATAGGCTCAGAAGGGATTTTGAACGGTCAAGTCAAAAAAAGTGGAAGCATAGGAGATGCTGCTATTTTTTCATTCTTTCCAACTAAAAATTTAGGGGCATATGGTGACGGGGGAATGATCGTAACAGACGATGAAAAAATATATGAAAAGGCAAAAATGCTTAGAGTACATGGTGCAAAAAAGAAATATTTTCATGAAGAAATAGGTTTTAATTCAAGATTAGATGAAATTCAGGCTGCAATTTTAAATGTTAAATTTAAATATCTAAATTCATGGACTGAAAATAGAATTAAAATTGCGAAAAAATACAAAGAAGAATTTGAAAAACACAAATTAGAAGTAATATATCCGAAAATTCTTAATAAACCTTACAAATACCACGTATTCCACCAATATGTAGTAAAATTCAAAAGTAATAAAATAAGAGAAAAGGTTAGAGAATATCTATCGGAAAATAAAATAGGAACGAGCCTTTATTATCCGGTTCCACTTCATCTTCAAAAGTGTTTCGCTTATTTAGGATATAAAGAAGGAAGTCTACCTGTATCAGAAGAACTTTCCAAGACAACTCTTGCTCTACCAATATTCCCAGAATTAGAAGAAAAAGAAATTGAAATAATTGTTCAAAAAATAAAAGAGGCTATAGAGGAGGTAGAATAAAATGGAAAACAACACACTCGAAGAATTAGTCAGGAGATATTTAAAGGTAAAAGAAACAATAAAGGAATTAAACAGAGAGAAAAAGGAATTAGAAGAAATGATCGTAGAATTTGTAGAGCATATGGATATAGATAACATTATAGTGGATGGGGTTATGGTAGAATTTGCTAGAAAAACAAAAATCCAAATAAAATAAAACTTTTTTCTATCTTTATTTCTCAAGGGGGAGGAGAGAGTATGGAAAAGTTCTTTAAGCTGAAAGAAAGTGGCAGTTCTGTCAGAACCGAGATTATTGCAGGTATTACTACATTTTTAACTATGGCTTACATCATATTCGTAAACCCAAACATCTTGATCAACGTTATTCCCGGTGCAACTCCTGATAGTCCTCTTTACGCACAGTTCTTTGGTGCATTCATGGTCGCAACTATATTGGGCGCCGCAACTGCAACGTTAATTATGGGACTTTGGGCAAATTATCCATTTGCACTTGCACCTGGAATGGGGCTTAATGCATACTTTGCATTCACTGTTTGTGGAAAACTTGGAATTGACTGGAGAGTTGCACTTGCTGCAGTATTTGTAGAAGGTATATTGTTCATTTTACTTGCAGTTAGCGGTGTTAGAGGATTTGTAGTTAAAGCAATTCCAAATTCAATTAAACTTGCAACAAGTGCTGGTATAGGACTTTTCATAGCATTTATAGGACTCAAAAGTGCTGGTATCGTAGTTGCTGATGGTGTGACTTACGTAACACTTGGTGATTTAACTTCTCCAACTGCTTTAGTAACAATAATTGGATTTTTTATTATAGCTATTTTGTTTGCACTTAGAGTTCCTGGTTCAATTTTAATAGGTATTCTAGCATCAACATTTATAGGGATGATACCTGCTTTTAATGTAACAAACTTTCAAGGAGTAGTTGGAAAAATACCAGATATCTCACCTACATTTTTCAAATTATTTGAAAAGTTCTCATGGGCTGATCTTGTAAGCGGAACATTCTGGATAGTCGTATTTACTTTCTTCTTTGTTGACTTTTTCGATACTCTTGGAACATTAACAGGACTTGCCGAAAGTGCAGGATTTATTAAAAATGGTGAATTTCCAAGGGCAAATAGAGCCTACCTTTCTGACGCAGTTGGAACAACTGTAGGTGCATTATTTGGAACTTCTACAGTTACCACATATATCGAAAGTAGTACAGGTATAGCAGAAGGCGGAAGAACTGGACTCACTGCAGTAGTTGTTGCAATTTTAATGCTTTTAATGCTGTTTTTTGCACCTCTTGGAATGAGCATTCCAGCTGCAGCTACCGCACCTGCTCTTATATTTGTTGGTGCGTTAATGCTTAAAGGTCTCAAAGGTGTTAACTGGGATGATATAACAGAAGCACTACCTGCCTTCATCACAATGATAATAATGCCTCTTACATATTCAATTGCAAATGGTATAGCACTCGGTTTAATTGTCTATCCAATCGTAAAAACATTCAGCGGTAAAACCAAAGATGTTCACTGGCTCAATTGGATTCTTGCATTCTTGTTTGTACTATACTTAATTTATTTAAGAGGATAAATATATCAATAGCAAAATAAAAAGCAGCCGCATGTGCGGCTGCTTTTGTTGTATTTTTTAATACCAATTATTTAACACTTATGGTTCTGAACACATCTTCTCCACTTACATTTACAATTTCAGAAGCATTTTCAGTAAACATTAACAAATCCAAATCTTCAGTTTCGTCTGGTAATTCTACATTCTTATACACTTTTATTAGATATTCTCCATCTTTCCACTTTCCAAGATTAAATTTTCCATACTTGTTAGTCATCGTAATTCTTAATACAGTTGATTCATCAGTAGGCATTAAAGCTACTATAGACGATTTTAAAGGATTTCCTGATTCAAGAACTTCACCCTTTATAAAATACAACTTTCCTCTTCTAAATGTTGGTTTTAACACTGGATTTAAAATATATACATTTGATGATCCTTTCTGATGTAGAGAACGTGCTAAATCAAAATCAAGTACTAATTCCCCACCACTTAGAATGTTTAATGCAGATTTAATTACTTTAACATCTTTATTTTTAACTTCTACAGGGTATTCTTCTCCTCCAACTGTTACAGTAGCTTCTTCAATTGTTAGTCTTAACTGAGTTAATGACGCATTTTCAGGAAGTTCAATATTAAGCCATGAAACTTCTGTCCCTGCAAGACTTAATATATCTATCGTAGTTGCAACATTAGTAGGTGTTGCCCATTCTCCTTCCTCATCACCTACTGCGTAATGATATGTAAAGGAAGAAATATCAACTGTCAATTTTTCAATATCTGAAACTGGTCTATCTGTTAAAAGTACCGAAACTGTCGTAGTCTTTTCAAACAAGTTTAAACAACCAAAAAATGCAAATAAAATAATAAATAAACTTGAAATAACTAATATTTTTCTCATAATCCACACCTCCCTTTTAGGTAGTAATTCATTTCAAATAATATTTTACCATAATTTTATTCATTTTTTGATTATATTCTGATAAAAAAACTCCGAAGCTAGCTAGCTTCGGAGTCTTAATTTTTGGCTTTTATTCTTTTACTATATTTTCAAGATATTCAATAATTTCTTCTTTCGTATTCAGTGGTGTAGCCTCAAACAATGTATTTGACCAATCCGAAATTACTGCTTCCCACATATTATCAGTCATTTCTTTATAATTATTTAGTAGTTGTTTTGCATTATATTTAAGATCATTTTCAACTAATTTATAATGTGCGATAAATCTTGCATAGCTTTCATATACCATTGCATAACTAGGTGGGTTATTTATTATTCCTTCAATTTTTCCTTTAATACTAATTATCGAATCCGTATTTAACCCCAATTTTTGAAGTTCTGATAAAAATTCATTTAAATACTTTACGGATATTGAAGGCCAAATAGTATCTTTTGCCGTATCATACCAACTTATGTAATTCTTTCCAATTAAAGTTTTCATATACGTTGCCTCAAGTGATAGATAGTTATAGTTTAAAAATCCTTCTTTTATTTTATCAACTGTATCTTTAAACTTATTTACTATAACCTTTATTGCCTGTGGATGAACATTTTTTGACAAAAGTACATCTTCTATTTGCCTGCTATAAGATTCCTTTAAACTTTCCATTTGATTTTCAAAACTTTTAACATATTTTGCAACATCTTTTCTTGCTATTTCATACGATTCCTTATACTCATTCTTTATTTTCTCAAGCGTATATATAAATTGTCCATTTTTGTAATATTCAAATGCAGTTGCATGGATAAAATCTATAACACCATTTGGAACACCCCAAATGCCTTTTAAAGACATATATTTTGCTGCTTTTATTTCCATCTTTGAAAGCCAATCTAAAAATTCAACTACTGATGGAATTGTAGGTGGTTGCAATTTAAATACCATACCAGCAAAAAATCTGTATATATCTTGACCTCTTGATGCTTTTGAAATATTTGGATTTTTCCAATCTGGGAATCTATTCCAACCCCCCGGCATATTAACTATCGTTTTTTTGGAATAATTAACATATCCATCAAAAGTCTTAATAATCAGATCTTTAATATATTCATAATATTCTGAATCTTTTGGTAGATACGAAAGTAATTCTTTAAAGAGATTGTGTAAACTATGGTACCTCATAGCAATTGCTTTGTAGGTATTTCTTTCATTAAATGCAAGAAGTGATGTTTCATAAATACCAATAGAATCTATTAATGCTTGAGCTGTAGCAAAATCAAATTTATCTAAGATTTCCATGTGTTGTTTAATAAACGGAGTAAGTTTTGAAAGCCATTTGTACTTATATTGCTCTGCAATTATCTTTTGATAATCATCGTACTCTTGATTAAATATCTTCTCATAACTAGTCTTTATATTATTTTTCATCTCTTGCACTCTAAAGTCTTGAACACAAAGAGTTGCAAGATAAAAATATGATTTACCATATGTATGTTCTACACTTACACTTTTCAATAACTTCTCTTTTGCAGTATCATAATATTGTTTTGCCATTTTTGGAAGCTTTACTTTTTGCTCTTTCAATTGTTGAATCTGTGAAAGTATCTGATTCCTTACGTTATTTATTGCTGCTATTCTTTGGTTTTCAATTTCAATTTCATTGTTCGGTAAATTCTTGCTTTCATACTCTTTTTTCTTAAGCTCTTTCCAAATTTCAGGTTTTAATTGTGAAAATTCTCCTCTAAAATTGTTTAAATCATTAAGCCTGCCTTCAAGTTGATTGATATATGCATCAATTTTAGGATACTCCTCCATTATTTTTGCATATGTAAGGTATGCTGTATTACCATTTTTAAAATTGACTTCAGAAATAAATCTGTTCCATCTTAAATAAGTTGTTGTATAAACTAACAAAACAACAAGTACTGCAACAACAACAGCTGAGATACCCTTTATTTGCTTATACTCCTTTTTAGTAAAGTATGGACCAATAGCAACACTTGCAAAGAAAGTGGCCGCAAGAGCATTCGGTAAAAGATGCCCTGGAAAACTAAAGAAACTTTGAATTGCAAATCCAACTATAGATATTGAAAGTGATAAAAATAGTAGTAAATCATCCCTGTCTTCTATTTTTTTTGGTATAGTAAAAAAGTAATAGACTAGGATAATTAAAAGGGCTATTAGCAATGAAAAACCAACTATCCCAGTTTCACCTAACACTTGAAAATAATCATTGTGGGCTCTTTTAAAGTTATTCCATCCATAATAAAGTTCTGGGTGTTTTTCAAGGTATTCCCCCATTTTTGATATTGATAAAAGTTGATAAGTTGCTATTCCGCTTCCAAAAATTTTGTGATCTTCCCAAAGTTCTAGAGATGTAAACCATGACAAAAATCTTTCATCTTTACTTGAAACTGAGCTCATAGCAGAAAATCTGCTTGTCATACTTACTTTACCACCATTTGTTAAAGGATTATCAGTATTAAAAACAATCACTATAATAGTAGAAAGGACAATTAAACTTACAAATAGATATCTTGTAATAGCTCTTACCTTCTTTGGAATTTCTTCATTGATCTTTTTGTCTTTTCTCCATATAAAGTACATTAAGACATAAAGTGATGTCATTATTATTATTGCAAGATACTCAGACCTTGTCTGTGATACTATAACTGCTACAAATCCTATTGTAAATGAAATAAACGCAAAAATTTTCAACAAAGCTACTTGCCAGAATTTCTTAAAAGATATGTCATTTGAAAGAATAAAATACAAAGCAATTGGAAGAAGCATATCAATGTAATTTGCAGTAAATATAACATTACCAACTGTTGATTTTATTGCTGCCCTTGAAAATGCTTCACCAACATTACCTAAAAACATAGAATATCCGCCATAAAAATTTAAAAGTGCATCAATTGAAATGACAAAGCCGGTAATCATAAATGTTAGCAAGAACATGTGAATTCTCTTTTTTTCTTTATACTCACTGCTTATAAAAATTGCAAGTAACGCATTAAAAACAACATACAATGCTATATCTATAGATCTTCTAAAATAAAAAGGATTATCTCTTAAAACATTGAAAGATGAGATCACAGAAGATATGGAAAATAAAAACCATACAATATGTGCAGGTGTTATATAAAAACTTATCTTTTTTTCTTTAATCCATTTAAATGCAAGATAAGTAAACATTATTGACATAAAAAGTGTCAATATTGCATACTTTGGAACACTAAATTCATATGTGTATTTTGGACTTGCAAACAATGCTACTAACACTATCGCTATTTGAAATAATATGTCTTTGAACAACAAAGATACCCCTCCCTTTACTACTTTATTTTTCATATCAAATTATATCACTAATTTGATATAATTTCATTAATACAAGGAGGTGGATCAATGAAAAAGTTAATTTTATTATTTCTTGGAGTTGGTCTTACATTATTTTCTAATGTTCCAATCGTTAAAATAAATATTACTGCTCCAAGTTATATAGAAATTATTAATGCAACTATTTATGATTCCATTATAGAAAGTGGGAAATTCAAACTTTATTTGCAAGAAGAACTTAAAAAATTGTATCAAGAGCTCAGACTTCAAGATTTACTATCAAACAAAAATTTTATATTAAAAGAAAGCAAACAACCAATTATAAACTTTGATGTTGTAATAAAAAATTTGCAAATAAAAGAAGAAAAAACAAAAAAAGACTATATTGTAAACAATGAATCTGGAGACTATATACGAGTAGGTGAAAAATACATTAAAGTTCAAAAGGGAATCTACTACTCATATGATGTAAATACCTCAAGATATATTCCTTCAAAAGAGGGGTATTACATAAAAGGATACGATGGAAAATTCTATACCTTCAATAATTTTTACACAAAATTTTCTCATGAAGAGATAGTATATAAAGTTAGTGGAAAAGTATCTTACAATCTTTTTGGATATGCAAACGGTTCTTTTAGTTTTTCAAAAGAAATTAAAAAAAGATGGTATGAATGGAATGAAACGCTTTTAAAGCCTTTAAAAAAAGAAAATAGTCAAATAGAAATTTTGAAGTATATTGCATCAGTAATAAAATCAAAGCTACTTGAAAATATCAAAAATTCATACAGAGTAGAAGGAATAATCTATGATTTAAAAAAGGGCAGAGTAATATTGAACATAGGAAAAAATGATGGGGTATTACCTGGAACAGTATTTACAATAGCAGAAAATAAAGGCCAAATAGTTATAAGAAATGTTGAAAACAATTATTCAGAAGCAGAATTTTATTACCTAAAAAAACATTCAAAAATAGAAATTGGAGATCAAGTAGTTGAAGATAGTAAAAATATATTCATTCCTATATCACTGGGCATATACTACACAAGTAATGGTTTGAAATTTTCTTTAGGTCTAAGACAAAGAGATGTTTACAATGATAAAAAGGCATTTTTAGTTGTAGATTACTTGCCAAATACTCAAAATTACATAATTACACTTGGATATAACATATTCGATTTTTATGAACTAAAAACTTACCTTCTACTATCAAATGATTTTTCAATAGGAGGTATGATAAAGTACGATTTATTTGATCTGATGTTTAATTATTCATTACAAAACAGGGCATTTAATTTTGGTGGTGGTTTTTCATGGTAAAAAAAGTAGTAATCTTAATTTTAATACTGTCACTATCACTATTTTCAAAAGTCATAATTATTAACAAAAGTGGATTTAAGCTAGACATAAATAGTGATTTATTCGACAAAAGTAATGATTTTGTAGTAATAAATGTTTTTTCAGTTGAAAAAGAATTGGTGCAAAGCAAAAAAGTAGAATTTTATTCTGATAGATACGGAAATTACATTTATTACAATGGAGACTATTATTACACCAGCAACCATCAAAGATATACATATAACCCTAAATACGATAGATTCATAGTAGATAATAAATATGGACAATACGTATATGCAAGCCATTTCTACTGGGCCAGGAACGAAAAGCAAAAATATATAAAAAGTAGTTTTTATAAAAAAATAGAAAAAACAATAAAAGAAGAATATTACTATATTTCAGGTTATATACTAGAAATAAGTTACCAAAATTTATTTTTAGAATCATTTACTCCTTTTGTTTTCAAAGTAAAATCATTAAGTGATATAAATCAACAACTAATGAATTTAAACAAAAAACTAAACAAATTCTACCCAGATAAAATAGATATTGTCGTAGATTTTGACGAAAAAATTCCTGATAAACTAAAAGCGTTTGTTTTAGGAAAACTTCAAGAAGATAATAGATACAATATATATGATAGAAAATATCTATATTACATATTTGACGAACTAAGACTGAGAGATCTTATAGGTAAAAAAATAGAGCTAAAATTTAGAGTTCCTGAATACATAATATCCGTTAAAAATATTAGCAACTACCAGGATAATATAACTCAAGATGAAATATTATTTTTTAGGAACGATATGAATGGACAATACTTGTCAAATGGATACAAGGTTGAAGTTGGTAAATATTATTCTTTTGACGGTAAAAATTACATACCGGACAGAGAAAATGGAAATTATGTAAAGATCTTAAACTTTATATGGAAAAAGGACAGATACACTACATTTTCCAATTTTTACGACGTTGTATCTATCGATAAATTAAAATATACGAATATATATTTCTCAATACTCTTTAACGTTATAGAAACAAAAACAGCAAGAGTAATTTATTCTAAATATCTAGAAAAAAGTTTGCACTTTCCAGAAATAAGAATACTTGATAGATTTAAAAGTTATAAAACAGAAAGTAAAATAGACAACTTACTTAATTTATACAAAAGCTTCTCTTCTGACATTAAAAATCTTCTAAAAAAAGCTTTTCCGCTTTCTTCAATGGTAAAAAAAGTAGAAAAATTAAAAGTTGAACTCTACGATGGAGAAAACATTGGAATAAAATGCGGACAAGTATTTAGGATTTCAGATGACCACTGGACTGAAGGTTATTTAAAAATTACTAATGTTTTTGGCACAAACTCAAGTGGAGATATTTTCTATCTTCTTGATGAAAAGATTGAAAAATTTTCTCTTGCTTCTGAAGCATTTAAATATCCCTTAAGAGTTGGAATCAGCACAATGATAGGTTTATCAAACTTTGAAGATTATTATCTTCTTTTTAATATTAGAAACCTTAATATTAAAGGAAACGACAATTTTTCAGTTGGATTTGGAATTTTCAGTGATTATTACACATTTGAAATTTCAAAGAAGTTTTGGATTTTCGATACCATTTTACGTTTATATTCTAAAGAAGAATTATTTGAATTTTTGCCAGCTTTAAGAATAAATACCGCAAAAAAATATTCTTTGTTTTCAAATGAAATTTTTGGATTTTTCCTAGATATTTCTCAAAAAGGATTTTCATCAGGTATTGTATTTGGATTTTAATATTTTTTTTAAGAATTAATTTATGATATAATATCAGTTAAAAAGGAGGTGAAAAATCTATAATCAACGTTATATCCTATAATATTATTCTTAAATTAAATCTAAGGGGGCGGAAAAATGAAAAAATTGGGTATACTTTTAATGATCTTTAGTCTAGTTTCCTTGTTTTTTGCTGTCACAGTTTCAGAAAAAACTGGAATAGTAATACTTCCTGCAAAAGTTGGAAATGGTTGGAATATGGATGAAGCAGACTTTCTCATATCAATTCTAGAACAAAAAGCTTTAGAACTTGGAAGATTTAGAGTATTCTCCCGTAATGATTTAGACATGATAGTTAAAGAAAGAAACCTTGGAGATCTAGGACTTGTTGAGCAAACATTTGAAGCTGGAAAAATTTTGGGGGCAAGATATGCAATTTTACTAACACTCACAGAACTTACATCAAATTATGAAAAAAATGGCTATACAGCAAGTTTAAGACTTTCTTTAAAATTATACGATCTTAAAAACGGAGAGCTTCTTGCTTCAACACCATTTGCAAAAGAAACTTACGTTGAAGAAGAAACTCCCCAGAAAGCTATTAATTCTGTACTTATGTCTGCTGCCGACGATATCTGGTTATCACTAAGAGAATATTTCAAATTAGAAGCATATGTTTCAAAAATTGAGGGAAACAAAATTTACCTTGCAGGACTCGATCCAAAAATTGCAAAAAAAGGTTTTATATTCAAATTAGAAACTTCTACTGGAGAAGTTGGGTACGCTGAGGTAATAGGAATTGACAGAAATAATAATCTTGTAATTGCAAAATTTAAGTATGGAGTTATGCCTTCAGTCTACGATCCTGCAATAGAATATCCTGTATCTTCAATGTTTGGTGGAATAAGTGCTGGATTATACTCTGGCAAAATTGCACTTGGAATTGTGGGATGGCAAAATAATTTATACGTTGAAAGTGGGATAGTTCTTTCATCATTTGTAGGGTATATACCAGGTTATGTAACAACGGGAGGGAAATTTGATCTTATTGAAGCAGGACAAATTTCTGCAGGAGTTCATGGTGGCTTGCAAATTTTAGCTATTTACAACACAAATAATGATAGTAATGATTCATTTTTACCAATATTTGGTTTAAATGCAGGTATACAAATTAAATACGAATTTGAACCTAAATCTGGGATTATTGCAATTGCTGGGTACTCTATGCTCTTTCCAGACGATATAAGTCGAAGCATTTATGATGTTCTATTTGAGATAAATACAACTTCATTCTTACAAATTGGTGTAGGATACTTTATGTCATTCTGATTAGGGGTGAACAAATGAAAAAAATACTTATTGTATTTCTCTTTCTTCTACTCTTCTTTTTATTTTCTTGTGATAATAACTCTACAACTAGTGAATCTAAAACATCAACAAACAATGTAGTTATTCCATACGGATTCATTGGAGCAGTAGGAGAAGGATATGGAAAAACAGATGTTGAATCAGAAGAAATTGCTAAAAAAAATGCTTTAAGAAAAATTGCAGAACAGATTTATGTGGAAATAAAAAGCGATTCTACCTTAAGAGAAAACCTAACACAAATTATTGAAAATAAACAAGTAAAAGAAAAAGCTGAAACAAAGCTTGAAAATATAGTTAACACAACAACTAATATAGAAATAGTTGGTGTTGATTTTACTTTAATCGATAAAAGATTAATCAATGGTCAATACTATACAAAAGTGTTAGGTCTTCTTGACAAAGAAACTGCGTTATTTGCATATAGAACATACTTTGCCGTCAAGATAGGGCAATCGTTGCTCGAAAGCAAGATGATATATTCAGCTCAAAAAGTTGCTTTAGAATATGAGAAACTTATTTCAGAAAATAAAGATAAACTTCCAGCTAACAAGGTTTCAGAGCTTATTTCAACTGTTTCCAAAATCAAAAAAAGCTGGAATGATATACTTTCACTTTACAATGATTTAGAAAATAAAGATATTAAAACCGTAGAAGATGCTTTAAAGTTATTAGAATCAATTGACAAAATAAGTTCTCAATGTATCGATTTCCCAAAAGATAAAATTGAAAATCTAAAAGAAAAGGCTAAAACATTTGTCAAAAATATAAAAATTACTTTAAATGGCCCAAAATCAGTCTCAGTTGGTCAAAGAATAGATATCTTTGTGGAGCTTTCTCCAAAAATAAAAGGAAATTATACATTTAACGTAAAAGCTAAAAACGCAGAATTTCCTGAATTTGTAACCATAAAAGATGGAAAAGGTACTTTAAGTGGTATAGTAAAAGATAAAGATATTTTAGTTGAGGTAGCACTTGGAAATCTCATTTTTGAAAGATACTCTCCAGGAACCAGCGAAGGTGCTGGCGTTTCTTCTCAAGAAGTAGGAGAGATAATTAGAATCTCATCACAAGGTGTAGCAGCCCAAAGAAACGAAGCAATTGAAGAAGCATTAACACTAGCTGTAAAAAAAGCAATAGGAATTGTATTTTCTCAAGATGTTAACTTATTACTATCCATTCCAGTCGATAAAGATTTAGTTAATGCACTTTTTGGGGTCTTAAAATATGAAATTGTAAATGAAAAGTATGAAAATGAAACATATAATATTGTTATCAATGTAAGTTTCAACAGAGATGAATTTAAGGATTTAGTTACCAAGATTATAAGTCAAAAACCAGTTGGATATGCAGTAATAGTTGTAAATAATGATCAATATGGATATATCGAACCAATTCTCGAAAATAAACTCTTAGAATCTGGCATAAACTTAGTATCAAAAGAATATTCAAGAAAACTTGCACAATACTCAGATCCAAATATTCTCTCAAAACTTGCAATCCTTAGTGCTGCAAAATATGTAATAAATATTAAAGTAAATTATGGTGAAGCTTACTCCAGTGAATATAAAATATGGTCAATGAGATTATTCTTAAACGTTCAAATAATAAATACATTGACAGGACAAATAGTAAAAAGCGAAAACTTTGAAGATGTTGCAGCAGGTGCTACAAAAGAAGCCGCTTTATCAAAAATCCTAAATTCTGAAAAATTTTCTGATTTTATAGACAAGTTAGTTGAGGAGCTTAAAAGGCCTTACTCATCGACAGAAAAATCTAATGTAGTAAGAAAAATAAATCTAAAATTTTATTTTGAAAGATCAACATACCTATTAATTATGAAAGATTATTTGTCAGAAAAGTTTGGAAAAGTAGAATTAATCGAAAAAGAGGAAAATTATGGAATATTATCACTAAATACAAATTTAAAAAATGAAGAAATTATAAGTATAGTAACCTCATTTAGAAATTTAAACATAAAAGTACTAAAAGTATCCTCCAACCAAATAGAATTCAAAATTAATTAAAAATTATTCCCACCTTACCAACAAAGTAAGGTAAGGTGGGGTTTCCTCCAAATGGCTCCCACATTAATCCTTCTACTCAAATGTTTTCCCAGAACTTGAAAAAATTGTTTCTTAATTTTTTATCTATTTTTTACCATTGTACAATTAATTTTATTTATCAATTTAAAGGAGGTGAGTAGTATGAAAAAGCTTTTGTTTATTGTCTTAGTCATAAGTTTAACAGTATCAGTTTTTCCATTCTTTCTAGGAGTAACTGGTGGAAAAGAACTAGGTGGTAAAAATAGATACATTTTAGGTGCTGAATTAGGATTTTATCAAAATTTACTAGGACTTTCAGTAAACGTATTTTACCCTCTTCCAGGTTCAGAAATTGACACATTTAAAAATGTTAATCTTTCAGAAATTCAACTAGTCGAAATTGATCCATATCTGTTGCTTGTTCTAAATATACTTACCACAAAGCTTTACGTTGGTGCAGCTCCCATATTAATTGCCAATGTTGGAAGTGGTGAAGTCGGACTTTATTCTCAAGAAGTATTCCATGCAAAAGTAGGAATAAAATCTGGAACAGGCATTGCATTTTCTTTAGAGGCAATAACTACTTTTAACACACAATTTTTAAGCACGGGGATATACACGGTAAACTTTGGAATAGGACTTGCATTTTAAAAATTTAAAAGGAGGTGAGTATAATGAAAAAAACTTTATTAATAATATCCATTTCTGTATCACTTTTAATAATATTATTTAGTTGTACAAATATTCCAACACTTCCACAAATCATACCTGCTGATCCAGAGGGTGTAACCAAGCCTGATCCAGCTTTGTATAATGATTTACAAGTCTATATTTCAAGCGATAAAAACCCATTTTTAGTTCCATTATCAATACCTGACTATGTAAGAGTTAAGATCAGTGTTCCTGAGCTGTCGAATTTAACCGAAGAAAATTTAAAAGTTTTTGAAGATGGCAAAGCACAAGGATTTTTAGTTTTCAAAGAGTCAGAAACACGAAGTAATGTAGATATAATGATTGTACTTGATACAACAGGTAGTATGGGGCCTGCTATTGAAGGAGTGAAAAGTAGTATAAAAAACTTTATTGATACATTGGAAGCTAGCGGTCTTAATGTTAAAGTTGGAATAGTACCATACGATGATGCAGCGCCTGCAAAAGATATAACTCTCACAAAACCATGGCAAGATTTAACTGATCTAAACACTGCAAGAAATTTTGTAGATGAAATACCTAATGATGGTGCGGGTGGAGATGATCTTCCTGAAAATCCATATGCTGGAATAATGTATGCATGGAATAATGCTTCCTGGAGATCTTCTTCTCAGAAAATTATAATATTAATTACTGATGCATCTGCACACTATAAATCAGAAATAAATCCAGGTAATGCCGCAGGTGAGACATTATATGATAAAAATGAAGTAATCTCAGCAATTCAAGGATATGTTACCGTTCATGGTGCATTTGTACCTGTTTGGTATAGCGAATCAACGACAGACTATACATCCCCAGATGATCCTAGAGAAATAGTTCAAAAAACAGGTGGTATAATAAAATATACTGATTCTTCTGGAAATGTTGATTTAACAAGTCTTGGAATATTAGAATATGTTCAATCGAGTTGGATAATTGCATTTGAAAGTGACTCACCAAGTGCAACCCACACAATTGAAGTTTTCATTGAAAAGGACGGAAGAAAGGGCTACAGTAAATTAGAAGATATTTCTTATTAAATTAAGTAAATATAAAATAAAAAGGAATGGCTTTTGCCATTCCTTTTTTTACTAATATATTGAAAAGTTTTATTTTTAAAATCTAATCTATATCTGGAAGTTTTCTTTCTGGGAAACTTTTTTCAAATAATAAAGCAATGGAAAATAATTTACTTTCCTCAAATTCACGCGCCGAAAAAGTAAGGCCAAATGGGCCTTTTTCAGTATAACCTGCCGGAACAACAATTGACGGATACTGCGCTTTTGCTGTAAGGTGTGCTCCATAATTTGCTGGAAATAACAATGCATCAAGATCAGTTTCATCAAATATTCTATCTATCTCACCTTTTGCATACTTTCTATCATTTAAAAGATATTCTATGTACTTACCATCTTTAATATTAGTTGCATCTGAATGAAGCAAGATATTCTGCCCATAGGGTATAGCATCTCTATTTTCAAAATTATACTTTATAATATCACTCAACGTTTTAACCTTTAAATTTTTATCTTTTAGATAATTGTTAATCCCCAATTTAAACTCATAATATAAAACTTCTATGTTATTTATTTTGTCAAGATTTTTAAATTCTACTTTTTTAACCTTTCCACCCAATTTTTCAATTCTTTTTAAATTTTCTAAAAATATATCTACCATCTCTTTATCGAGCCATCCAAATATTTGATCTGTATAGCCAAATTTCATACCATGTAAATCGTGAATGATTTCTATTTTACTATCAAAAGAAGAATTTTCAATTGAGTATGTTGCAGGATCTTGATGGTCATATCCAAAGATCACTTTAAATAATTCAAAAGCATCTTCTACCGTTCTCGTTATTGGTCCTGCAGTATCCTGTGTGAATGAAATTGGTATAATACCTGTCCTACTTACTGCACCTACAGTTGGCTTTAAACCAACACAAGAATTCATGCTAGAAGGCGAAAGAATAGAGCCCGAAGTTTCAGTTCCTATCGAAAGGAGCGCTAAATCTGCAGCTATCGCAACTGCTGAGCCAGAACTTGAACCACCTGTGTCAAAATCTCCATACGGATTTCTAGTCTGCCCTCCCAATCTACTATACCCATTTGGCATTTTAAAAGATACAAAATTTGCAAATTCGGTTAAATTTGCCTTGCCTATAATTACACATCCTGCCTCTCTTAGCTTTTTAACTATAAAAGCATCGGAATTTGCAAAATTTCCTTCCAAAGCTTTAGCACCAGCTGTAGTTTGCATTTTATCATTAGTATCAATATTTCCTTTGATGACAATAGGAATTCCATGCAAATTGCTTCTTTTTATACCGTTTCTTCGCTCTCTATCTAAAGCTCTTGCAATAAAAAGGGCATCAGGATTAATTTCAAGAATTGCGTTTAAATGAATTTTTGAAATACGTTCAAGATAAAACTCCACCAATCTTTCAGAAGTTATCTTACCCTCATCGTACAAATCATTAAATTTCTTAACAGTTAAATTTTTCAAAATATCATCCTTTCACAGAACCTGCAGAAAGACCGGCAATAATCTTTTTTTGGAAAATCAAAACTAGAATAACCAGCGGAGTAGTTACAATTACAGCAGCAGCCATTATTTGCCCCCAAGGAATTTCATATTGTGAGGCTCCCTTAAAAAGGGCAATCGCTACAGGAACAGTGTACTTTTCAGGACGTTGCATAAACGTTAAAGCAAATAAAAACTCATTCCATGCTGAAATAAAGGTCAACAATCCAGTTGCAACAAGTCCAGGAGCCGCCATAGGAAGAACTATTGACCATAGTGTTCTTAATCTTGAACATCCATCAATAGCTGCTGATTCTTCAACTTCTTTTGGTAACTCCCTAAAGAAATTTTGCAAAATCCATGTTGTTAATGGCAAAGTAATAGCTATATACGGTAATATCAAACCAGGATATGTATTTATTAAATGCATTTTTCTCAAAAGGACAAATAGGGAACCCAATATGGAAACCTGAGGAAACATGCTAACAGCCAATATCAAAGACATTACTATTACTTTACCTTTAAATCTTAACCTTGCAATAGCGTACGCTGCAAGAGAACCTATCAAAAGCGAGGCAAGTGTTGTAACACCAGCAACAATTACACTGTTTAAAATATTAATATGAAAAGGTCTTTCAGTAAATACTTTAATATAATTTTCAAAGGTTATTCTTTTAGGAAACAAAGAAGGATAAACTTCAAACAAATCCTTATCAGGTTTTAAAGATGATATTATTGCCCAATAAAAAGGAAAAATACACCATATCAAAATGATAGCAACCAAGAAATACAATATAAATCTATAAATTATCTTTTTTGCCTGCATTTTTTTCACACTCCTTAATCAAACTGGAGCTTTAAAGATTTAATATAAATAATTGCAAAAATTGAGATTAATAGAAAAATTATAACTGACAATGAAGAACCATACCCAAATGAAGCACTTGTAAATGCTCTATCCATCAACAATACTCTATTGTAAACTGACAAAGTTTCTGTACCTACACTTCCACGAGTCATAACATAAACAACATCAAACACTCTTAACGCATCCAATGTTCTAAAAATTAAAGCAACAGCTATGGTAGGAGCTAGCTGTGGCAATGTAATTTTAAAAAATCTTTGAATCATATTGGCCCCATCAATTTTTGCTGCTTCATACAACTGCTCTGGAATCAATTGCAAACCAGCCAATATTAAAAGAGCCATAAATGGAGTTGTTTTCCAAACATCTACTTGTATAATAGCCCAAAGTGCTAAATTAGGCCTTCCAAGAATTGGAGTTCCAGGTTCTATTATATGAAGTGCTTCATAAAATCTGGACATAATCCCAAATTGATCATTAAACATCCATCTCCACATCTGAGAAGATATTGCTGTAGGAATTGCCCACGGAATAAGCATAGCAGCCCTTACAGCCCCACGAAATTTAAAATCCTGATTAACTATCAAGGCAATCATTAAACCCAAAATTGTTTCTAGTGCAACTGAAACGAGAGTAAAAATTATTGTAGTTTTTAGTGCATCCCAAAATCTATAATCATTGAAAAGCCTTATATAATTACCAAATCCAACAAATTGCCTAGGAAATCTTGGATTTAGACTAAATGAATAAAAACTATCATAGAATGTTTTAAAAAGTGGAAAAAATGCAATTACTGAGATAACTAATATAGCTGGCAAAATCATCCAAAAAGCAATTAAAGGCTCCTTCTTCTGCATAATCTCACCTCTTTATAAATTGTGGGGGGAAAGCCCCCCACAAATTTATTTTCCAAGCAACATTTTTAGCTCTTTTTCCAATCTTGAAATTGCTTGTTCAGGTGTTAATTCCCTGGTTAATGCAGCATGTACATATCTTTGGATAGCATCGGAAACTTCTGCATAACTTGCTGTTCTTGGTCTTGGAAGTGCATTAATAAATACATCAAACAATTCAACCATAAATGGATTAGCTTCTTTTAATTCTGGTTTGTCATAAACTTCTTTTCTTGTTGGATTTTGGCCTGCATTTACTGCCTTATAAAGTTGTTGCTCTGAGCTTGTTAAGAACTTTATAAGTTTTTTAGCTGCTTCCTTTTCTTTTGGAGAAGAATATACATTTATTCCAAGATTCCATCCACCCAATGTTGCTGCATGTTTTCCATCTGGACCAGGTCCCTTTGGAAGTGGAGCAATTCCAACCTTACCTTTAATTGGTGAATCATCACTATTAGCAAGTGACCATGCATATGGCCAATTTCTCATAAATACTGCATTTCCTGTCTGGAATATTCTTCTTGCATCTTCTTCCATATACGTTGTAACACCTTCAGGCGAAATTTTATACTTGTAAATTAAATCAACCATGAATTTTAATGCGTCAACAGCTTTTGGGTTATTAATAATTACATTACCATTTTCATCTAAAACATCTGTTCCAAATGACCAGACATATTCCATAAAATCACAAACAAGTCCCTCATATCTTGCACCTTGCCAGACAAATCCTTCAATACCTTCTGCCTTGGAAATCTTTTGCGCCATTTCTACAAGTTCATCCCATGTTTGAGGTGGATGATCATATCCATACTTTTCTAATAAATCCTTTCTGTAATACAATAGTCCTGCATCAGTAAACCAAGGCACCGCAACAATTTTTCCATCAACGGTAACAGATTTTACAGTTCCTGGTAAAAATTTATCAAGTTCAAAATAATTATAGTCATCTGTTAGGTCTTCTAAAAATGGAGCAAATTCTGGTGGCCAAATTACATCTAACATTAAAACATCTGGATCGCTTTCACCAGCAGCCAAATAAGTAACGTACAAATCATGCCTTTCTGTAGAAGAATCAGGCATTGGAATTACCGTAACAACAATGTCAGGATTTTGCTTCATAAACTCTTTTAATTGTGCATACAAAACTTCTAGTTCCTTTCCTACACCTCCAGAAGTCATAGTAATAGTGGTAATTGAAAATGATAAAGCAAAAACTAAAAGTAAAGAAAATAAAACAAATAACCTCTTCATACTTACACCTCCTTATTAGAAATAAATCATAAATATTTTTTCGATTTTCGAACTTATAATATCATATTGCATACATCTTTCTAAACCATTAATAAAACAAAATATTTGCAAATAACATCAAATAATAGCCTCTAATTTAAATTATTTTACCAAAACGAAAAATGAAAAAGTTTACATTTCAACACACATATTTTTTCAAAAGCAAGCAAAATATCTTTTTATTACAGGTATAACTTAACTAACTGAAATTTTCTAATTATTTTCTTTGATTAATCACTTTTGTTTTCTTTTGTAATGTGATATAATTTTTTCGAAATTCGAATTAAAGGAGGAGAAAGTATGAGAGTAAAACTTCCCGTAAGGAAAATCAGTGATTACAATACAGTGGCAAAAGAAGAGGTTGAAGAGTTGATAGAACTTTCAAAAGAATTAAAAGGTCTTAAAGTTGTCCACGTAAATGCCACTTCATATGGAGGCGGAGTTGCAGAATTACTCTATACTTTAGTTCCATTAATGAATGATCTAGGTTTAAATGCATCTTGGGAAGTTTTAGAAGCACCAAATGAATTTTTTAATGTTACAAAAAAATTTCATAATGCTTTTCAAGGAGCCGATATTGATATTTCAGATAATGAATTTGAACTCTTTGAAAAGGTTAATAAAGATAATGCAGAAAAGTTAAATTTGGATGCCGACATTGTTATAATTCATGATCCTCAACCGTTCTTTATACCTTTATTTAAAGATGGAAAGTACATATGGAGATGTCATATTGATACTTCAAATCCAAATTTTAATGTTTGGAATAAAATTAGTTTCAAAGCAGCAGATAAATACTCAAAAGCTTTATTTCACTTAAATGAATATGTTCAAGAACCGTTTAAACAAATAGCTGTTGAATTTCCACCAAGTATAGATCCGTTAAGTGATAAAAACAAGCAACTTTCAAAAAAAGTAATTGAAGAAATTGCTTTAAAGTATAATATTGACCTAAATAGACCTATTATTACAGTGGTTGCAAGGTTTGATCCATGGAAAGATTTAAAAAGCGCTATTGATGTATATAGAATTTTAAAAGAAAAAGTTGACATACAATTACTTATTGTTTCAGCCATGGCTAAAGACGATCCCGAAGGATGGATATTATTCGAAGATATATTAAGATATGCTGGCACTGATCCTGATATTCACTTTTTAACTGATCTAAAGGGCGTTGGACATATAGAAGTTAATGCTTTCCAGACTATATCAACAGTTGGATTGCACACTGCAACAAAAGAAGGGTTTGGGCTTGTAATATCTGAAATGCTCTGGAAACAAAATCCTGTGGTAGCAAGACCAGTAGGCGGCGTAAAAGTACAAGTAATAGATGGATTTAACGGTTTTTTAAGAAATGATATAAAAGAACTTGCCGATGCAATATATGAAATAATAACAAATGAAAGTCTAAGGAGACAATTAGGCAAAAACGCTAGAAAAGTAGTTAAAGAGAAATTTTTAACTACTTCACATCTAAAAAGGTATTTAAAAGTTATAAAGGAGGTCATCAGTTGAAATTAAATAATTCAAAAAAAATACTTTTAAACCTACTCTTTAAAAACGAAGCCTACAGAAATCAACTGCAAAAATCTTTAAAAGTTACTCCTTCTACCCTTTCGTATATATTAGATAATCTAAAAAAGAAAGGGTATATTACTGTATTAAAAAGCGAAAGTGAAACTGTAGGAAGACCTAAACATATAATCAAGATGGATAAGGATTTTTGGAAAAGTATTGGAATTAGAATCGGTAGAGAAAGTGTAAATTTGACTGTTTTTAATGGATACTTTGAGGAAGAAGAGAAAATATCAATAAAGTTAACTAAAAATGATATTGGAAATGAAAATATATCAAAAATTATAGAGAAAATTATCAAAAAAGTATCATTTTTAGATAAAATAAAGGCTATCGGAATTGCTCTTTCAGGAAATATAGATAAAGACAAAGCAAACTCTAAGATCTTAAAACTCGAAAACTTTAATCCACTCTATATAATTAAAAAATTACTTCCTAATACAGCTGTAAGTCTACTTAACGATGTTGAAGCAATCGCAACTGAAGAATTTGTAAAGCACGGCGGAAAAAAGATACTGGTAGTAAATTATGGAACAGGAATTGGTGCATGCTTTTATGAATCACATGGAATATACGAAAAAAGTGAAAGAAAAATAATCGAACTTGGGCATTTCTATGCAGGAACAAATGAAAAGTGTTATTGTGGAGCAACTGGCTGCCTTGAAACCATTGCTTCTGATTATGCAAATCTTAAAAGATATAAATTTTCAAACTTAAAAATTGAAGATTTCATACTAAATGAGGAGTTATACAACAATGACTTAGACGAACTTAGAAATTTGCACAAGATATATGAAAAAAAGGCCAAAGAAATTTACAATGAATCCTTCAAATACCTTGCTATTTTTCTTACCAATATTTTTAAGCTTTTCAACCCTGAAAAAATAATTCTTTCTGGTGAAGGTGTAACAAAATGGTTTTCAAATGAGCTTGAAAGAAAAATTAATTCCATTTCTACTTTTCCAGTATCTTTAACGTACAGAGGGCTTAAAAACAATATAGAATTTGGTGCAGCGGTAGATGCTTTAAGAGAATATATCTTAAAATCTAATCTTTAAAAAAATAGGGGGAAACATCCCCCTATAAATTACTTAACTCATCTGATTTTCGAGATATTTGCTTAATCATTTGTGAAATTTCCTCCTGTTTTCTTCTTAATTCCTTGAACTTCTCTTCAACTTCTTTTGATATAGCTTCTATTTTTTGAACTTCTTCTTGAACATTTTGAGAAAGTTGATTTTGCATTTCCGTCATTTCTACAATTATCTTAAATTCTTCAAACATATCGGATATATCATTTGTATTTTCATCAATTGAATTTAAAACACTCTGATTTTTATCAATTACAGTTGAAAGGTTATTTGACAATTCCACAATTATCGAATTAACTTTTGAAAAAGTACTTCTTGTACTGCCCACTGTTTCATTTATAGACTCTACCAACCTTTCCGTATCCTGGGACAACTTTCTAATCTCTTCTGCAACCACAGCAAATCCTTTTCCAGCTTCTCCTGCCCTTGCTGCTTCAATTGCAGCATTTAAAGACAACAAATTAGTTTGTTCTGCAATATCTTGAATCTTTGTTGTAACATCTTCAATCATATCAATCCCCTTTGAAAATTCAACAAATGATGCATTAAGAGATTCATTTACTTTTATAAGATCTTTAGTCATTTTCAGTACACTTGAAAGATTTGCTAAATTTTCTCTGGAAGATTGCTCAATCTTTTCACCTATTTTACTTACTTTATTGATCTTTTCTGAAATTTCGTTTGTCTTCTCCTCTACTTCATTTAAAAATCCGTTAAATTTTTCAAGTACAAATAAAAGATTATTTATATCACTATCAACAATTTTTGCATTCTCATATAAACTCAAATCTATTTCCTGAACTTTTTTAGTTGTATCAAAAACAACATGAGAAAGTTCTCTTGCTTTCTGAGACCATTTTTCAAGAATTTTCATGTTCTCTCTTTCCTTTTCTAGCAAATTGTTAATCTTTTCATTTGCAATTTTTGTTTCATTGTTAATTTCAATTATTTTTACAAAAGCATACATACCAAGGGTGATTCCAAACCCTGTTTGAGCAAGATTAAAAAACATATAGTTTATCTCAACTATTCCTAAGATTGAAAAAATAGACAATAATATTCCAAATACTACGCTTCCCAATCCTAGCGTTACTATTCTTTCTGAAAAATTCTTTGAATTTTTTACGAAGATATATGAGATATAGAATAAAGCCAAAATTGCAAATAGATAGAATTGGGAATAATATTCTCTAGCAGTTGAAAGATTTGCAGCAAATAAAACTCTTATATACAAAATCCAATACATTATTACATAAATCTTGAATAATATATTTTTCTTTATTTTAAACAAGCTATATGCAAATTCTAATGCAAAGTACATGGATAAGGCAGCTCCTAAAATTACAATCTTTTTCCAAAATAGTAGTGGAGACATTATTAAATTCATTTCATCCAAAGACAATAAAACTGGGCTTAAAACTGTTATTGCTCCAAACAATAAACTTTTATCTCTTATTCCAAAATACATAAGGAGCATTAATATAAATATAGCGACTGCAAAACCTGATGTAAAATGATGAAGCATTTCGTTAGCAAAATTATGTTTTTCAACCACATCCTGAACATCTTTCAAATCACCTATATACCAACTTGATTCAACACCACCGACATTTTTTGAATAAAATAAAAATTTTGTTGTCCCATTTAATGGAAGATAATAATACCTATGCCATGAATTTAGATCTGGTCCAGTTAAAGAAAATATTAATTTTCCGTCTTGATAAACTTTTACTTCTTGATTTGCAGTAACCGTAAATGCTATATACTTATTTTTTTGATTTAAAACAACTTCAAATTCATGCAAGTCTTCATCATTAAATGTTAAAAAACTTTCATCTAAAAGTGCTCCATCAACTTTAAGTTTTGGCAAAAATTCTTGTAGGCCATCCTCTTTTAAATACGAATTAATTGAAAAAATAACTAAAAGAATTACAATTCCTCCAAGTAAAAAGTACAATAAATTTTTAAACATAACAAACCTCCCTTCAATCTTTTATTATTCTTTTGATTATTTTACCATATTTTGACTTTAATCATAAATATATGATATAATCTTAACTGACCATGTGGTCAAATAGTTAGGAGGTGATTTTTAAATGATTAAGATTAAAAATTTGAAAAAATATTATGGAAAAAATGTCGGTATTGAAGATGTAAGTTTTGAAGTAAAAGAGGGTGAAATAGTTGGGTTAATAGGTCCTAATGGTGCTGGAAAAACAACAACCATTAGAATTTTAACGGGTTTTCTTACTCCCGATAATGGTGAAGCATACATTGATAATAAAAAGATGCCATTTGAAATTGACAAAGTCAAAAAAAATATTGGATATATTCCAGGAGAAGTAAATTTCTATGGCGACATGAAAATAAAAGACTTTCTAAAATTTAACAGGGCATTTTATCAAAATATAGATCAAGATTATGAAAAATATATTATCAAAACATTAGGAATAGATTTAAATAAAAAATTTAAAGAACTTTCTCTTGGAAACAAAAAGAAAATAGCAATTCTTCAAGCACTAGTACACAAACCAAAATATTTAATATTAGACGAACCTACAAGTGGTCTTGATCCACTAGTCCAGCAAAAATTTTACGATCTTTTAGAAGAACATAAAAAAAATGGTGCGGCAATATTGTTCTCATCTCATATATTATCAGAAGTTGAAAAATTATGTGATAAATTTGCAATGATAAAAGATGGAAATATTGTAAAATTTGGAAATATAGAAAGTTTAAAAGATTTTTCAATAAAACTAGTTAATGTATACGGCTTAAAGGAATGCGATTTGATAAAAAAATACAGCTTCAAAAAAGACTCAAAAAGTTACACATTCGAAATAAGATCAATAGAATTAAAAACATTTTTAAATGATCTTTTAAATTGTGAGTTCAAAGATATTGAGATCAAAAATCCTGCACTTGAAGATGTCTTTTTAAAACTTTATAAATAGGTGGTGAAAATATGAATATATTAAAAAAAGAAATAAATCAAAATATAATAGTCATCTTAATATGGATGATAGTTATATCGCTTTTTATTTGGATGTTTTCGGCTGCAACAACATTCTTTTTAGATGAAAATACACCTGCTTTAAAAATAATCCAAAATATGCCAGAAAAATTATTAAAAACATTTAATATTGAAATTGACGTTTTATCCAAACCGGAAGGTATCTTTGGAACCGAAGGTATGACATTTATGTTTATCTTCTTTGGGATATTTTCCTCAATAATCGCAAGTAAAATTTTTGCAGGTGAATTTGATAATAAAACAATAGAATATTTGCTTGTTAAACCAGTTAGTAGAACTAAAACTTTTTTATCAAAAATGGCAGCAACAATTTTATTTATAACAATACTCTCATTTACTTTCTTGCTTTCAGAGCATATATTCTTCCCACTTTATGTTAAAAATTTTAGTAAGGTGGTTATGAATTATTTTTTTATTTACATATTTATTTCTTCCATTTTCTTTGCATCATTTTCTACGCTTTTATCTATGATATTTAGAAAAAGAAAGCTTGTAAATACTATATCTATATCGTTTGTATTTTTAATGTTTTTTCTAAATTCAGTTACCGAAGGTGTAGAAAACTTTGAATTTCTTAGAAAAATAAGCGTTTTCTATTATTTTTCAACAATAGATATACTTAAAGAACTGACCATAAATTACAGTGCAGTAGCTGCAATTATCTTTATTTCAACAATTTTATTTATTTCATCACATTACATATTCAAAAATAATGATATTTCAATCTAAGGGGAGGCGCAGAAAATGTTAATTTTAAAAAAAGAATTGAGATCTAATATAAAATTATTTATAATTTGGGCATTCGTATTATTTTTATTTTCTTACATGATCGCCCCTTTTATAGATACCGTAATGAAAGATTCAGAGGAAATGATAAATTTTATTAAATCACTTCCAAAATTTATGGTTAAAATTTTTAACATTTCTGAAAATTCAATAACTCCAGAAGGATTTTTTGGAATGAAAATAATGATGATGGCTCAAATATTTGCAGGGGTTTTTTCCATAATACTTGCATCAAATTTATTTGCCAATGAATTTGAAAATAAAACAATAGAATATTTGCTTGTTAAACCAATAAGTAGAAAAAAAATATACCTTGAAAAACTAATTGCTATTCTTATTTTCTATACACTCTTTTTTCTAATATTCTGCGCAAGTGTGTTAGTACTTTTTAAGGTATATGTAAGTTACGAATACAGTCCTTACATCTTATTTGGATATTCCCTATATCTATATGTCATAGAAATTTTCTTTGGCTGTTTAACAATTTTTCTATCTGTAATATTTCAAAAAACAATGCTTTCTATATCATTATCGCTCTCAACTTTTATATTAATGTATATAATTGATATTCTAGGAAGTGCAAACGAAAAATTTTCTTTTTTAAGGTATTTATCAATCTTCAAATACATTTCAATTGGTGATACTATAAATAATAGTGTAGTGTATATAAATAATTCAATAATACTTATACTTATAGGTTTTGTAATTTCCTTTTTTGGGCTCAAAATCTTTACTAGAAAGGATGTCAATATCTAAATGACAAAAAAGGAAAAAATTATTAAATATGCCCTAAAAGAATTTGCAGAGAAAGGTTTTCTTGCTGCCTCCACAAATACAATTTCAAAAGCTTCAAAAGTTTCAAAAGGAGCAATTTTTTACCACTTTAAAAGTAAAGAAAATCTGTACATAGAATGTTTTAAAAAAATCCAAGGTGAATATGAAAAAGAATTTTTGAAATTTTATTCTAAAAATCCTCATCTTGATTTTTTTGAATTTTTAATAAAATGGAGCTATAAAAAAATTGAAATAGCTAAAGAAAAACCTGAGTACCTTCAATTTTTTAAAACAGTTGAATCTATACCTGAGAGTCTAAAAGAAAAAATTTTCAAGTTAAACCAAGAAATTTATTCAAAATATATACCTTATTTTTTTGAAAAATTTGAAAAACTTGAATTAAAGGAAAACATGGACAAAAACTTTTCCTTTAAAATAACCTTTGAAATTTTGGAATATTTATCAAAAAAATATTACTATGAATTTGAAAGTAACCTTGAAAAAATCATGGAAGAAATAGAAAAAGTTATAAATATAATCAAATTTGGAATACTAAAATAATATAGATATTCTTTTCTAATGTGATATAATATTTTAGGTCGAATTGGAACCGTTTCTATGGAGGTGACGTGATGTTAAAGGACTTAGAAAAATATTTAAAAAGTAAAATAAGTGGGCATAAAAATTATGCAATACCAAAGCTTTGGATACACTCTAGCAAAGAAATATTTGGAAATATATTTGAAGAAAAAGGAAATACAATTTTTGTTGATCCATACGAGTTTTTCTATAAAGTTGTTTCATATATAAACTCGCAAAGAAAAGAAAAAGTAGAATATTCAAAATCAATTTCTAATATAACTGGTGAAAAGGATTGGCATAAAAAGGCAATAATATATGGTAGTTTGCCAAGAATGACAGCTGCATACAATCACAAGGGATTTGCAAATTTCGAAGAAACAGATATATTGGGCTTTAAAGAATCAGGCACATTTTTAAAAATGATTGCTTTACTCATTTATCTTAAACACTTCAATGTAAATACACTTTACATGCTTCCCATAAGCCAATCTAGCAATTTATTCAAAAAAGGCAGTATTGGTTCACCTTACGCAGTTAAAAATCCTTTAAAACTTGATGAAAATTATCATGATCCTCTACTTGAAGGATTCAACGTAGAAGAAGAATTTCAAGCGTTAGTAGAAGCAGCTCATATCCTTGGTATTAGAGTTGTCCTTGACTTTATTCCAAGAACCGCTTCAAGAGATTCTGATTTAATAAGGGAACATCCAGATTGGTTCTACTGGATAAAGGTAGATGATCTTTCTGAATATAAACCTCCAATCATTGATAGTCTACCGTTTAAAATCCCAGATGCAGAAGATATACCTGTAATTTATAGAAACGCAGAGGTTCGAAAACATCTAAAAAAATTTGTCGATTCTCCAGATAAGATCGATCCAGAAAAATGGGAAAAGGTAAAAAAAATGGAAGGAAATATTCTAGTAAACATAATAAAAGAATTTGGTATAGTTACACCCCCAGGATTTTCAGACTGGATAAATGATACTCAGCCAACATGGGATGATGTTACATTCCTAAGGTTGTACCTAGACAACCCAAAACTTGCAAAACCATATATATCACCTGATCAAAAACCTTACATTTTGTTTGACGTAATCAAATCTAGTAAATTCCCAGGTGAAGATGAAAACATAGAACTTTGGGAATATATTTCTGATATAATTCCTCACTATCAAAAGAAATTTGGAATTGACGGTGCAAGAATTGATATGGGCCATGCACTCCCTAAAAAACTTCAAGAAATGATCATATCAAAAGCCAAAAATAATGATCCAGAATTTATGTTTATAGCTGAAGAACTTGAAATGAAAAATGACAAAAAGGCAATGGAAGAAGGCTACAACGTTATACTAGGTAACAGCTGGTATTCAGTTGCAAGAAGAGAAGAAATGTACAAATTGGTAGAAGAAACATCTGTAAATTTAAAAATCCCATTTGTTGCTTCAGTTGAAACACCAGATACTCCTAGAATAAAGGCAAGAGAATTTGGGGATAAATTAAAATTTCTTTCGCCATTTTTAATGTATTTTATACCTAACGGACTTCCCTACATTAACTCAGGGCAAGAAATAGGAGAAATCCAACCAATGAATTTAGGATTAGACAATACAATCTGGGGAAAAACTGTTCTTCCACCCGATGATGAATTTTATGGAAAGCTTGCATTTTTTGATCACTACGTGCTTCATTGGAACAGTTATGATGAAAAGGTATATTCTTTCTTGAAAAATCTCCTATTTTATAGAAAAAAATACGAAGATTTTATACTTTCAGGTGAATTTAAATATGTTTATTTTAATTATCAAGACGGATTTTTGGCAAACTATTCATATTGGAAAGATGATAAAGGTATATTGATCATTGGAAACCTTGATCTTTCATGGGAAAGAGAGTTTGAAATACACCTTGATAAAACTGTTGGAAAACAAATCGAAATAAAAAGTGTAAAGTTATGGAATGGTTTTGAGGAATATTTCTTAGAGAAAAGTAATATTTTAAGGTTAAAACTTAATGCGGGTGATTTTGCTTTAATTATCATAAATGAGTAAATTTGGGAGGGATAGTATGAGTAAAAAGGTATTATTTTTAATTTTTGTATTAATTTCTTTGGTTGCATTTTCAAAAACAGTTATAACCGTCCATTATCACAGATTTGATGATAATTATGCAGGATGGAATCTCTGGATATGGCCTTCAAAACCTGTTTCAATGGAAGGAAAGGCCTACCAATTTACTGAAACTGATGATTTTGGTGTAGTTGCAAAAATAGAACTTGATATGGATTTAGATGAAGTTGGAATAATAGTAAGATTAAACGAATGGCAAGCAAAAGATGTTGCAAAAGATAGATTTATCAAAATAAAAGATGGAAAAGCGGAGGTGTGGATCTTGCAGGGAGTCGAAGAAATATACACAACAAAGCCAGACACAAGCCCAAGAGTGTTTTTCGCTGCAGCAAAAGATTACAACGTAATAGAAGCATACCTTACAAACAAAATCGACACTAAGACATTTAAAAACATCAAAGTAACTGTTGATGGAAAAGAATTACAAGTTGAAAAGATAGAAAAAGCAGATCCTACAGATCTTTCAAAAACAAACTATATTAGAATAATTTTAAAAGATGCTCTAACAGAAGAAGATTTAAATAAAGATGTAAAATTATTTATCGAGGGCTTCTCTCCGTCTACTGTTTATATGTTAGATGTTTTAGATAACATTTACCATGATGGAAAACTTGGATACTTATATAGCAAAGAAAAAACTATCTTTAAAGTATGGTCTCCTGTATCTAAAAAGGCCCAAGTTTTACTCTTCAAAAATGGCGAAGATGAAAAGCCTTACAAGGTTGTTGATATGAAATATGTTGGAAATGGTGTCTGGCAAGCAGAAGTTGAAGGAGATCTTGACGGAGTATTTTACAAATACAGATTTGAAAGCTATGGAAAAGTTAGAGAAACTGTTGACTACTATTCAAAAGCAGTCTACAAAAACGGAACAAAAAGTGCTGTAGTAGATCTAAAAAAGACTGATCCAGAAGGTTGGAACAATGATATTAGACCAGCAATGAAAGCACTAGAAGATGCTATAATATACGAAATACACATTGCCGATATGACAGGACTTGATAACTCTGGAGTAAAAAACAAAGCAACATACATAGGATTAACTGAAGAAAATACAAAGGGGCCTGGTGGAGTTTCTACAGGGCTTTCTCACCTTGTCGAGCTTGGAATAACACATGTTCACATACTTCCAATATTTGATTTCTACACTGGGGATGAAGAAGATAAAGATTTTGAAAAAAGTTACAACTGGGGATATGATCCTTACTTATTTACAGTTCCAGAAGGAAGGTATTCAACAAATCCAAGAGATCCATATGTTAGGATAAATGAAGTAAAGAAAATGGTTCAAAAATTCCATGAAAAAGGCATTAGAGTTATTCTTGACATGGTATTTCCACACACTTTTGGCATTGGAGAGCTTTCACCATTTGACCAAACAGTACCTTACTATTTCTATAGAATTGATAAAACAGGGGCATATCTCAATGAAAGTGGTTGTGGAAATGTAATTGCATCAGAAAGACCAATGATGAGAAAATACATAATTGATACTTTACTTTACTGGATAAACGAATACCACGTTGATGGTTTTAGATTTGACCAAATGGGACTTATTGATAAAAAAACAATGCTTGAAGTAGAAAAAGCTGTTCACTCAATAGATCCAACGATAATATTGTACGGTGAACCTTGGGGTGGTTGGGGTGCACCTATAAGATTTGGAAAATCAGATGTAGCTGGAACACATATTGCCGCGTTTAATGATGAGTTTAGAGATGCTTTGAGAGGCTCTGTCTTCAATGAAAAGGTTAAAGGATTCTTAATGGGAGCAATAGGAAAAGAAACTAGAGTTAAAAGAGGTGTTGTAGGAAGCATCTATTATGATTCAAGAATTAAAAGCTTTGCCAGTGATCCAGAAGAAACCATCAACTATGTTGCATGTCATGATAATCACACACTTTGGGATAAAAACTATTTAGCTGCAAAATACGATAAAAAATACAAATGGACCGATGAAATGTTGAGAAATGCTCAAAAGCTTGCTGGAGCAATCTTACTTACTTCTCAAGGAATTCCTTTCATTCATGCTGGTCAGGACTTTGCAAGAACTAAAAACTTCAATGAAAATTCTTACAATGCTCCAATTTCAATTAATGGTCTTGACTATCAAAGAAAATATGAATATTTAGATGTCTTTGAATACTATAAAGGATTAATTAAGCTAAGAAAAGAACATCCAGCATTCAGATTAAGAACAGCAGAAGAAATCAAAAAGCACCTCAAGCTTTTAACAAGTAGAACTAGAAGAATAGTTTCATTCATGCTTGTTGATAATGCTGGTGGAGATCCATGGAAAGATATTTTAGTTATATACAACGGAAATGTTGGGCCAGTTGAGTATGAACTTCCAGAAGGAACATGGAACGTTGTAGTAAACGGACAAAAAGCAGGAACGGAAATAATAGAAAAAGTTTCTGGTAAGATAAAACTTGAAGGAACTTCTGCATATGTTTTGTACAAAAATAAATAATATGATATAATTTAGAATGGTGTACTTTGTACTCTAAGGGGTGATAATATGTCAAAGAAAAAAATTCTTGTCGTTGAAGACGAGGACAACATGAGACTTTTAATAACCGAAGAGTTGGAAGAAAGCGGATACGATGTTGATGAAGCAAGAAATGGTGAAGAAGCACTTAAAAAATTCAGAGAAAAAGAATATGACCTTGTTACTGTAGATATTGAAATGCCCGGTATGAATGGTTTGGAAGTTGCGGGGAAAATCAGAGAAATAAAAAAAGATGCAAAGATAATAATTTTAACTGCTTATTCTCATTATAAGAGTGATCTTGCTTCATGGGCTGCTGATGCATATGTCGTAAAATCTTCAGATTTAACTGAATTAAAAGACACAATTGCAAAAATAATTAATATGTAAGGCATTGCCCTCCCCAAGAAAAAAAGGTGGCGGGAGGGCCACCTTTTTTGTTAATTTAATACCTAAAAGCAAATAGATCAAGTGGAGGTGTTTATATGGATTACAAAGAAACGTTAAACCTGCCTTCAACAGAATTTTCCATGAGGGCAAATCTTGTAAAAAAAGAACCAGAAATGCTTAAAAAATGGAAAGAAATGGACGACTATAATTTGGTCTTAAAATCAAGGGAGGGAAAGCCAAAATTTGTTCTTCACGATGGTCCTCCATACGCAAATGGAAACATTCATATTGGAACTGCCACAAACAAAATATTAAAAGATATAGTTATTCGCTACAAAACTATGAGGGGATATTATGCCCCATATGTTCCAGGTTGGGACACTCATGGTCTTCCAATAGAACATAGAGTTTCTGTAGAAATGGGAGAAAAGATAAAAGAAATGTCTCCTGTCGAAATAAGGCAAAAATGTAAAGATTTTGCACTCAACTTTGTAAATATTCAACGTGAACAATTCAAAAGATTAGGAGTAAGAGGTGATTGGGATAATCCATATTTAACACTAGATCCAAAATACGAAACCCACATATTAAATATTTTTAAAACACTCGTTAAAAATGGTAATGTATATAGAGGAAACAAACCTGTTTATTGGTGTCCAACTTGTAAAACTGCTCTTGCAGAAGCAGAAGTTGAATATCATGACCATTCTTCACCTTCAATTTACGTAAAATTTAAATTAATTAGTGAAGAAAATACATATGTTGTAATATGGACAACAACTCCTTGGACACTACCTGCAAACGTTGCTATTGCAGTACATCCAGAATATGATTATGTAAAAATTAAAGTTGATGGTGAATACTGGATAGTAGCTGAAGGCTTATTAAATAAATTTGCAGCAGAAACTGAAATTAATTATGAAGTTGTTGAAAAATTCAAAGGTAAAGATTTAGAGTATAAAAAGGCAAAACATCCATTCATAGATAGGGAATCATTAATTGTGCTTGCTGATTATGTAACACTCGAAGATGGGACAGGTTGTGTTCATACCGCACCAGGACACGGTGCTGAAGACTATTTAACCGGTTTAAAGTATAACCTACCAGTTCTTTCACCAGTAAATGAAGAAGGAATATTTACTGAAGAAGCAGGAAAATATGCTGGTCTAAAAATTTGGGATGCAAATAAAGTAATTATAGAAGACTTAGAAAAATTAGGTGCACTTATAAAGACACAAAAAATCGAACATAGTTACCCACACTGCTGGAGATGTAAAAATCCAATTATATTTAGAGCAACTCCTCAATGGTTTATTTCTGTCGATAAAAATAACTTGCGTGAAAAAGTTCTAGAAGAGATCAAAAAAGTTGAATGGCACCCAAAATGGGGTGAAAATAGAATTACAGCAATGGTTAAAGAAAGACCTGACTGGACAATTTCAAGACAAAGAGTATGGGGAACTCCAATCCCTGCAATAAAATGTAAACATTGTGGTGAAGTATTTATTGATGAAAAAGTAATTGATAACTTTATAACAATCGTTGAAAAAGAAGGAACAGATGCATGGTTTAAGCTTTCTGAAAAAGAGATTATTCCAGAAGATGTTAAGTGTCCAAAATGCGGACATAATGAATTTGAAAAAACATACGATACTTTGGATGTTTGGATTGACTCAGGTTGTTCATTTGAAGCTGTCATAAGATCAAAGGGTGAAAAATTTCCAGTTGACTTATACTTAGAAGGCGATGATCAACACAGAGGTTGGTTCCAGAGTTCTATCTTTATGTCCGTTGCACATACAGGACAAGCACCATACAAATCTGTTGTAACACATGGATTTATAAAAGACGAACATGGTAGAAAAATGAGTAAATCTCTAGGAAATGTAATTGATCCAAAAGAAATTGTTGATAAATACGGTGCTGATATTTTAAGACTCTGGGTTTCCAGTATAGACTTTTTTGACAATATCCGCGTAGGTAAAAATATCATTCAACAACAAGTTGAAGTATACAAAAAGATTAGAAATACACTTAGATTCTTACTTGGTAATTTAAATGACTTTACAAAAAATGATTTAGTTGAATTTGATAAACTTTTACCACTTGACAAATGGGCTCTTGGAAGGCTCCAAGAAGTAATATCTCAAGTTACAGAACATTATGAAAAATACGAATTTTCAAAGGTATACAGCCTTATAAACAGATATTGCACCGTGGAATTAAGTGCAACTTACCTTGATATATTAAAAGATAGGTTGTACGTTGAAGCAAAAGATTCAATATATAGACGTTCAGCACAAACTGTCATGTTCTACATCTTAGATGCATTAATAAAAATGCTAGCTCCAGTACTTGTATTTACTACAGAAGAGGCTTATCAATTAAGTCCACTTAAAGAATTTGAAACAGTACATCTTGAGTATTGGCCACAAGTTAGGAAAGAGTTTGTAGATGAAAAACTAATGGATGAATTTAAAATACTATTCATGGTAAGAGATGACGTACTAAAAGCTTTAGAAAACGCAAGGAAAAATGATGTAATAGGTCATTCTTTAGATGCAAAAGTAACTTTAAAGGGTGTAAATGAAGAGATTAACAACATTCTTCTAAAGTATAAAGATTACCTTGAAGAAATTTTCATTGTCTCTCAAGTTGAAATTGGAGAAGGAAAAGTTAAAGGTGAATTTGCAAATGTAAGTGTAGAAAAGGCAAGTGGTGAAAAATGCCAAAGATGTTGGAAATATAGTGAGGAAACAGGAAAAGATGAAGAATATCCAAATACATGTCCAAGATGTGCTGCTGTTTTAAAAGGTGAAAGAAAATAAAAAACTAATATGTTTGAAACAAGAATCTTCATTCTTAGTTGTAACAAAACCCCATCCTGGTATAACCGAGGATGGGGTTTGTCTATACTCAGAGTTAACCTTTAAAACATTTAAAAAAGATGAAAATGATATAATATATATTGTTTAAAAGCAAATAAGGAGTGAATTAAAAAATGAAAAAAGTAGCAGTAATAGGTTCTTCAGGAAAAATAGATGAAAATCTTGAAAAATTATGTGTAAAACTTGGCAAAGAGCTGTCAAAAAATTATATAGTAATTACAGGTGGAAGAGATGGAGTGATGGAAGCTGTTTCAAAAGGAGTTAAAAATAATTTAGGAACTTCTATCGGCGTTTTACCATATGATGAAAAAGGAAATGAATTTAACACTATAGAAATTTTAACAGGTCTTGATTTTTCTACAAGATCGTTTATTATATTAAGAAATGCTGATGCCGTTATTTCAATTGCCGGAGAATGTGGCACAGCAATTGAAATATTTGGAGCTTACGCATACAAAAAACCTCTAATTTTATTCAAAGGTACAGGTGGTTGGACTGATAGGATACAAAATGTTTTAATTGATGGAAAATATCTTGATAATAGGAAACATTCAGAGGTATACATAGCAGATAGTATAGATAAAATTTTAAAAATTCTTGAAAAAATCTTGGGAGGTAGCTGATGCAATATATATCGCTTATTTTAGTAATAATAGTTTGGGGACTTTCATTTATTGCAACAAGTATTGTGGTTCAAAATATTTCACCTTTACTTGCTGCTTTTATTAGATTTTCTATAGCTCTTTTGACACTACTTGTCATTCCAAAAGATAGAAAAATTAACTTGTTTAATATTCACAAAGTCCTTGCAGGATTTTGGGGAATTACAATTTATTTTGTCTCAGAAAATTTTGCGCTTAAATTTACTACTCCAACCAATGCTGCTCTAATAGTTTCAACAGCACCTATTTGGTACGTCTTGTTTACACAAATTGCTCATAAAAGAAAAACTCATTCTCTACAATACGTTGGATCTCTAATTGCACTTTTTGGAGTGGGGCTTGTAATTTTAAATGGAAGAATTATTTTAAAGTTAAACCCTATTGGTGATTTACTTGCTTTTTTTGGAGCAATTTCCTGGGTGTTATATACACATCATATTATTAAGCTTGATGATCATTCCTCAATCACAGCTGTATTTGAAATTACTTTTTGGGGTGTAATAACATTAATTCCATTTACTATTATTGAAACTATCTTCTTTAAAACCAGTTTCAATTTAAATCTTAATATTATTTTTTCGCTGCTTTATCTAGGAATTTTATGTTCAGCAATTGGATATCTTCTTTGGAATAAAGCAATTGAAACACTTGGAGATAGAACCACTACAAATGCTGTATATATAATTCCAGTTGTAACAGCAGTGTTTGAAAGCTTAATATTCAAAAAGATTCCATCAATATTACTTATTTCAGGTATAATATTAGTGATTATAGGACTTTTAATATTTGAAAAATTTGAAGAAAGGGGAGTAAATCATGGGAAAAAATGATCTAGGAATAGACCTTGGAACAGCAAATTTTCTGGTTTATCAGAAAGGAAAAGGAATTGTTCTTTATCAACCATCTGTTGTAGCAATTTCTAAAAAAAATGGAAAAATAATTGCGATAGGTGAAGAAGCAAAAGAAATGCTAGGAAAAACTCCAGAAGATACAATTACTGCTGTAAGACCTATGAAAGATGGAGTGATTGCAGATTATACGATAATCTCTGAAGTTTTAAAAATATTTATAAAAAAAGTAACTAAAGGATTTTTATTTAAACCAAATATGGTTATAGGAATACCTGCAAAGACAACCACCGTGGAAAAAAGAGCTGTTTTTGACGCTGCATCAAGCGCAGGAGCCAAAAAAGTTTTTGTTGTTTCTGAACCCCTAGCAGCTGCAGTAGGTGCAGGCATTGATGTTACAAAACCTGAAGGCAATATAATTATAGATATCGGGGGTGGAACTACAGATATCGCAGTTATCAGCCTTGGGGGAGTTGTTGTAGGAGATTCTGTAAAGCTTGCCGGTGATGCCATGGATGATGCAATAGTAAAAAGTATAAGAAAACTTCTTGGTTTAATAATAGGTGATTCAACAGCAGAAGAAATTAAAAAAAGAATCGGAAAAGCACACCCAGATATAGAAGACTTTGAAATGGAAGTAAAAGGGCGTGATGCAGTAACTGGCCTTCCCCGAACGGATAAATTAAATTCATCACAAGTATACGGTATGCTAAAACCGATTATTGAAAGTCTTATTTCCAGGATCAAGGTGGTTCTTGAAAAGACTCCACCAGAACTTTCTGCAGATATTATGGAAAAGGGAATAGTAATTACAGGTGGTGGAGCACTACTAAGAGGAATAGATAAGGCAATTTACGATGAAATAGGCGTTCCCTGCAAGGTAGCTGAAGATCCATTAACTTGTGTCGCAAGAGGTACAGGAATTTTATTGGATGATGAAGAATTATTAAATGAAGTAGCCGAAACCTACGAATAAAAATTTGAGGTGATTAAAAATGTACAAAGGTGTTTACCTTGCTTCTATGGGAATGTTAGCTGATATTACAAAACTTGATACGCTTTCAAATAATATATCTAATGCAGAAACTATTGGCTATAAAGCTGATAATTTGGCATTTAAGACATATCTTGAAAAAAGATTACACTCTTTTAAACCAATGCCTCAAGAAAAAAAGGTCGAAATTAAGGATATTGGAAAGTTCGAGCAAGCAGTTATTTTAGATGAAGTAAAAACTGATTTCAGTCAGGGAAATATTGAACATACTGAAAATATGTTAGATTTTGCAATTGACGGTTCTGGCTTCTTTGTGGTAGAAAAAAACGGAGAAAAGCTATACACAAGAGCAGGAAATTTTAAAATTAGTAGCGACGGTTTTTTAGTTACAAGTGAAGGATATTATGTATTAGATAAAAATGATCAAAGAATTAAGGTATCCGATAAATCAGATCTTATTAATAATATCAAAGTTGTAGATCTTGATAATCCAAGAAAGATTGGTTACACCTACTACAAAGGTCAAGAAATTGAAAAAGAAAATTTTAGGATTTTACAAGGATATGTAGAAAAATCAAATGTGAACATTGTAAAGGAAATGGTAAAAATGATAGAAGCAAATAGGCATTACGAAGTTTTATCAAAAGCTGTAACTGTACACGATGAATTGCTTAACAAATCTATTAATTCCGCGGGTAATTTAAAGTAGGAGGTGTAGTAAATGATTAATGGACTTTATACAGCAGCAACAGGAATGTGGGCACAACAATTTAAACTCGACACGCTTTCAAATAATATTGCAAACGTAGATACCGCTGGGTATAAAAAAGTTAAATCAGAATTTCAAGATCTTCTTTATGATTATTCAAAAAATGCTGGAGCAGCAACCGCACAAAATTCTTTGCATCCAACAGGTTTATATGTAGGACACGGAACAAAATTATCAGCAACCACAAGAATTTTTACTCAAGGAAATTTAGAAAGAACGGGAAATTCTCTTGATTTGGCTATTTCCGGTGACGGCTTTTTCCAAATCCAACTTCAAGATGGTAGAATAGCATACACAAGAGATGGACAATTTAAAATTGATGGTAATGGAAGAATAATAACCAGCAACGGTAATCTATTGTCACCAAATATAGTTGTACCACAAAATGCTGTATCACTAAGCATATCCCCAGATGGTATAGTTACTGCTGAACTTCAAGATGGAACTCTACAAAACCTTGGAACAATTACACTGGTAAGATTTATAAATCCATCAGGATTAAAAGCAATTGGCGATAATCTTTTCTTAGAAACACCAGCAAGTGGTACTCCGGTTGAAGGCACCGCAGGACAAGATGGTTTTGGCTCAATATTGCAAGGTTATGTAGAAAAGTCAAATGTAGATATAGTTAAAGAAATGGTTGACATGATTAGTGCTATGAGAGCTTACGAATTAAATTCAAGAACAATCCAAACTGCTGATGAAATGTTAAGAACAGCCTCGAGTATGAAAAGGTAATTTTTAAACAAATAATTTTTTGAATCATAAAAACAGGGCTCTAATTAACACTAGAGCCCTGTTTGCTTTTGATTTTATTTGAAAATTCCAAATTCTTGTATATTAATATCTTATTCGACAGTAACACTCTTTGCAAGATTTCTTGGTTTGTCAGGGTCATAACCTCTCATATCAGCAATTAAATATGCAAAAAGTTGTATAACAGGGGAAATCGTAAGAGGATACATGTCTTCCGGGCTATCAGGAACATAAATTATGTCGTCTGAAATACCTTCCAAATCATTATTTGATTCATTAGTTACAGAAATTATTCTTGACTTTCTTGCCTTTGACTCTTCAATATTACTTTTTGTTTTTTCAAACAATCTATCTTTTGGCGCAATAGCAAAAACAGGAAATGTTGGATCTAGCAAAGCAATCGGTCCATGTTTCAACTCACCAGCTGGATATGCGGTAGCATTAATATAGCTAATTTCTTTTAATTTCAAAGCACCCTCTAACGCAGATGGATAATTGATCCCACGACCTATATACATAAAATGATGGTAATTTTTGTAATATGCTGCATATTCTTCTAAGTTTATATTGCTCAATAATTTTCTAAAAATTTCTGGCGCTTTTTTCAAAAATTCGAAATCTTTTTCAAGCTCTTCATTCCACAATTTTTTTTCTTTTAGAATATACATTCCAAGAACGTATAAAACAACAAGTTGGTTTACGTAAGTTTTAGTAGCAGCAACTCCAATTTCTGGGCCAGCATTCATCAAAATTGTAACATCACTTTCTCTGGTAATAGTTGACCCAACTACATTAGAAATTGCAACAACTCTTGCACCTTTTGATTTTACGAGTCTAACTGATTCAAGAGTATCTGCAGTTTCACCAGATTGAGAAATTGCAATTACCAACGCCTTATCATCTATATGTATGTTTCTGTATCTAAATTCTGATGCTACATCGACTTCTACATCAATATTTGAATGTTTCTCTAAAAAATACTTAAAAACAAGCCCAGCATGATAACTTGTTCCACAAGCAACAAGTTTTATTTTTTCAACCTTTTCTAAATTAAACTCTTTTAATTCCGTAAGTATTGGTCCTTCACTAGTAATTCTACCTACAAATGCACTTTCTATTGCTTCAGGTTCTTCATTTATTTCTTTTAACATGAAATGCTTGTATCCACCTTTTTCTGCAGAAGCCTCGTCCCAATCAATATGATAAACTTTTCTTAAAACAATATTTCCATTTACATCTGTGATTTTATACTCTCCATTTTTCAACAATGCAATATCTCCATCTTCTAAAAATACTACATCTTTTGTATACTTTATAATTGGTGTAACATCTGAGGCTAAAATAACTTTATTTTCTGCCCTGCCCAAAACTAGTGGACTTCCTTTTCTTGCTGCAACTAAAGTATCCTTCATGTCAGAATGCATAACAACTATAGCATATGCACCTTTAAGCATTTTCACAGATTTTAAGACTGCTTTATAGAGATCCCCTTCAAAATTTTCTTCGATCAAATGTGCAATAATTTCCGTATCAGTCTCTGATTTGAATTTATGTCCCTTTCTCTTTAACTCTTCTTTTATCTCTGCATAATTTTCTATTATTCCATTATGAACAATTGCAATTTTACCAGTACAATCTGTATGAGGGTGAGCATTTTCATCAGTAGGCGCTCCATGAGTCGCCCATCTTGTATGCGCAATACCAACTGAAGTGTTAGAATTTGTAATTTGGTCCCTTAAATTTGAAATTTTTCCCGTAGCCTTCTGGATAATAATGCTCCCATCTTTATAAAAAGCTATTCCTGCAGAATCATAACCTCTATATTCAAGTTTTTGCAAATCATCAACAAGCTCTTTTATACTAAATTCCGTTCCAATTATTCCCACTATTCCGCACATTTTAAAAGTGCCTCCTTAATTTTTAAGGGAAGTTCTTCTTCTACTCCCTTTTTTGCAACCTTTAACGCGTTAAATATCGCCGTCCTATTTGAATTACCGTGGGCCTTTACTACTATTCCCTCTACACCAATAAAGAATGTTCCTCCATATTTTTTTGGATCAAGTTTATTTTTCAATGAATTAAATACAGGCTTCATTAAAAGAGCACCCAAGGCAGATATTATATTCCTTTTTACTTCAGACTTTATAAGCTCTGTAATCATTTTTGCTGCACCTTCCATGGTCTTCATAGCTATATTTCCATGGAAACCATCTGCAACAACAACGTCTACTTTCCCCGTATTTAAATCGTTACCTTCAACATTTCCGATAAATTGATTACCAAATCTTTCTTTCAAAATCTGGAATGCTTCTTTTTCTTTTTGTGTTCCTTTATTTTCTTCTGTTCCAACATTCAAAAGTCCAATAGTAGGATTATCTTTGCCAAGCAACTTAGCATATTCAACACCCATAATGGCAAACTGGAGAAGGTTAGAAGGTTTTACATCTATATTTGCTCCTGCATCAGCTAAAACACAAAAATCATTCTTAGTCGGAATCGGTACTGCAAGAGTAGGTCTTTCAATTCCTTTAATTCTTCCTACGACAAAAGTTGCGCATGCCAATAGTGCACCAGTATTCCCTGCACTAACAACCGCATCAACTTTCTTTTCTCTAGCAAGTTGACAGCTAACATACATTGTACTTTTTTTTCGTCTAATCGCTTCTGTGGGTTTTACATCCATTGGCAAAAAATCGTCGGTTACTACCTTTACACAATTTTTTGGTAGTTGTACGTCTTTAAAATTTTCTTCAATTCCTACAAGATAAAGTTCCACATCTTCATTTTCTTTTGCAAAGGAAAGAGCGCCAGCTAAAATTTCCGCTGGCGCATAATCTCCTCCCATTAAATCAATCGCTATTTTCTTCATAATTATTCTGCAACTTCAAATACTTGTTTTTTACCGTAATATCCACAATTTAAACAAACTCTGTGAGGAAGTTTTGGTGCACCACAGTTTGGACATACGGAAACAGGAACTGAAAACGCTTTATATATTTTTGCCCTCTTGTGATGTGTTCTGCTTCTTGACCTTTTTTGCTTTGGTACTGCCATATAAATCCCTCCCTTTTAATTTATATCAATTCTTATTTTGCATTTCTTCTTTTAATTTTAAAAGCTTTTCAAATCTTGGATCTATATTAAATACTTCCATTTCTTTGCAAACATGATCTGGATGTTCATTTAAATTTTCCCCACAGAAAGGGCATAAACCTTTACAATCTTCTTTGCAAACAAAAACGTCAGGAGCACTAACAACAAGTGCTTCAAGTATTCTTTCCTCAAGATCTATCTCTTCTCCTTTGTAGTATATCACATTTTTCAAATTTTCTATTTCAGAATTTTTAAAATTTGGTTCATTTTTTAAGTCATACACAGCCTCTATCGTTCCTTCCAAAGGCATTATAGCCATTTCAAGACACCTATCGCATGGTCTTTCAACTTTTCCAGAAACATATCCTCCAACTACAATTGTATCATCTGAATATACTATTGAAATTTTTACTTTAAATCTTTTATCAATTACTTTATACGTTCCTGTATGTAGCTCAATGTATTCACTTTCATAATAGTCCTCAATCTTAACATTTTTTTTAGCAATTATATCCTTTATTTTTATTTTCCATTTCATTTAATTCACCTCATCTTTTCATTTTTATGGTATTATATAATGGGAGGGAAGTGTATGAAGAAAATATTCTTTCTGGTCATTTTATTTATCTCAACAATAACTTTATCTTTTTTATTTGATCCTTTAAATTATATAACAAAATCCAACATTGGTCTACAATTACAATTTTATAACAAAGGTGGTAAAATTTCCATATATAATCCCTTTGTTTACAAAATTGTTTCATTTGATAGTTTTACCGATACTATGAGATTCCCTGAAATAGTAAAAGGACTTGCATATATCGAATCTGGTTTTAATATACATGCACTTTCTCATGTAGGAGCAATGGGTATAACTCAATTCAAAGCTGATGCTGCAATTGATTATGGAGTATTCAATGCATGGAATCCTCAGCAAGCACTTTTGGGTACAGATAGGATGATAAGATATTATTATCAAAAATATAATGACATCTATAAAGTGTTAGCTATATACAATATAGGTGAATCAAATTACAAAAAAGGAAAATATATAGAACAAGGCAACGCATATGCAAACAAAGTAATTGCTGCTTCAAGAAAGATAAGTAGAAAATCTTATCTGTACGATAGATACGTTTTATATTTACAAGGAACGCTCACAGAAAATTCCAGTCAAACTTACACTGCTTTTTCTTTTGGTAGCATTTTTGATTATCTAGGAATAGTTTATTTTGATATTTCCTCAACTCTTCATTTTAGAAAAGGTTATTTTCCAATTGAATTGGGGACAAAATCTTACATTAGAATAAATCACTTTGATTCTTTTGTAATTGGATATAATTTGGGGTATAATTTAAATTATGAAAATGAAATATCAATTGGTCCAATAATTGGCTATTCTCATTTTAGACCTATAGGCGAAAGCTACGAAATATACTACGATTTTTCAAAAGGGTTTAGTTTAAGTAACTTTTTTATCTCTATAGGGTATGGAAATAAATATTGGAGAATAAACTTTGGATTTGAACCAGAGTTTGATAATTTATTCATTAGTATAACAATATGAGGTGATGAGTTTGGAGTGGTTTAGAAAATTTTTAGATTCATTTTCTAAGTTTCCTGATTTTTGGAAAGGCTTAAAAAAGAATCAAAAAATTACTATACTTTCACTCTTAGCGGCAATTTTAATTGCCATAGTTTTAACTGTTATATTAAATGCTCCAAAGTATGTTCTCTTAATCTCAGCCAATAACGAAACAGATGCTGGAACTATTATTCAACAACTTGAATCACAAGGAATACCTTACAAGGTAGAGGCTGGAAATAGAATATTTATTCCATCATCATATAACGTATACGAAGTAAGAATGAAATTAGCATCTAGCGGAGCTCTAGGATCTTCAACTAAAGGGTTTGAACTACTTGACCAAAGTAGTTTTGGCGCTACAAGCTTTGACAAACAAGTAAATTATCAGCGAGCATTACAAGGTGAATTAGAAAGAACAATTGCAACAATCAATGGAGTAAAATTTGCAAGGGTACACCTTACTTTGCCAAAATATACATACTATGTTCGTGGTGAAATGGCAGAAACAAGAGCCTCTGTCCAGTTAGTGCTTGATCCAGGCGTTAGTCTTTCAAAAGAGCAAATTAAGGGCATCATTTACCTTCTAACTGGAGCAGTAGAAGGTTTGAAACCAGAAAACGTTAAGGTTGTTGACAACTATGGAAGAGCTCTAAGTGATTTAGTAAATTTCGATGATAATACAGTTGCAGCTTCAACAAAAGTCGAATTAAAAATGCAATTAGAAAGTTACTACAAAAAAAGATTCAACCTGCACTTGAAACGGTATTTGGTTTTGGAACAGTAGAAGTTATTCCAGATGTAAAATTAAACTGGCAAAAGGCAGAAAAAACAATAACAACATACAGCACACCAAAGGGCGGTCTTATCAGAAGCCAAGAAACAGAAACGGAAAAAAGTACTACAGCTCCTGCAGATGGTGGACCAGTTGGAACTGAATCAAACATACCTACTACGTATTACCAAAGCATTGAAGGTTCAAACGTTACCTTATATGAAAAGAGTCATCAAATTACAAACTATGAGTTAAACCAAATTGTTGAAAATATTGTTCAAAACAATGAAGGCGAAATAGAAAATATATCACTTTCAGTTATCATAGATTCCTCCTCAACGGTTTTCAACAAAATCTCAAAAGATGAAATAAATAAAATGGTTTCAGATGTTATAGAAAAAAGTATAGCCGCAAATTCAAGCCCATCTGCAATTTCATACTCTCTTGCATTCATTCCATTTAGTAGAGAAACAGAAGAAGAATTTTCAAAAATAATAGAGCAACAAACAAAACAAAAAGAGTTTCTTTACAAAGCAGGTCTCTTGCTAATAGCTACTATTCTTGTATTTTTTGGAACATATGGATTCTTAATACAATTAAGAAAAATAAAGGCAAGAAAACTGGTCTTACAAAGGTACAAAATGCTTGAAGAAGAAGTTCAAAAGGTTATGGAAGAAAAAACTGGTGAAGAAGCAGAACAGATACTTTCAGAAGCCCAAAAAGTTATTGAAGAGCTTAGAAATTATGCCCAACAACTTGCAGTTAAGTCACCAGAAGAAGTAGCATCAATAATAAAGATCTGGATTTCGGAAAGAGGGTGAACATATGGCCGAGAAATCTAGTATACCTGGAAAAAGAAAAGCCGCTATTTTACTTGTTTTAATGGGACCTGAAAATGCTGCAAATGTACTTAAAAATCTTGACGAATCAGATGTAGAACAGTTAACAATAGAAATTGCAAATTTAGGAAATGTTAAAGATGATGAAAAGCAAGAAGTTTTACAAGAATTTAAAGAACTATCAAAAGCTCGTGAAATGTTACTATCCGGTGGTATTGAATACGCAAAAGAAATGCTAATAAAGGCATTTGGTCCAGAAAGAGCAATGAAAGTAATAGAAAGACTTGTTTCTAACCTGCAAGTTAAACCATTTGAGTTTATGAGACTTGCAGATCCCATGCAAGTCGTTAACTTTTTACAATCAGAACATCCTCAAACTATTGCTTTGGTATTAAGCTTTTTAGATCCACCGCTTGCTGCAAAAGTCTTATCTGCACTGCCAGAAAAAATTCAAGCAGAAGTTGTTAAAAGAATTGCTCTGCTCGACAGAGCTTCACCTGATATTGTTAGAGAGATTGAAAAGAATCTTGAAAAGAAATTCAGCGGTCTTGGTGTCCAAACATTAAGCCAGGTTGGCGGTATAGATACTGCTGCTGAAATTATCAATAACATTGATAGAGCCACTGAAAAATCTATCATGGAAAAGCTCGGGTATGAATCGCCAGAACTTGCAGAAGAAATTAGAAGAAGACTATTTGTCTTTGAAGATCTCCTTAAACTTGATGATAGATCCGTACAACTTGTTCTACGTGAAGTTGACACAAGAGATCTTGCTGTAGCACTAAAAGGTGCTTCTGAAGAACTAAAAGAAAAGATATTCAACAATATGTCAAAGAGGGCTGCTCAACTATTAAAAGATGAATTAGAATTTATGGGACCAGTTCGTATTAAAGATGTTGAAGAAGCACAACAAAAAATTATTAATGTTGTAAGAAGACTTGAGGAAGCTGGAGAAATTGTTATCGCAAGAGGTGGAGGAGAAGAACTAATAGTTTAGGAGGAAACTTAATGTTAGATGAAAATGTATACTGTGTCATGGATACAGAAACAACAGGATTAAACCCTTATTTTGGTGATAGGATAATCGAGATTGCAATTGTACCTGTATACAAAAATAAAATTGTTAGAAAATGGATTTATCACTCTCTTGTAAACCCAAATATAAGGATTCCTGCTTTGACTGAAAAGATACACGGAATATCAAATGATGCAATATCAGATGCCCCATCGCTTGAAACTATTATTTCAAATGTTAGAGCATATGCAAAAGACACCATTTTTGTAATGCACAACGCATATGTTGACCTTTCTTTTATAGACATTGCTACAAAAGAAATAGGGGAATTCCCGATAAATTTTAGATATATAGATACACTTGAAATTTCACGGGTACTGTACAATAAAAAAAGAAGCTTGGAAAGCCTTGTAAAAGAATTTAAAATAGCAGATAAAGTACCGCACCGTGCCCTAGAAGATGCTATATTAACAGCGAAGGTCTTTTTAAAACTTTCCGAAAAAATAGGCTATAATAACATAAACGAATTTATAAGAATATGGGGGGATAGGTAATGGTTAAAAATTTTATTTTAGATACAAACGTTTTAATACATGATCCACAATCAATTTATTCTTTTGAAGACAATAATGTAATAATACCTCTTCCAGTTTTAGAAGAATTAGATAACTTGAAAAGACATTCCGGGGGGCTTGGAAAATTTGCAAGAGATGCTATAAGAGAGTTAGACAATTTAAGAAAACTTGGAAAACTTTCAGAAGGTATAAAACTAAAAAATGGTGGGACTTTAAAGGTAATTTCTCTAAAAAAAAGCGATCACGAAAATATAGATTTTTTATATGAAAAGTACATCGACAATTGGATATTAGTTTACACACTACATGTAATGAAAAACTCTAAAAATCCCACCTTTTTGGTTTCAAAAGATATTAATTTAAGGGTCAAAGCCGATGCTCTTGGAATCCCATCTCAAGATTATCTAACTGATAGATCAGACCTTGAAACTCTAAACCCTGGTTATTTTGAAACATCCAACGTTGATATGCTTGATAAATCAAATTTATTTCCTAATTCCTATATAATTTCCAGAGATAAATATTTTAGATATGATGGGGAAAATTTACTTGAAATGAAAAAACATATTCATGCTTGGAATGTAAAACCAAGAAATAGAGAGCAATTTTTTGCAATGGATGCATTATTAAATGATGATATTAAACTTGTTTCGTTGATTGGAATAGCTGGTACTGGTAAAACCTTTATTACACTGGCTTGCGCTCTTGAAAAGACTGTAACAGAACAAAAATACGAAAAGATAATTGTTGCAAGGCCACTTGTCGCTATGGGTGGAAAAGACATAGGATATTTGCCGGGAAATATTGAAGAAAAAATGAAACCATGGATGTCCCCAATATACGATAATCTTGAATATCTTTTCAAAATTTCAAACATAAATATGAAAGAATTTATGAAAAAGGAAATAATAGATATAGAAGCTTTAACGTATATTAGAGGTAGATCAATACCAAATCAATTCATCATTATTGATGAAGCACAAAACCTAACACCACATGAGATAAAAACTATTCTTACAAGAGCAGGAGAAAATACAAAAGTTGTTCTCCTTGGTGATCCATATCAAATAGATACACCTTACCTTGATAAAGATAGCAACGGACTTGTATACGCTGCAACAAAATTCTTAAATAGCAAATTATCTGCACACGTTGTTCTAAAAAAAGGCGAACGTTCACTACTTGCTAGTGAAGCAGCAAATCTTCTCTAAGGGGGTTTTAGATATATGGAAATAAAGGTTTCTAATCTAGAATTATTTAGTGTTCCATTTGGAATAAGTGTCCTCTGGAATCTTATTTTTCAAGCAAAAATAAATCTTCTTGACAAACTATCAAAGCAATACGAAAACGCTCATTTTGTGTTTTCAAACATTCTTGGTGAGTTTGGAATGTATGATAAGGTAAATGAAATTCTTTCAGCATATTTTAACAACTACAGCATAACTGACGAAGAACTTGATTTTAACTCTTCCCCTATAAACAATATACCAATTATACAAATAGATAATGAAAAGCAAAAATTTGAAACTGAAACAATTGGAATTTTTTATCCTTCTGATCTTTCAAATCTTCCTGAAAAGAAATACTCAAAAAATATCATTGTTTTAAAACAAATTGTTGATCAAAAAAAGTATGAAAAATTAGCCGAAGATTATATTGTAATAGGAGATTTTGAAAAGCTAGAATACAAAAACCTTCTTGAAAGAAAAGTGACAGATCTTACCCAAGATGACACCACAAAATCTTTCTTGTTAAAGGTTTTAAGAGGTGATAAAGTATGTTGATCAAAAAAGTTAAAATCAATGGATTTGGAAAATTAAAAAATAAAGAAATAAAATTTAAGCCAGGTCTAAATGTTATTTTTGGACCAAATTCATCTGGAAAAACAACACTAGCATATTTTCTATTAAATTCTCTTTCAAAACCAGGTAATGAAATAAAGAAGTACGAGCCATGGAATCATTTTGAATTCGGCGGAGAAATTTCAACCGATGAAGGTGATTTTAAAGTCGACTTTTTAAATGGGGAGTTTAACTCTTTAGTCGACAGAGAACTTTTAGAAACTATTGGATTTATAATGGAAGATGAAAAACTCGATACAATCAAAGAAAAAGATACCTTTGTAATAAGTTACATGAAAAAAAGGATGCAAAAAAATGAATGGGGCTTAAAACTAACAGATGCAATTAGCAAAACCGATGAGTATGCAAATGAAATTCAATTATGTATTGAAAATATAAGCAAACAAATATCTGAAATTGATAGCTACATTGATTCAGTAAAAGAAAAAATAAAAAATTATAACAATAAAATATCGAAAAAAAATGAACTAAAAAGAAAGAGTGAGCAGTTAAAGCAAATATTAGAAGAAAAAGAAGAAGAAATATCAAACTTAAAAAGAGAGTATATTCAAGAAATAACAGAAAAGATAAACTCTTTAAAAACTGATAGAGATAAACTTAACTTAAACCTCAAAGAATATCTCAAATTTTCAAAGATTGACAGAGATACAGTTTCTCAAGCAAAGGAACTCTTGGAAACAATTGAGGTTTTAGAAAACAACATCAAATCAATTTCTTCTCAGCTTGAAGAACTTGAAAATAACTTTTCTTCAATAGAAAATACCCTTAATGAAAAGATGAGAAACTTAAATATAGAAAATGAAAAAGACCTTGAAAAGGTAAATTTAAAGATCAAAAATTTATCACTTTTAAAGAAACTATATGATGAAAAGAAAGCAAAACTTGAAAATATATTAGAAGAAAATCCTCTCTGGAAGTTATTTACAGAAAATGAAGAAATAATTGAAGAAGTTGAAAAGCAAGAAGCAATTTATAGAGAAAATCAAGCAAAGATCCAAAATAAAATCGAAGAAAATGAAAAAGTACTAAAAAAATTGAATTCATCTATAAAAGTTCATAAAGACTTTTCGTTTGTCTTCTTTTTTGCTGCCATAATATCTTTACTTCTTGGATTTGTTATGAGAAATATAAATATATGGCTATTTTTTGGAGCAGCATTCACCGGCTTTATAGGTTTATTTGAAACAATTCTTTGGAGAAAGATAGAATCAAGAATGGATGAAGTAAAAGCAGAAATTCAGGAACTTACAAAGAAGAAAATGATACGTCCAACCTACTTGAGCATTTTAAAAGACTATAATCTAAAATCAATAAAGGAATTAAGACAAAAATACTATGAATTTATAGAATGGAAAACCAGAAAAAAAGAATATAATCAAGTTAGTGAAGAGTTTAAAAACTTAGAATCTGAAATACTTAGAGAGTTAAAAGATTTCAACTTGGGAAGCGCAGCACAAATAATAGATTCAGGTATCGCATATCTTGAAAAACTATACAATGATATCCAAAAATTACTCCTTTCAAAATCTTCTATCGAAAGAGAAATTTCTAAATTAAACGAAGAATTAGAAAGAATGAGATCTAAAAAAGAAGAAAGCTTTAGCAATCTAAACAAAATGCTGGAGGAACTTAAAATTTCAATTGATGAAATCAAAGATTTTGATAACATCTTTAATGAATATCTAAAAATTAAAGAAACAATAACAAAACTAGATTCCGAAATTGAAAAATTTGAAAATATTATTTCAGAAGAAATATATCCAGAATACATAATGTCAAAAATCTATGAAACTGAAAAATTGCAAGATGAACTAAATTCATATGAAAAGGATATACAAGAAGACGTTGAAAAAGCTCCAGAATTTAGTGAAATACTTGAAAATTTAAAAAAGCGAGATGAACTTTCAAGGAAACTTGAAACTTTAAAAGGATATTATTCAAAAATTGAAATATCAAAACAAATTCTTCAAAAAAATCTTGAAGAATACGTTGAAACATATGGTAAGAAATTTAAGGAAGAATTTACTAAAATACTTCTTTCTATTACAAATGAACCTCTGCCATTAATTGTTGAAGAAAATCTATCAGTTAGATTGAACATTAATGGTGAAAAGCTCAATCCAAGTGAATTCTTAAGTGCAGCAACATTTGACCAGTTGTTGTTTGCCTACAAAATAGCACTATATAGAACTATGTCTGAGCACAACTTACCACTTGTAATAGATAACGCGCTTATAAGATATGATAATACTAGATTACAAAAAACACTGGAAATATTAGATGAAGAATCAAAACGAAGACAGATAATCCTATTAACAAGCGATGAAAGGCTCAAAGATAAATTTAAAGAAGCCTTGATATTGGAGGGATAAAAGATGTACAAAAGGGTTCTTTTAAAATTAAGTGGTGAAGTACTTAGTGGTGAAGGTGAAAAAGGATTTAATATTGACAAAATTATTTACCTTATCGATGAATTAAAGTCCGTCCTGGAGTACGGTACTAATATTGGGATAGTAATAGGAGCCGGAAACCTTTTCAGGGGAAGAGAAATGAAGGAATTGTCTCCCACAATTGCAGATCAAATTGGAATGTTAGGAACCGTAATCAACGCATTATACCTTAAGGATCTATTTGAAAAACACGGGCTAAGAACTGTTGTAGTTTCACAGGTTACCTCTCTTCCATCAATTAGACCTATTCATTATGATGATATAAATCTTTATTTTGATGCAGGATACCTTGTCATTTTTGCGGGTGGTACGAGCAATCCATTCTTTACAACTGATACTGCTGCAGCTTTGAGAGCTGTTGAAATGAAAGCAGATATATTAATTAAGGGTACGAAAGTTTCAGGAATATTTGATAAGGATCCAAAAAAATACGAAGATGCAATAAAATTTGATAAATTAACTTTTGATGATGCGATTGAAAAAGAATTAAAAATTATGGATACAGAAGCATTTTCGATTTGTAGACGATATAATATGAAAATTTTGGTAATGGACTTCTTCAAAAAGGGAAATTTACTGCGTGCAATTAGAGAAGAAAATGTTGGTACTTTGGTGGTGCCAAAATAAATGTGGTATCCCGGTCATATAAGTAAGGCAAAAAGGAAAATAAAAGAATACCTAAAAGCTGTCGATACTATAATGATAATTCTTGATGCAAGAGCTCCTCTTGCAACAACCGCCTTCGAAGAAAATATATTTTCAAATAAAGATGTTTTGTTTGTCTTAAACAAAGCTGATCTTTCAGATGAAACATACAATAACCTCTGGGTTAAAGAAATTAGTAAAACTAATCCTGTTATAACATTTTCAAAGAAAGAGTCAGTTGAAAAAATTAAAAAGTTTATTAAAACCTATTCAAAGGAAAAATTAAAAGAGACGAGGATACTAATAGCTGGTGTTCCGAATGTTGGAAAATCATCTATAATAAACAAAATTTCTGGAAGAAAACTTGCAAAAACTGGAATGGCTCCTGGAATTACAAGGGGGCTTCAATGGATAAACCTTGGTAAAGTAAAGCTACTTGATACTCCTGGGATACTATATTCAAAACTTTTTAATAAAGATGTGACTGCAAAATTACTTTTGATTGGTAGTATTCCTGTAGAATCGGTTGATAAATATGATATAATTACACGTGCGTATGAAATTTTTAGTAATGAATTAAATATTAAGGAAACATTTGAAGAATTTATAGAAAATTTCGGAAAAAAGCGCGGATATCTAGCAAAGGGTGGACTTGTAGACTTTGAAAGGGCAAAAAACAACTTTTTTAAGGCTGTTGCGGAAGGTAAATTTGGAAGAATGACATTTGACAAGGAGGTGCAACTATGGATGCAAAGATAATAAATTCTTTAATAACTGCGGTTAATTCAACTTTTAACATGGTATTACAGGTAGAACCTAAAGTCTTAAAGCCAGAGATAGCAAAAGGAATAGATCCAAAATACCCTATAGTCACAGTTATAGGTTTTAACGGAGATATAGATGGAAATTTAATTTACTCATTTAATGAAGAAACTGCAAAAAACGTTGTAAGTAAAATGATGGGAATGCCATATGACAATCTTGACGAGCTTGCACTAAGTGCATTAGGAGAACTTGGAAATATGGCAAGTGGTTCAATAGCAATGAACCTTGAAAAAAACAATTATAAAGTCGACATAACACCTCCAACAGTTATAACAGGAAAAGAAATACAAATTACGGCCGAAGGTGTTATACTAAAACTTCCTTTAAACATTTTCTCAGAAGGAGATTTTGAAATACATATGGTAATTAGAAGCGGGGGGAAATAATGATAGTAATAACAAGCGTTTTGCGCGAAGAAATAGTGGGGGCGTTTAGAGAGCTGATGCCAGTCTTGGAAAATGGTGAAATTCTCAAAAGACCATATATGAGAGGACTTATAGGTGCCAACGAAGTTCTCCTTGTCTACGGCCTTATAGGAAAAGTCGAATCTGCAATGATGGCCCAAGCACTTATTGATAATTTTCATCCAAAATACTTTATACATTGCGGAGGTGCCGGTATAATTAACAGTGAAAGAAAAATTGGCGATATAGTCTGTGGGACTGAATATATTGAACATGATATAAAATTCAGGCAAAAGCAAATTAAAAAAATTAAAGCCTCTCAAACACTTATCGAACGTATATCCGATGTGTATAACAAGGTTATACTTGGACCAATTGCAAGTGGAGATATATTCGTCGATTCAGTAGAAGAAAAGACAAGAATATTCAACGAAACAAAAGCTGAATTAGTTGATATGGATAGTGCTGCTATTGCAAAGGTATGTTATGAAAACGACGTTGAATTTTGTGCAATAAAAATTGCACTTGACAAAAGTGTTGAAGGAAGTACTATTGAAATACAGCAAAATCTTAAAAAACTTGCCCCATTCCCTTCAGCAATAGTTGCTGAAATGCTTGAAAAACATCTTCTCTAATTGGAGGTAGATATGATAAACGTTGGATTATTCTTTGGTTCAAAAAGTGTAGAACACGAGATTTCTATAATAACAGCACATCAAGTGCTGAATTTTGTTGATAAAAATAAATACAATATAATTCCCATATATATTACTAAAGATGGAAAATGGCTAACGGGAAAGGTTCTTGAAAACTTTGAAAATTTTAAAAGCCTTGAAAGACTTGAAAAAAAGGCAAAACGAATTTCATCTATCTCTGCAAAAGATGGAAAATTAATCTTACATAGCAATATAAAAAAAATTACTATCGATGTCTGTCTTTTAACATTTCACGGAAGCAACGGTGAAGATGGTAGCATTCAGGGAATGCTCGAATTTCTAAATGTTCCTTATACAGGTTGTGGAATGTACTCTTCAATGTACACAATGGATAAAGTTATAACAAAACTTATTTTAAAAGAAAAAAATATTCCTGTAGTTGATTTTCTATACACAAGCAAAAAAAATTACACAAATGACTTTTTAAATCATTGTAAAGAAGTTCTTGAATATCCAATGATAGTTAAGCCTGCAAGGCTGGGGTCAAGTATTGGAGTAAAAAAAGTAAATGATAAAGACGAACTAGAAAAAGCAATTGAAGTTGCTTTTTCTTTTGATGATAAGATTATAGTTGAAAAGTGGATAGATTCTAGAGAGTTAAATTGTGCGGTAATGGGATATAGAAACATAGTTGTATCAGAAATAGAAGAAATAAAAAAACAAAAAGATTTTTTTGATTACAACGAAAAATACGTTCAAAAAGGTAAAAAATTTTCAAATCATATAATTCCTGCACCAATAGATGAAAATTTAAAAAATACCATAAAATCTATAGCTCGTGATACATTTAATGCACTAGAATGCCATGGAAATATAAGAATTGACTTTTTGTTATCTAAAGATAATAAAATATACGTTAACGAAGTTAATAGCATTCCTGGTGCACTTTCATATTATCTATGGCAAATGAGTGGATTTACATTCTCGCAGGTAATTGATAACATGATTTTAATTGCTTTTGAAGCTTTTAAAGATAAAAAATCTAAAATATATTCCATAGATACCAATCTATTCAATTTAAAGGTGGAAAAATGAAGAAAAAAATTTTAGATATCACAATAAACTACGAAGTTATAGAAAATGGCGAAAAAAACATCCTATTCTTACACGGATGGGGGGCAAATTTAAATTCTTTTTTGCCTGTTGCAAAAGAATTAAAGTGCAGGTCATTTTTAATTGATTTACCAGGATTTGGTGAAAGCTCTCTTCCAAATTCAATTTATTCAAGTTATGATTATGCCAATTTAATCGAACGTTTTATAAAAGATTTAAATTTAGATAATTTAATCTTGGTTGGACATTCATTTGGTGGAAAAATTGCTTCAATAATTGCAAGCAAAAACCCAAGTTGGCTTGAAAAAGTTGTTATAATATCCTCACCAGGGATTAAAACTAAGAAAAAATTTAAGACTAGGCTCAAAATTTTTACTTATAAATTACTTGCAAAATTTTTTTATACCTTTGGTCTAAAAAAAAGTCTTGAAAAACTAAGAAATAAATTTGGCTCACAAGATTATAAAACATCAAAAGGTATTATGAGAGAAATTTTAAAAAATGTTATCAGCGAAGATATATCAAAAGAATTAAAAAAGATCAAAAAGGATGCTTTAATAATATGGGGGAAAAAAGATGATGCAGTTCCACTCAAGGTAGGAATCAAATTCAACCAGTATATTGAAAATTCAAAATTAATAGTCTATGAAAACGCAGGTCACTTCCCATTTTTGGAAAATTTTGATAGTTTTCTATATGATTTTAAAAAATTTATAGGGGAGATCAACAATGGATAAGGTATTTTTATCACTTTTAGCTGCTAATTTTGTTATTAGATCTCTTTACTCACTTCATATGCTGCAATTAGAAGAATACTCAGAAAAAAAATATATAAAGTGGATTTTTACACATATAAATAAATACATAATTAACATTCTTCTAATAGCGTCTTTTATATTATACTTTTTTCACCCACTAATTGCCTCTTTAATATTACTAATATCAATATTTCTTGATTTAAAGCTATTTCTTTTGAAAAAGAAAAAGAAAAAATTAGTATTCACAAAAAGACTTAGAAGGTTAATGTACACCTCATTTTCCTTATTTGCAATTTTCTTATCCTTAACATTTATATATAATAACATAACCTATGAAATCATAGCATTTACGTTTGTTTTATTCAATTCTCTTTTTTATTATATAACCAACGGAATTTTAATCCCAATTGAAAGGCTAATTAATGAGTATTACTATAAAGATGCAAAAAGAAAAATATCAAGGCTTAATCCTTTAACAGTTGCAGTTACAGGAAGTTATGGAAAAACCAGCACAAAGTACTATCTTTACCATCTTGTATCCGAGCATTATAAGTCATTAATGACGCCGGAAAGTTACAATACAACAATGGGGATAACAAAAACAATACGCGAAAAATTAGATAAATCCCATGAAGTTTTTATCGTTGAGCTTGCCGAAAATGATAATTATGGCTATGATAAATTGTTAGAACTTGTAAAACCTCAAATATCTATTCTAACCTCAATTGGGATTCAACATTTTGAAGAATTTGAAAGTCTGGACAATATTATTCAAAACTTTAAAAACTTCATTCTTGATAAGCGCTCAGGGAAAAAAATTATTGCAAACATAGATGATGAAAATATTAAAAAGGTTTTAGAAAATATAGACACAAAAAAAGAAATAATTACTTGCGCAATCAATGAAAAAAATGCACAGTATAAAGTAGAAGAACTAAAGCTTTCAAAAGATGGAGCTAGATTTGTAGTTACTACACCAAATAATCAAAAATTTTCTTTTGAAACAAATGTATATGGCTACGAAAATATTAGAAACCTTCTTCTTGCTATAGTTGCAAGCTTTGAGTTGAAAGTCCCAGTAGAAGAAGTAATAGAAAGGGCAAAAAATGTTGTAAAGCCAAAACACAGGCTTGAAATAGTAAGAAATGATACTATTACCGTTATAGATGATACATTTAATTCAAATCCGAAAGGATTTAAAATGGCCCTTGAATATCTCTCGCTTTTTGAAAATAGAAGAAAAATCCTTGTAACTCCAGGATTTGTAGAACTTGGCGAAAAGGAAGATGAAGAACATTACAAAATAGGAAAAGAAATAGCAAAATATGCAGATGTTGTATTTTTAATAGGTGAAAAAAGAACAGAAAAAATATACAAAGGATTGATTGATTCAAACTTTGAAGGTAAAATATTCATAGTGGAAGATCTCAACGAGGTTATAGAAAAATTTAAAACTTTCTTACAACCTGGTGATGTAGTGCTATTTGAAAATGATCTTCCAGATAATTACAATTAATTAAATCCCCCCAATGGGAGGTTGGGGGGCTGGGATGGTGTGGTGTCCATGTTGGCTTTTTTCACTTTTTCACTTTTTTTCAAGAAGGTGTTTTATTGTTAAAACACCCGTGGTTATATCTTGATTTTCCAACACTATTCCCGGTGGTACTTTTAAAGTAACTGGTGCGAAATTCCATAAAGCTTTTATGCCATTTCTTATAAGCACATTTGCAACTTCTTGAGCACTTTCTTCACTAACACATATAACACCTATCTTTACTTTAAAACGTTTTATAACTCTTTTCAAATTTTCCTCAGAAAAAGGGAGAACGGAGAGTTCTCCCACAAATTTGCCAATCTTAACTGGGTCGTTATCAAAGATAGCTACTACTCTAACTCCAATTTTTTTGAATCCAGCGTACTTTGCAAGAGCACTTCCTAGATTTCCAGCTCCAACTATTATGATGTTGTCCATGACCCCAATTCCAAAAAGTTCACTCAGCTCGTTTATGAGTGGAGGGATATGATAGCCAACCTTTGGTTTTCCTTTAATGTTAATGTAAGTAAAATCCTTCCTAACTTGTTCAGGTGTAATATTCAATTTTTCAGCAATACTCTCAGACGATATATACTCGCTTTCTTCTTGTAAAAGCAATGCAAGATATTTTTTTAATCTTTCAAAAGTTGGTTTTGGTATTTCCAAAGGTTTCTTATCCTTTTTCAGATTTGACATGTTTTTTGAGCACCTCTTTCACTTTCTCTGTGGTAGCCTCACTTACTATTGTATCATTAATCACAACATTTGGAGACTTACCACAGTTTTCAACACAGAAGGTGCCCTTTATTTCAACATTTTTAGCCCATTCTTCTTTGTTCACTACATCTATTAAGTCTGAAAGTATATCATATGAACCTTTTGAATAACAAGATGTTCCAAGACATACCTTAACCGTTGTTTTTTTATCTTCCTCAACTGGAAGAGGTAATATTTCAATATCTTCATCGTTTATTCTTTTTCTATTTCTGTATGTTGTGTGCAATACTTCATGTGAAATATGACTTAATGGTTTTTCAAGATATTTTTCATACAATGAAAGCATATGATAGTTTTCATTTGGTGAAATCAAAACATCTATACCAACTACCTCATTTAAAATTTCTGCTCTTTTCGTTCTTACTCTCGTATCATTTGGATAAGGCTGTCCTCCACCACCGATGCAGCCATAATCACAAGCCATTACTTCAACTATATCCACTTTTAACTTACCGTTTTTAATTGAATCAATAACTTTTCTTGTGTTGCCAAGACCAAATACGACTATACCACTTATTTCTTTACCATCTTTTGTTGTAGCCTTAGTAAGACGAATACCTTTTTCAATTTCTTCAGTCTTTATATCGTCAAATTCAATTTCGCTTTCCAATACTTTCAATACACTTCCAAACACTCCACCAGTTTTTCCAAAGCTTAAACCTGACTGAGAGGATAATCCATATGGCCTATCAAATGGAACTGGTGGAACATTTTTTAAGTTAAAACCACTTGATCTTATTAACTGTGATAATTCTCTTGTTGTAATTACTGCATCAACTTCCCCTGCAAGCTCTTCACGCTCTGCTTCAAACTTTTTAGCAGTACATGGCATTATAGACACAAGATAAATATTTTCTGGGTTTACTCCTATTTCTTTTGCATAGAATTTCTTTATAATACTTCCCAATGCCTGCTGTGGTGATTTTACAGTTGAAAGGTTGTTAAGATATTCAGGGTAATTATGTTCTGCAAATTTTACCCATCCAGGACAACAGGATGTAAATTGTGGAAGTTTTTCACCTTTTTCAAGTCTTTCTTTAAATTCATGAGCTTCTTCGTATGCGACAAGATCTGCAGCAAATGCAACATCAAATACTTTTTTAAATCCTATAGATTTTAAAAAGTTAACAATTCTTCCTGCTACAACAACATCATCTTCCATTCCAAGTTCTTCCTGAATCGACGCACGAACTGCAGGTGCCATCATACCTATAATGTATTTTCCTTCTTCCATTGCTTTATATACATTCTGAAGGTCGTTTCTAAATGTCAAAGCACCGGTTGGACAGTGAGCCACACATTGGCCACAGAGAACACAATTTGTTGTCGAAAGTTCTTCACCAAATGCTGGCATAACTTGTGCTTCAAATCCTCTAAATGCAAAGTCTATTGCACCTATAGATTGAATTTCATCACAAACTCTCACACAGTCACCGCAAAGAATACATTTTGAATTATCCCTTATAATTATTGATGAATAATCTATAATATTTGACTTGTCAAGTTTGTCAAATCTCACTTTTCTTATTCCAAATTCTTCTGCATATCTTTGTAATTTACAATTTCCATTTCTTTCACATGTTGTACAATCCCTGTTGTGTGATGCAAGAATAAGCTCAAGAATCCCTCTTCTCATTTCGTATATTTCTGGTGTATGTGTTCTAACATTCATACCCTCATATGGTTTTATAGAACAAGAAGTCATTATTTGACCATCTATTTCAACAAGACACATTCTACAGGCGCCGTAAATTGAAGTTTCAGAAAGATAACAAAGATTTGGTATCTCTATTCCAACATCTCTTAATGCCTCTAAAAGATTCCTTGAATCATCTTTTATTATAGTTTCTTTTCCATTAACTATTATCTTCACTACGATCGCCTCCCATTAAACCAATTCTATTGCATTAAATTTACATTTTTCAAAACAAATACCACATTTTACACATTTTTCCTGGTCTATTACATATGGTTTGCCTCTCTCGCCGCTAATTGCTCCTTGTGGACATGCTCTTGCACAAAGGCTACAACTCTTACAAAGCTCTGGATTAATAACGTACTTTCTGAGTGCTGTACAGGTTCCACTTGGACATTTTCCGTTAATATGTTCTATATATTCATCTCTAAAGTGTTTTAAAGTACTCAAAATTGGATTTGGAGCAGTTTTTCCAAGTCCACATAAAGAAGCTGTTTTTACTATTTTTGCAAGGCTCTCAAGGTTTTCAAGATCTTCATATGTTGCTTTTCCTTGGGTAAATTTCTCTAAAATTGTATAAGATTGCATTGTTCCTTCCCTACAAGGCACACACTTTCCACATGATTCTCTCTTGGTAAAGTCAAGGAAAAACCTTGCAACTTCAACCATACAACTATCTTCAGTTATAGCAACAATACCTCCTGAACCAACCATTGCATCAACAGATTTCAACGTATCATAGTCAAGTGGTAAATCAAAATACTTTTCCGGCAAACATGCACCTGATGGTCCACCAATTTGAATTGCTTTTAGTTTTTTACCTTCTATTGTTCCCCCACAAATATTTTCCAAAACATATCTTATCGTTGTTCCAAATTCTATTTCAATAATTCCAGTCAGTTTAAGTGGACCTGTAACAGAAAACATCTTCGTTCCAGGTGATTTTTCCACACCACGTTTTCTGTAATTTTCAACACCATCTCTAATTATCTTTGCAATATTTGCATATGTTTCAACATTATTTATGAGTGTTGGATAGCCCCACAGCCCTTTTTGTGCAGGAAATGGTGGTCTTGGTCTCGGAACCCCTCTTTTTCCTTCAATTGAAGCAAGAAGTGCTGTTTCTTCTCCACATACAAATGCACCGGCTCCTTCTTTTACTTCTAGATCAAAGGAAAAACCAGTTCCAAGAATATTTTCTCCAAGTAACCCCATTTTCTTTGCATCACTTATTGCTTTATTAAACATTTCAACGGCAATTGGATATTCTGCACGAATGTAAGCATATCCCTTTTGTGCTCCAACTGTATATGCCGCAATTATCATTCCTTCTAAAACTGAATGTGGATCCCTTTCAAGAAGTGTTCTGTTCATGAATGCACCTGGATCACCCTCGTCTGCGTTACAAACGACAAATTTTTTATCACCCTTTGCTTTGTATGTAAATTCCCATTTTAATCCAGTAGGAAATCCTCCGCCGCCTCTTCCTCTAAGTCCAGATGCCTTAACCGTTTCGATTACTTCTTCTGGTTTCATTGAAGATAAAACCTTTAAAAGTGATTTGTACCCACCGCGTCCCATGTAATCTTCTATCTTTTCACATTCGCTTGTACCAATACCTTCCATAATGTAGAAGGTTTGATTTTTAAAGAATGTTGCATCTTCAAGCTTAGTTACTTTTTGACCTGTAACTGAATCCGTTAAAAGAAGCCTTTCAATTACTTCTCCGCGTTCTATTGTTTTTTCAACTATTTCTTCAACATCATCTAACCTTACATGTGAATATGTAATTCCTTCAGGCATTATTTTTACAAGTGGTCCAAGCGAACAAAGCCCACAACATCCTGTTTTCCTTACTACATCACTTTCATCATCATCTATTGTTTCAACTTTCACATCAAGGCCTTTCTCTCTAATAACTTCAACAAACTTCTTGTATACCTTTCTTGAACCATTTGCAGTACAACCTGTTCCAACACAAACATATATTGACTTATCTTTTAATCTTTGTTCTCTAAGTTCTTGTTGTTTTTCTATATAGCTTAATGCTTCTTGAATTGTCTTAAACATATTATCTATCATCTCCTTCTTTAAGTTTTCTTAAAATTTCTTTTGTTTTCTCAGGAGTGAGATTTCCGTAAACTTCACCATTAATAACCATTGCTGGTGCAAGTGCACATGCTCCAAGACAACCAACTTTATCTAAACTAAATTTAAGATCTTGGGTAACTTCTCCTGGCTTTACCCCAACCTCTTCTTCAATTACTTTTATGAGGCTCATAGAACCTTCCATATGGCATGCTGTTCCATCGCAAATTAAAATAGTATATTCACCCTTTGGTTTAAGTGAAAATTGTGCATAAAAGGTTGCAACACCAAATATCTTTGCAGGAGGTATATCAAGTGCAACTGAAAGATAATTTACAACTTCTTTTGGAATATGCCTGTACTCTTTTTGCACGTCAAGAAGTATCTTTATCAAATTCTTTTTTTCATATCCATGCTTTTTTAAAATTTCTTCAACTTTTTCAAAATTTCTTTCCATCATTGCACCTCCTAAAAATATTCGAGATTAATTATTTTTCCTCTTTTTTCAAGTATTTTCGAAATATCATTTATCAGCCTAAACTTTAAAGAAATATCGTGTGTAAATAATGGATTTTGATGTGCTGGATTTATTGCCCTTCCCACAAGAAAATTTATTACATCTGCTTCTTCTAACATTTCAATTAATTTTTTTGCCCCGACACCAAGTTCTTCTATTTGGTTCTCATAATATCTAAAAACTTGTGTTAAAGTTATTATTCCTTCTGTTACAAGATCTACTCCATCCATATACCCTATTGGCGGTGAATTTTTTGAAATTGTTCTAACATCTACATCTATATTTTTTCCTGTTATCCTTTCAACTATTTGACCAGTTGTTCCACCACATATAACCTTCTTACCTTTTGAATTTAAAAATTTTTCAACAACCAATCTATCCTTACTCTCGTCTTCAGGGGGCCCCACCATTATGGTCAAAACTCTTTTTTCTCTTATTTTCAAACCTGCTATTAATGCATCATCACCTTTTGAATACCTATCGAGCTTTTCTGCTAATTTAATCATATGCTTGACAATATTTTCATGTTCTACCTTGTTTTTTAAAAGATTTTTTAACTCAAAAATTATATTTTCTTCTCCAAATCCAAATGGATACATATCAGTTCCCATTCCTGCTTGAGATATTCCATCGGTCATTAAAAATATTGAGTCACCTATTTTGATATCTATTTCACTAACTGTTAATTTTTTATTTTCTACTTTTTTCACAATCTTTTTTAAATTTAAAAGCTTACCATCCCTAAAATAAAAAATCAAAGGAAACTCATATTCAAAAATAGTACATCTTTTTTTCTTGTAATCTATCAAACATGTAGCAAGCGTTGAATAACTTATTTTTCTTACCTTACATGTGGGAAGTGTAGATATGATAGATGTAAAAACTTCTTTTATAGGTACGTTATTAAAAACCATAGTCGTTGCCATCGTAGCTGTTAGTGTTGATAATATATTTGCTTTAACTCCACTTCCCAAGCCGTCTGAGACACTAACTACACACTTTTCTTCGTTTCTTCTTATCTTTATAGAATCTCCACAGACCCATTCTCCCTTTTTATTCTTCGATGCATAATTTATCTCACAAGTAATCATTTTCTTCCTCCATGTATCTTTTAAATTCCGTAAAATGGGACTTTGTTTCTGCAATCGATTCTCCTAAAAGACTTGCAATTTCTTGAGCTAGTAGCATTTGTTTATTTAAAACCTCTTCAATCTTTTCAATTGTCTGCTTCTTTATTATCTTTACCCTTTCTTCTTGTTCTAGCTCTTTTGTAACATCGGTCAAAATAAATACTTCACCACTATCCTCTGGTAAATTAAATCTTTTAACGAAAAACTTCAAATTTTTGTTATTTAAAGCTATCTCTTTGAATCCACTTTGCTCTACATCTTTTAAAAATTCCCACAACTTTTTGTTAGATAAACTCATAAAAGTAAGGCGTGCTGCTTTATTTTTGTAATTTATATTTCCATCTTTTACAATTAATATAAGGTTTGGTGTTTCTTCTACAACCATATTACTGACAGTAGAAACTTTATCTATAAGGTAAGTTATACACATTTCCTTTTCTGCCTTCTTTTCAAGAACTGCAATTGCCTTTTCTCTGCAAGTATCATAACCACACGCACTACAATTTAACTCTTTAGATTTGTCCGTTTTACCTATCGAGAATAAAACTTCTTGAATTTGTTGCTCCGTGTAGTTGTAATAATGTTTCTTATCTTTGAACTCTCTTTTTAAATCTATCTCAACATTTTCTATTGTCTTTCCTTCTGGAATTTTTTTAATATTTTGGGAGAGTTTTACTCTTTTTTCAAGAAGACTTATATCTTTTCTCGATGCAGGACCTTCTATACATCCTCCAACACAAGCAGACATTTCTACAAAATAGTTTCCATCTATATCATCAACTCTATCTAAAAAATCTTTTATATTCTTTACTCCTTCAATATTAAAAACTTGATCAAAAGTTTCTCCAAGAGTTTTTAATATTCCACCAGAAATAGGATAAAATCTTGCTAATTTTGGGTATGGCTCCTGTGGAAAATCATCTTTAAAATCAAATACATCTACATTTTCGGATTCTAAAAATTTTTCAAGTTCCTCAAATGTTAAAACCAAATCATATTCTTCCTCAAGCTCACGCTTTTTAGCAATACAAGGGCCTATAAAAACTAACGGGTAATCTCCAAAACATTGTTTCAAAAACCTTGCATGGGAAATTGCTGGAGAAACTACTGGTGATAAATATTTAACTTTCTCAGGATAATATTTCTCTACTAAATCAACCACTACAGGGCATGCTGTACTAATCTTTATTCCTGATAACTTTTTATACTCATTCGAAACTAATTCAGCACCAATTGAAGTTTCACTAACAATAGCTCCATTCTTCTTTAAATAAGAAATAACTTTGAAAGGTTCATCAAAGTGGGAAAAAAATGAAGGAGCAATAGACACCAAAAATTTCTTCCCAAAAAAATCTTTCAAACGTTCATATTCAAATAAATAATTTTTTGCATCTTGAGGACAAACTTCAATACATTTACCACACAATATACATTCATTATCAATAACTTTTGAAATATTATCAGAAAATGATATGGATTTTACTGGGCAATTTCTAAGGCATTTATAACAATATTTACAATTGGCTTGATTTGAAATAATATACTTTTCCATACTAATTCCCTTCTTTTAAAAATTTCTCAATTTTTTCCTTAACATTATCCGGCGTAACATTAGAAATCAATACTCCATCTATCTCAATGTTTATTCCATTAGCACATTTTCCAAAACATAATGAACCATACAATTTAATACCTTCAAGATTCATCTCTTTGATTTTTTCTACCACTTCATACGAGCCTTTTAGATGGCAAGAACTTCCCATACAAATTTTTATAACCATATAATCACCTGTTTTATTCGTGAAAAATATAACGTTATTATTTTCACGATTATTTTAACCTGATAATTCGAATATGTCAATACGTGAATTTTTTAGCATAAAGGCATTTAATATCAATTTTTTTGTGTTAAAGCCCTGTTTTAACAAAAAAATCAAATTAAAAAACAAAAGGAGAGTTAAAAACTCTCCTTTTTCATTAATCAAAGATAGTATTAATAACCTTATTCTTCAAAGACAGATTTTATAAAATATGTAAAATATAAAAACTCTTCCTTTCTTCATAGACATACTTTAAACATAAACAACGCTTTTGATAGCTAGATTTAGAAATAGGTTTTCTTCTATTACTCTAGGTAGATTCTAAACTGAAATTGGTTTGCCTGATTCAAAGATGCAATGGAAGTTTTCATTCCTCATAGGTAGATTCTAAACTTAAAGATAAAAAAATGAGTAAAACGATTTCAATGGAAGAAGTAGAGTTTTCATTCCTCATAGGTAGATTCTAAACAATCTATTTTTTCTATCCAATTATATACCTTTGGGGTTTTCATTCCTCATAGGTAGATTCTAAACAGGAAGTGATTGAATGGATAATCTTTGCATTAACCAGTTTTCATTCCTCATAGGTAGATTCTAAACATATCTATCAAATTCATTTTCATTAAATATGCTGAAAATTGAGTTTTCATTCCTCATAGGTAGATTCTAAACGATATTGATTGTGACGCTGTTTTAGATAGGTATTATTTGAGTTTTCATTCCTCATAGGTAGATTCTAAACAGGTTCGAATAGGGCACCCGTTCGAACCTGAAAAGATACAGGAGTTTTCATTCCTCATAGGTAGATTCTAAACTTATTTATACATGAATTATTCGGAATTTGAGAAATTACCAGTTTTCATTCCTCATAGGTAGATTCTAAACTTCGCACAACGCAAACAGGCATAGCGCCGATATTTGTAAAATAGTTTTCATTCCTCATAGGTAGATTCTAAACGCAACTCACGGTCTTTGATAAGTTAATAGATGTAATAGGTTTTGGTTTTCATTCCTCATAGGTAGATTCTAAACATTTCTTATGAGACACAGCATCCTGTATCTGAGTAGGGAAGGGTGTTTTCATTCCTCATAGGTAGATTCTAAACAAGAAAGAATCGAAAGCGAGATTGAGAAGATAAGAAAGTTTTCATTCCTCATAGGTAGATTCTAAACATTATATATCGTATGAAGGAACGATAATTGATGCTGAAAGTTTTCATTCCTCATAGGTAGATTCTAAACAAGGAACGTTACCGCCGCAATAGTTAACATTAATAATACGTTTTCATTCCTCATAGGTAGATTCTAAACCGTCTTAAGTTACATTTTTGGCAAGAGAGTGTACTACTAACAAGTTTTCATTCCTCATAGGTAGATTCTAAACACGAAAGACCGACAGCATGCATCCCTATTGCCCGCGAGCGTTTTCATTCCTCATAGGTAGATTCTAAACTTATAAATCGATTACAAAAATTTAATGTAAATAAGTTTTCATTCCTCATAGGTAGATTCTAAACTAATCTATTTCATCACAAAATATCAAATCATTAAACCAACTAGTTTTCATTCCTCATAGGTAGATTCTAAACAAAAATAAGCCCGGTTCTGCGTGAAGACGACTTGTGTCGTTGTTTTCATTCCTCATAGGTAGATTCTAAACACATACAAAGTGGGGGACACAATCGAGTTTAACCCAGATGAAAGTTTTCATTCCTCATAGGTAGATTCTAAACTTGTTTAAAAACAGAGAAAAAACAATGGAAATAATCGAAGTTTTCATTCCTCATAGGTAGATTCTAAACAATACTTTGACGGTTTTACATTATATGAAGTTACTGGTTTTTGGAGAGTTTTCATTCCTCATAGGTAGATTCTAAACTTCTGCAGGTACTTGTTCGATATTAAAAGTGAATTTATATTTGTTTTCATTCCTCATAGGTAGATTCTAAACTATATCCTCTTTTTAATTATTTCTTTGATGAAGTTTGTTTTCATTCCTCATAGGTAGATTCTAAACAAATTTTAGGACGTTTTGGCCTTAAAGGCCAACCATATTAGTTTTCATTCCTCATAGGTAGATTCTAAACTGGGCTTATAGAAGACAGTCTAAACTAAAACAGAAGGAGGGGAGTTTTCATTCCTCATAGGTAGATTCTAAACTATTTCTACAGATTCTTTATACAAAATATATGATTGTTTTCATTCCTCATAGGTAGATTCTAAACAGTTTTGAGATAGAAGAGATAGAAACTGATGAGGATGAATTAGTTTTCATTCCTCATAGGTAGATTCTAAACTTAAAAAAATTTCTGAGTTTTGAGATAGAAGAGATAGAAGTTTTCATTCCTCATAGGTAGATTCTAAACAGAGTCTTTAATAACAGAACCTGGTTGGCAACGTCAAGTTTTCATTCCTCATAGGTAGATTCTAAACACTTAGAAGAGCAGTTGGATGCGATTAATAAGAACAAAAAAGTAGGTTTTCATTCCTCATAGGTAGATTCTAAACTTTATCTGCCACGCCAAATACTTTAGAAGCAAGATTAAGTTTTCATTCCTCATAGGTAGATTCTAAACATTGCTGTTTATGCGAACGGCGTAATTAAAGTAGGATATAAATTGTTTTCATTCCTCATAGGTAGATTCTAAACATAAACTCTTTAAAGGTTCAAATTCAGGCGGGACATCCAAATTAAGTTTTCATTCCTCATAGGTAGATTCTAAACCTATTAATATTCTCATAAATAAATATAACAAAGCAAAGTAACAAAACCTTTGAGCGGAAGTAAACTGTAAGTTAAATGTAGAATTTATACGCCTTTGCGATTATTCCTACTTAAAAACATCTCCTAAAAAATTACCTAATTTCGATTTGTTAACATAAACGTTACAAATATCGGAATAAGAAATTAGTAAAAAAGGAGCTTTTTGACATTGGTTACAATAATGTTAAGATACTTTTCTGTTTTAGAAACAGCAACTATAATTTTATTAGTTAATGTTAAGTTGCTGTTTAGTTAATAAATTATTTCTAAAGACATTTCGGTATCTCGAGCTAAAGAAAAAACTAGAGTAAGTTAAATGATTATAAAAGTTACTTAATAAAACATTTAATTACATCTTTGACAAATTTCCCTTGATTTTAAAACTTATATACTTAACTAATATTTTACACGCTTATCAATGGAATTTACAATAAATAATCTATCTTATTAGTTATTAATAGCGGTGGAATTGCAAGTAGTAAGAAGAATATTTAAACTAGCTAAAAGTAAAGTAAGGTATGAACTAGAGAAAGTATAAGTATCGTATAGATGAGAAAGTAGATTCATTCCATAATGGAAAAATCCAGGATGCAAGAATAAGCAATTTTGCCATACCTTATATAAGGGTTAATTTGAAAGATAAATGCCGAGAAAGTAATTAAAAATCCAAATTTGAAATAATTTGAGAAAAGATAAAATTTATTTAAAAATGACGGAAAATGAATAAGAAAAAAATAATAAAGTAATAAAATAACTCTTGCTCCAAAAAAAGGAAAGAAATAATTTTTTCAAAAAATGGGAAGACTTAAGTTTCAGAAGACTAATTAAAAATATTTTTTGAAGTGGAATGAAAAAAAGCTTTATTTTATATGAAGTAGTTAAAAAAGCAAAATTATATGTAAAGCCTAGGGGAAAGAAAAAATTTTACGAAAAGAAAAATAAATATGTTAATCCTTAACAAAAGCTGAAAAGTGAATGGTAAAAGATTAATCAGTGGATTAAAATGACAGGAACAAACGAGAAAACACTAAAAGCATATATTATAAATATGCTACTAGGATAGTAGTTAACAATGTTAGTAAACACACTCTTTGATCATCCTAAAATGATCAGGTTAAATAGAAATTAATTCCTATGATAAATGATTTTTTGTTTTAAGTTTTTCTTGCATTATAATTTATGATATAATTTTTGTTGGTAAAGGAGGGGCTTTCTTTGAAAAAGTTATTAATAATTATTCTTATAACTATCTCCATTTTCTCCTTTTCGATGAAATTTGGATTTTCAACGGATCAAGGGATATGGTTTTCTGAAAAAATAGAAAATTTTAGAATAAGGATAGGCTATCCTTATTCTCAGTTCGGTTTGATTATTCCCTCTGAATTCTTAGAATATGGTGTAAATATAGGCTATTTATTAAATAACTCAAATAGCTTACTAGAAGTATTCTTTGACACTTCTATTAACAATTTTTACTTTAAATCTTTTGTAAAAACTTCTTTCCATGCCCCAGAAAATTACGATGAAACTACAGAAACTGGAAGAATATATGTTGGTATGACTCCGGCATATTATTTTACAAAAAATATTAGATTAGATTTTAATTTTGAATATTCTGCTGTATATTTATACTACGATCCTGGAAGTGAAACTGGTTTTCCTTCTATTTTTAACACTGAAGATATTTTCAGGTACAACATTGGATTACTTGTATCATACTTTATGGAAGATATAAGAATCTTTTTAGGAATGAGTTTTAAGTATAGATGGATTGATTATCTTTCTTTGCCACTTTTCAACAATCAACTCGTTAGCTTTGGAATAGAGGTAGAAGCAAATGGTTATTGATAAAGCCTTTCAAAATTTAATTAAAAAAAGTCCTTTTTATGCTTACCTTCTATTAGGTATTGTTTTAAAAGAAGATAATAATGTTAGAACAATGTCAATTAAATTCACCAAAAATGGTGAAATTCTTTTTTTATACAACCAAAGAATGAACAAAAAACCAATTTGGTTTGTTGAATCATTGATATTACACGAACTTATGCATATTATAAATCAACATTTTAGGATAAAACCAAAAAATAATAGAGAAAAAAAGATATGGGATCTTGCTATGGATGCTGCTATCAATCAATATATTCCAGAGCTCGATGCAAGAAGTGTTCCCTTAAATGTATTGATTCAAGAAGGACATGGCGTTGACAATGAATATATGTTTGCAGCACCACCACCATTTATGATCAACAAAACTGCCGAGGAATATTTTGATTGGATGATGAAAGAATTTGAAAAAAAAGGAGACTTTGATATAGAAGCTTTGCCTGATTCCTTAGATGACCATAACTTTGAATCGGATTTGCCAGTAGAAATGATAATAGAAATAACCAAAGACAAAGTAGGAAAAGCATTCAACATGTTTGGAAAAGATCTTGAATCAGGATTAAAGCAAAATATCAACATTTCACTTCAAAAATCAACTCTTGACTGGGAAACTTTAATAAGAAGATTTTCAAATGCTAGTATAAAGGGAGACAAATATAGGACACCTTTAAGGCCAAACAGAAGATATGATGACCAACCTGGTTGGAAATATGAATACAACTCAAAGCTTGCCGTTATTGTAGACACAAGCGCAAGTATAATTGAAGAAGAATTAAATCAGTTTCTAACTGAAATTGAAAAAATAGCAAAATACGATTCTAAACTTCTTTTAATACAAGTTGACCAAGCAGTGACTATGGTTACTGAGTATACTTTAGGAAAATGGAAAGATCTAGAAATATACGGCGGAGGAGAGACAAACTTACAACCAGCAGTTGATTTAGCACAATCTCACAATGTTGAAGGAATTATTATATTTACAGATGGTCATGTTGATGTACCTGTTGTAAAAAGAAGAGTTCTATTCGTTCTATCTTCAAAGCATAATCCCGATTTCATAGAAGATGCAGTAAGAATATATGGAAGGAGTTCAATAGTAATTTTAAAGTAAAAGGGGTAGGTTATTTGTGAGAGTATGGTATGAATTTAAAAGACTTCTTGGAAAACCTCTAAATATAATTCTAATTATTTTATTGCCGGTCGTTTTAACAATAGCAAGTATAATATTTTTTAACGGATTTGGAGTTACCAGTATAAAGCTAGGAGTATATAATCTAGATAATTCACCTCTATCAAAATTTACCATTAAGCTTGTTATGTCATTTTTCAAAGGAGGAACTCTAACCTACGTAGATGAAAACTATTCACATCTTCTGCAGAATGGTGAATTAAATGCTGTAATGGTTATACCTGAAAATTTTACAGACGCGCTGTATAAAGGAGAAAAGGTAAATATTGACTTTATCCCTAGCCCTGTTGATTTACAACTTTCCGTTGGTATATATAATGTTTTAAATTCTGTATTTAATGATTTAAGTGGTTCTCCATTTTTTAACCCACAGGTTTTAAGGTATATGTTTGTTAGTAATGAAACACCTGCTCCAAACTTTGTTCCTAAAACGAAAAATTTTAAAACTAATTTTGGATATTTGTTTTCACCAGCTATTTTATTTTTATCAGTGATCTTTATAATTTTATCTATTGGTGTGTTGACAGTTGTTAATGACAGAGATCTTGGTTTGATATCAATATTCAAAGTAAATAATGAAAAGTGGTACGTATATGGATTAAATAAATTTTTGGCTCTATTCTTGCTAGGACTATTCGTATCTATAGCTGTTTACATAGCAGGATATTTTTTGGGAATAAAGATAGAACTTTCTATATTCTTACCTTTATCCATTGTTGGAATAGTATTTCATGCATCACTTGCATTAATAATGTCTTGTCTTTCTCAAAACAGGGCAATTTCGAATATATTTGGCGTTTCTCTGTCAATGTTTTTCTTTTTTACAAGCGGAAGTATAACGCCAGTCACTACACTCCCAAAATTCATGTTCAAACTTTCCAGTTTCACTCCAGCATATAGATTAACTTATGCAATTAGAAATTATCAACTTAATGGCGTTAATATAAAAAATGACTTTTTATACCTTTTATATTTATCAATCGCAACATTTATTATTATGCTCTTGCTAATTAGAAAAGAATTTTCAAAAAAATAAGTGGCACTTGGCCACTTATTTTAAATATCGTCTTGTACATCAAGGTAGTAATCTATAATTTCATCATCAGAAAAGAAGATTTTGTATTCCCTTTCAAAGTTTTCTTTTGAATCGCTCGCATGAATTAAGTTTTTAGTTATTGTAAGTGCAAATTCTCCTCTAATTGTACCAGTTCCCGCCTTCAACGGATCTGTATCTCCAATTATATGTCTTACCATTTCAATTACTCTTGGTGCTTCTACTATCATTGCAACGATTGGTCCACCTGTTACAAAATCTATTAAATCATTGTAAAAGCTTTTACCCTTGTGCATTTCATACAGTTTTTCTGCTTGTTGCTTGCTCATCCATATAAGCTTTAATGCTACTATTTTTATTCCCCTCTGTTCAAATCTTTTTATTATTTCTCCAACTAAACCTCTTCTTACTGCATTTGGCTTTAAATACACAAAAGTTCTTTCCATATTTACACCTCCAATTTAATAAGTACATTAATATTATACAACAAAATAATCCAGCCATATTGGCTGGATTAAAAGTTTAAATATAAATCAATTTATTTTCCAAAAACAGCATCCAACAATCCTTCATTCCAAGTATCTGTTATTTTATTGTAAAGCCCAAAACCAGAACAAAATTCCCAATAACAAATTGAAAATCCAAATTCTCTAGCAATTTGACTTACCGCTTTTGTCCATTTTATTCGAGAGTCCATATCTGCCTTTGAGTAAGCACCAAATTCTCCTAAAAATATTGGAACATTGTACTTTTTTGAAAAAGAATCTACATATTCAAAATGTGATTTTATCTGTTCTATTTCATAACTTTTTGCACCCCATTTTACACCCACCGGAAGGCGTGGGTTTATCCATTCGGCACCTTGGTGAGTAAAATTGAATGGTTCATAATAGTGAAAAGATACGATTAAATATGGATCATTTATAAGTTTTAATTGATTGATGTAATTGTAATTTCCCCAGTGAGGTACATCTACTATTACAATTCTCGATGGATTTGTTTTTCTAATTTCTTTTAAAACTTTTGGATACAAGTTATTCCATTTTTCTGGGGTTAAATTTTTTGCAGGTTCGTTATAAATTTCAAAATAAAGCTTGTCAGAATAATCGTTAAAGAAATCTGAAACTTGTTTCCAAATTTCCAAAAGAACTTCTCCATATTTTTCAGGGTTTTCATATAACTCCTCAAAATGATGGCAATTAATTATTACAACCAAATCATTTTCCAAAGCCTTGTCAACTACATGTTTTACTCTTTCTAAAAAATCTTTTTCAATTGTATAAGGTGGTTTATCTAAAATATGCGCAGACCATCTAATAGGTATTCTAACCGAATCAAATTCTTTTTCTTTTATTATTTTAAAATATTCATCTTTTATAACCACTCCCCATGCACCTTCAAACGGTGCTTCAAGCGCATTTCCCATGTTAATTCCTATACCTATCATTTTATTGTAATCAAATGCCGTAAGCTTTTTATTTTCACCTAAAAGCATCACAGAAATCACCGCCAAAATTAATGTAAAGAATTTAAAAAATTTCCTCATGGTTCCACCTTCTTTACAGACATTCGCTCTATTAATTTTGTAGTGAGAACAACATTTCTTGGTATCTTAGGACCTTTTCCAAGTATTCTTTCTATTAAAAGTTGCGCTGCAGTTAACCCCATTTCCCTTCTTGGTTGATGTATTGTTGTAAGGGGTGGATGTAGGTACTCAGAGAATGGACCGTTATCGTATCCAATTATTGAAACATCTTCTGGAACTCTGAGACCATGATCGTACAATGCCCTTAAAGCACCTATAGATGCTCAGTCATTTACAGCAAAAATGGCTGTAAATTTTAAACCATGATTTTTTAAAAAACTTTCTACTGCTTCATATCCGTCGCTTGGATTATATCCACTATGTTCTGAAAAGTATACCTGTACATCTTTATGCTTTCTTAAAAATTTTTCTATACCTTTTTCTCTATTTTTAGATGCAGGAGATTTTTCAACCCCTCTTAACTGGTAAGAATCCAACAGGATTTGATTCAAGAACTTGCCCTTCAAATACTTTTTCTGATATAACTGTTGGATTTATTGCAAATGCAAGTGCCCTTCTTAATTTTGGATCATCAAGTGGCTTCTTTGTTGTATTTAAGAATAAGAAAGCTGTATTGTCTGAAAGCATATATGGCTTATTATCATACCAAGTATGTACTGTACTGTACATCTTCTTCAAGGTTGGAATACCTGGAAGGAAGAAGTTTGAAATATCAAGTTCACCTTTCATTATCATTCCAAGTGCTACATTATTACTCAAAACTCTTAGATATACAACTCTTTTGGGTTTTGGTTTTCCAAATACATCAATTCCCCACCAATCTTCATTTCTAAGGTAGACCATTCTATCATCACTGTAGGTTTCAAATAGATAAGATCCTGTACCAATTGCTTTTTCATTTGAACCACTTAATATTTCTTCTTTTGTACGGTTTGTCCAAATGTGTTCAGGAATGATAGGAAGTTGATAAAGTTGATAGGTCCATTCATGGTATCTTGGAGAGTCAAATGTGAAGACAACTGTGTAAGGATCAGGTGTTTCTACTTTTGAAAGCCAAGTCCATATTGAGCTGTAGGAAATTTCGGAGTATTTTTTTGCAATTTCGAATGTAAATTTCACACTTTTGAAGTGAATGGGTAACCATCGTGCCATCTTACGCCTTTTCTAATTTTGACTTCATAGGTATTACTTGATGTCCATTTTCCACTTTCAGCTAGCCAAGGAATCATTTCGTCTCTTAAAGGATCATATGCAAAAAGTGTTTCATAGATCAAACCAACAGTTCCTGTTACAGCATTCCATGGAGTAATTGGATTCCAGTTTGATGGTGGTGCCCAAAGACCTCCTCCAGCATACAATGTCTCATCCCTTTTGTAAACAACATCATCTGCAAAAACAACTAATGCAAATACTGACAAAATTACCAAAAGTGTGAAAATTTTTTCATACTACCCCCTCCTTTTAAAGTATAATATAGGCTTTAAAATTCATACTTTTAAGAACTACATTTGAATTATACCAATGTAAATGTTTACAATTATAATCCGGTAAAATCTGAAATGTTAAGCTAGTATAAAGAAAAATAAAAAAATTAAAAGTTAAAACATAAAAAGCCATATATTTAAAAAAATAGAGCATCCAAGATTGGATGCTCAAAATTTAGTTAATATTTATCTTCTATATGAACCTATCTTTATAGCTTAAAACTTCCACGTATTTATAATTTGTTGAAAGCGCCTTTAAAACTTCAAACATTTCTCCTTCTGGATATTTAGTTAAAACAAATGTTGAATCTTCAAGATAAACTCTTGGAAGAACTCTTATTATATCAATAAATCCATATTCTTCTGGAAAGACCTTTTCTTGCTCTAGAACTTCTTTACATTCTTGAATGTTTTCTTGTCCAATTAGTTTAACAAGTGGAATATTGAATGTTTTAGAATAAAGCTCTTTGAATGCTGCATCTATTGCAAAGATAACCTTTGGATGATTTGGAAAATACTTTTCAAGTTTATATGGTATTTCAAATGCATCTTCTATATTAGCTTTTTCTACAATATATCTGTATTCTTCAATAGCCCCCATGATCGTTTTATAATTTTCTCCTTTTGATCTTTCAGGTATGATTGCACCAATTCCAATATTTTTGTCATCTGTAATTTCTATTACTACATACTCTCCAAAATCTGCTTTTTTTAGATTATAAAAGAACTTCAACTTAACCACCTCCAAGCATATTCCATAAAGTTATTGTAAGTTCCTGAGAGACTGTATTCATGTACGAAAGAAATTCAAGAAGTGAATCTTCATCGAAAGTTTTTAGGATATCTGCCAGCTCTTCAATTGTCAGAGTACCTTCTTTTATCATGTTGTATAGGTATTCATAGTCAATGTATTTCATAGGATCATTTCTAATAACATTTAATTTTCTATATGTTGAGCTTATTACAAATGGATTTTTCCCTATATCTGTTTTTAATGCAATTTTACGCCAGATAGGTGCAACATCTCTTCCACCCAGTAGATCTTTTCCATCCTGTGAAATAATCATCATTTTTTCTCCATCTGCACCCATAAACCATGCAAATTGCTCCGCCGTACCAGTTTTCCCTGCAATTTCCCTACCATCTATGTATGCTCTAACACCTGTTCCATATTTTACAACGTCTTTGAGTAGATTTATCATTAAATAACTTGCTTCCATAGTACTTCTTTTTGATGAAGGAATTACATTAACTATTTTTGGCTTTGCTTTGTATTGTACAATACCATTGTAGCTTATAACTTCGTCCACAATGTGCGGCTTTACAACAACTCCACTGTTAAATATTCCAGAAAAGCCCTTTGCTATTTCCTCATGTGATGTTTCTATTGTTCCAAGTGCAAGGGTTAAATCATCAGGATAATAACCATAGATTTTTAATTTGTTTTTCAAAAAATCACGCACAACAATATCACCAAGCATTAAATACAGATTAACCGATGGTATGTTTCTTGAATGAATAAGTGCTTGCTTGAGAGTAGTTTGACCATAGTAATTTTTTTCAAAATTTTTTGGAGTCCAATCTCCTATTTTAATAGGTAAATCAAAAAGCTTTGAGTCGGGATTAAAACCTTCTAGCAAAGCTTTGTAATAATAAAATGGCTTAATTAAAGAACCTATTTGCCTTCTTCCGTTATTAACACCTTTACCATAATAGGCCAATATTTCTCCAGTTCTATAATTTAAAATTATTCCAGCATTGTTCTTACCCAAGTTTTTTTCAAGTAAAGCTTGATAGTCTTTGTTGAGTGTGGTTTTAACAGTGAAACCTTTTCTAAGTGTATCAAGTGAAAAACCTATTTCTTCTAACTCACTAATAACTCTCCAAAAGACATCTTCGCTATATTTTGATTCAATTACGTTATATGATTTTACATTTGGAAGCATTTTAGCATATTTTTCATAATCAGTCTTTGAAATTACACCTTCATTTAAGAGTCTTTTTAGCACTATTTCTGCTCTTTTGTATCTTCCTTTTAAATCTTGAGGGTTAAAATTTTCAGGAGATTTTACAGTATTGACCAACAGGGCAATTTCTGCAAGATTAAGATCTTTTGGATCTTTATTAAAATAATACTTTGCTGCTGTACCAAACCCATATATTCCATTTCCCATATAAGCACTGTTGAGATATAATTCAAGTAATTCTTCTTTTGTCCTTATCTTCTCTAGATAAATGGCAATAAATATTTCCTTTATTTTTCTTTCAATTGTTCTTGCTTGTGTTAAATATAAACTTCTTGCAAGCTGTTGAGTTAGTGTACTTCCCCCCTGGACATCTTTTTTTACAACGGTATAAAAGATACCCCTTAGCGTTCCAAAGATGTCTATACCTGGATGATTGAAAAAATCCTCATCTTCAGAAATTATGAGCGCAGTAATGAGTTTTTCTGGATATTCATCTAAGTTGTACCAGTAGGCTCGCGGAAAATAAAAAGGTGTTCCATCTGCATATTCTATAATAAGGCTGGATGGAATTTTAGTTTCTGGCTCAGGAAGATTCTTAGTGATATTTGTGTATAAGAAAAGTAATGAAAAAAACACTAATGAAAAACCTATTAAGAAAGCTATAACGTATCTCATGTATTACCCCATTTTAAAGTATGGATTTATTTTAAAAAGAGTTTTAATGGTACATTGCTCATTATGACCAGGTAGAATTTTACAATTTTTGTCCATCTTAGAAAATCTTTCGTTCAAAGTTTTCAACGTTTCTATCATTTTTTCTCTTGAGCCTGAAAGATCAACTCTACCTATTGTACTACAAAAAACCGTATCTCCTGTAAAAATTAGATCATCAATTATAATTATCCTCGATCCCATTGTATGCCCTGGCGCTTTAATAGTTTCAAAATGTTCATCTATATCTTCAACATCGCCATTAAAAGAAAAATTCTGACCAAACAATTGTGAAAAATTTAAAGATGGATTAGTCAACATTTCTCTATCTTCTTTAGAGATAAAGACTTTTTTAACATTTAATTCAGAAAGCCCCATAATGTGATCAAAATGTCCATGGGTTAAAAGAACATAAACTTCTTTGTCAGATAAAAATTTGCCAATACCAAATCCAGGATCTACAACATAGGTCTTGCCCTCATTTTCAAAGACATATGTATTGGTCGCAAGAGCTCCAGAGGTTTTAAATACCTGGTAGTTCAATGTCCCACTCCTCCATTTGCTTGTCAATTTCCTCTTCTAAATTTTCAAATAGTTTGTCAAAAGCATCTATGTATATTTCAAATTCTTCTTCAAAATCTTGGGGATTTTCAAACGTATTTTCAATTACCTTTACAAATTTTTTTGCACCAAGGCTTATTAGTCTATTTCCGTTGAAAAGATAAACTGTTCCTTCAAAAACAAACCAGTTATTATCTTTAACTCCAAACCTTGTTCCACGAACACCTGCTGTTACAGAATCTTTCTTTATCTGAAACCTTGATTTTGACATTATAAACTTTAAAACATCTGCAATTACTTCACCTTTTTCTACTTCAACAATAAAGTCAAAATCCTTACTGTTGCTTCTACTTCTCAAAATTTTCACTGTGCTATTTGGTTTTACATATAACTTACCCCAACTTCCAGAAATTACTGCATAAGAGTTATCAAGAGTTTTTAAGATGAAACCTTCATATAACTTTTCCTTTTTTGAGACTGGAATCCAGTTTTGACCGTCTTTGGAAATTGCTACATTTCCACTGAATTCTTCCAGCGTTACAAATGTAGCATCTTGAGGGAAAAAAGGCTCTACTACTTTAAAGTTATAGTCAATAGTTTTATTACCAACTTTTAATTTTAAATAAGCCTCCATTGGAACAATTGGCGCTATATACGTAATAGTCGCAACATCTTTAAAAGAAAGCTCATCAATTAAAATATCCTCTGGTAAAACTCCTCCCAATACATCTATTACCGAAATTTTAAAATTTCCTTTGCTTAAAATTTTGATCGTAGTAGAGTCCCCAGTAAACAATGTAAACGAATTTGAAAACAAAATTAAAGGTATTAAGGATATCAAGAATATAATTTTTTTCATATTTTCTACTCTCCTTTAATTACCTTCTCCCCATCGTAAATAACAACTGTGTTGAAAATGTCTAGTTGTTGGGAAAAGATAATATCATCTTCAAAACCATACGCTTTTAGTACACGAGAGTGCTTTCCTGTAAAGGTGGGCATTTTAACTGATTCCCAAAAATTTAGAGATATTAGAGCACTATCTGATAGTTCATATTCTTTAAGTGATACTAATTTTTCAATAAATGCACCTGCTACCTGAGTATCTTCAAAGGACTCTTCTCCGTCATTTCCCGAACATACAAATAGTATATCATCAAACTTTTTAATGTATTCAAGAGTTTTTGAAAAATTTACAAAGGCACCAAGAATTATATTTTTTGAATGCTCCCTTGCTTTTGCTAATGCTTTTGTACCGTTTGTGGTGGTTATAACCAATTTTTTATCTTTAACTACATCTTTTGTGTATTCAAGAGGTGAATTTCCAAGGTCAAAATCCTCTGGTTTTACCCCACCCCTTTCTCCACATAATAGAAAGCCGTCCTGTCTATAACTTCTTGCTTGTTCAACTGTTTCCACTGGAACTAAAAATTGCGCACCATTTGAGATAGCAGTAACCATTGTTGTGGTAGCTCGCAAAACATCTATTACAACTATAGCTTGATAATCTTTAATGTTTGCCGGGACAAATCTTACATCTAACAAATTAATCACCTCAATGATATTCTACCACAAAAAATAAAGGGCCAATCTTTGGCCCTTATCCTAAAAATTCTTTTATTCTATTAAATGCTTCATTTATGGCTTCTAGAGAGTTTGCAAAGGACATTCGAACAAACCCTGGAGACATAAATGCACTCCCGGGGACAAGTGCAACAAGCTTTTCTTCAAGTAATTTTTTACAGAACTCCTCATCATTTTCCACCGGAGATTTAAAGAAAAGGTAAAACGCACCATTTGGTTTTACAAATTCAAGACCAATTTTTTGTGCCATCTCAATTGTAAAGTCTCTCCTTTTTTTGAATTCTTCAAACATATATGAAGTATCAGCTTCTAGTGCAAAAGATGCTGCATATTGTGCAATTGAATTTACAGATGAAGTCGTATGAGCTTGAATTTTTGCTATTCTTTTGTATATTTTCTTGTTTTTTGTAGCAATATATCCAACTCTCCAACCTGTCATAGCATGAGACTTTGAAAATGCATTGATATATATAAGGTATTCTGGGTCAACAAAATTTGCAATTGATGTATATTTCCCATCGTATACAAGAGAATCGTAAACATCATCTGCCAAAACGAAAATTTTATTTTCATTTGTAATTTCAGTAATCCTTTTTAATATCTCTTCAGGATAGATAACTCCGGTTGGGTTATTTGGAGAGTTTATAATTATCGCCTTGGTTTTATCTGAAATCAACGCTTTCAATTTTTCTATGTTTGGAACAAAACCTTCTTCAAAAGTTGTGTTTAAAACTTTTATGTTTGCTCCAGCTAGCATTGCCATTGGAGGATAACTTACCCAGTAAGGAGAAATCAATATAACTTCTTCATCTTTGTCGACAATCGATAAAACTGCATTAAAAAGTGCCTGTTTTCCTCCATTTGTTACAATTATTTCATCTTTTGAAAAATTAAGTCCTTTTTGTAGCATAATTTTTGAAATAGTTTCGCGAAGTTGTACAATTCCTTTACTATCTGTGTACCTTGTAAAATTAATATCTAGTGCCTCATGTGCTTTTTGCTTTATAACATCAGGTGTTGGAAAATCTGGCTCACCAGCTGTCAGATTGATAACATCCTTTCCTTCACTTTTTAATTTTGATGCAAGAGCATTTATTTCCAGTGTTTTAGATGACGGTATTTCATCTATAATATTCACTTGAAAGACCTCCCTACTTTATGATTAAATAGTATCTTACATATTCTTTCCTATCTTTTCCTCTTACACTAATCATTAAACTATTTACTTCATTATTTATTTCAAATGGTCCAGCTTGAAGATATCCATCTTTGAAAGTACTTTCAACAATTCCTTTTTCTCTAATGTATACGACTGGATTTGAATAATAAGGATCCAATTTAGCTTTTACATAAAGTTTTCCATCCTTCCAAAAATATGGCTTTTCTTTTAAAATAAGTGGCTTTCTACTTAAAACGTATCGAACATGCGATTCTGTTGCCCAATCTTCAAGGAGTGCTTCTCTTGGTATTTCAAAAGGTGAAATTTGCCTGTTGTATGGACCAGAAAGCTGTATAAACGCAAGCCTAAAACCATGTTTTTTTAATATTTCAATCATTTCCTCGTTATAGTACCCGTATGGATATGCATAATACTTTAGAGTTGTATTCATTTTTTCTTGCCAAATTTTCTGACCCTTTACTAAATCATCCTCAAAATATTTTTTAAAACTTTCTAGATCCATCTTTTTAAGTAATAGCGGAAATTTTTCGTGGGTCGTTGAATGATGACCAAACTCAACACCCCAATCCGCCATTTCTTTTACCATATCCCATGTTAAATATTCTTTTGAAATACCTACTCCTCCAAAATACAAAAACACAGAAAAAGGAACATTATATTTTTTAAAAACAGGAAATGCCTTTGTATATGTGGTAACATATCCATCATCTACAGTGAAAATAACTGCATTTTCTTCTTCTTTGTTTCCATATACATAATCTTCTAAATCTTTAAGCGTCCAAATTTTATACCCAAGTTTTTTGACAAGATTTATATGCATTTCAAGCTCGTTTGTCCAAGTATTTGTTGTAGGGTATCTTTCATCATCAAAGCGATGGTATATAAATATAACAATGTTTGAAAAAGAAATAAATGAGAATAACAACAGAAAAATGACTATTTTTTTCATAAATTTTCACCTCACTAATATTTTATTATGATTTTCAATTCACTTCCAATTTAAAATCTTTAAGAATGAAACTCTAAAATGAAATAGATGTAAGATATTCTTCGAAAGCTTTCTTTAAAGTCTCCACGTCATTTATTTTCATGACTTTTGCTCTAAATTGTCTTGAATTTGGTAATTTTTTTGTATACCCTGCTACAAATTTTCTAAATTCTTGGGCAGCACGCTCTTCTATTTCATTGTAAAGAAGATCTATATGATACAAAATGATCTTTTTTATTTCAGACAATGAAGGTGTTTTATCACTAAACACCCAGGGTTTTCCAATACTTGCTCTTGCTATCAATACTCCATCAGCTTTTGAAATTTCCATAGCACGTCTTGCATCAGAAAGTGAATGTATATCTCCGTTAATATAAAGTGGTATGTAACCTTTGTTTTTTATATTCCAAGTAGCTTCCCCAGAGTACATTTGTTTTGCGGTTCGACCGTGCACTGCGATCATATCGGCTCCAGCATCAACAACTGTATCGTAGATTTTTTCAAATTCATCTCTTTCAAATCCTAGTCTTACCTTAACTGAAACTTTACAACTAACGGCTGATTTTACTTGCTTAATGATATCTTTTAACCTATTTAGATCTTTTAATAGGGCACTACCAGCACCTTTTTTTACAACTTTTTTTACAGGGCACCCTGCATTTATATCAATCCATGCTCCCATATTTTCAAGCATTGAAGCAGCTTTTGCCATAACAAATGGGTCAGAACCAAAAATTTGGATTGCTACTTTGTCTTTCTCCTCAGGTTTTGGAAAATAATACTCGTTTATTTTTAAATTTCTAATTACACTTTCAGCACTTATCATTTCTGTGTATGCAAACTCTGCTCCAAATTCAAAGCAAATCTTTCTAAAGCTCCAGTTAGTTACTCCGGCCATTGGAGCAAGACCAATTTTACCTATCACCGTATACCTCCTCAACTAATTCAATAATGCTTTCTGGGACAAAACCATATATACTTTGTTTATTTTTAACCCTTTCCCTTACAATCGTTGATGAAATTTGAATGAGAGGAAGATCTAGTATATATATAGAACTTGAAAGTTCCTTTAGCACATTATTTGCTCTTTCATATAAAGTTTTGTCTTTGTATCTTGGATACACAAGCATCTTTACTTTTTTTAAAATGTCTTCATATCTATACCATTTTTCAATAGAAAAAAGAGCATCTTCTCCGACCAAAAAGAAGATGCTTTCGTAATATTTTTCGTAATATTCTATAGTGTTAATTGCATAACTTATACCACCAAGTCTATTTTCAATATCACTTATTTCAACGCCTTTTACCTTTTCAAATGCTTTCTTTGTTAATTGAAATCTTGTTTTAAAATCAACATCAACATGCTTGTGAGGTGGATTTGAACTTGTTACAATATGCATATCTGCATATTTAAACATTTCTCTTACTAATTGTGAAATTATTATATGCCCATTGTGAGGAGGATTAAATGATCCTCCAAATATTACAAGACTATTCTTTGTATTCAAAAGCTCTTTGGGCAACCCAAACTGTATCGCCATCTTTTATCCCTGCCTCTTTTAGTTTCTTTTCAAGACCATTTTTTTCTAGAAGTTCCATAAATTTTCTGTAGCCATCTTTTTGATTTAAATTCAATCTCTTAGCCCATTCCTCGACATAAGTACCAGTAACAATAAAGTCATTGCCTTCTTTTATAATCTCAATGTTGAACCTTTCAGGCAGTTCTTTCCAGAGAGGCTTTGGACGTTTAATTTGTTCGTTCACAACTTCCGATTGAGTATGGAATTTTTTACTTTCCTTAACTATTTCTGCAAGTTTGTAAACAACTTTTTCTATTCCTTCTCCTGTTATTATACTTGTAGGAAAAATTTGCTTTCCAGTTTCTTTTCTTAATTCTTCAAGTCTTTTTTCTAATTCCTCTTTGGATATAAGGTCTATTTTGTTGGCTATTATAATTTCTTCTTTTTGAGCAAGTTCGTTGCTAAAATGTTCAAGTTCATTTCTAATGTCAAAATAATCTTGAACAGGATCTCTTCCTTCCATCCCTGAAATATCTATAATATGCGCTATTACACTACATCTTTCAACATGCCTTAAAAATACATTTCCAAGTCCTGCTCCTTTACTTGCACCTTTTATAAGTCCTGGAATATCTGCAACTACAAACTGTAGTTCATTTACCGTTACAACACCAAGATTAGGTATAATGGTTGTAAATGGATAATTTGCAATTTTTGGCTTTGCGTTGCTTATTTTTGATATAAATGAACTTTTCCCAACATTTGGATAACCAACAAGTCCTACATCTGCAAGAAGTTTTAGTTCAAGAACTAACCTTCTCTCTTCCCCTTCAAAACCCCTCTCTGATATTTTTGGCGCTCTCATTGTAGAAGATTTAAAATGGACGTTTCCACGACCTCCTTTTCCTCCACGAGCTACACAGACAACCATTCCAGGCTTGTCAAGATCTGCTATTATTTCCCCTGTTTCAAAGTCTTTCACAACGGTGCCAACTGGAACATCTATTACAACGTCTTTTCCATTTCTTCCATGCATTTTCTTTCCTTTTCCATTTTCACCATTTTCAGCAATGTATTTTTTCTTTTCTGAAACACTTAAAAGAGTTGAAAGATTTGGATTAGCCTTTAAAAACACGTAGCCACCATTCCCACCATCTCCACCATCAGGGCCGCCTTTTGGTACGTACTTTTCGTGTCTAAAACTTGCAGAGCCATCTCCACCTTTTCCACCTTTTACATATATAACTATTCTGTCAATAAAATCTGCCTTTTGCATATATATCACCTCACAATTATTTTACCAAAACAAAAATTCCCCCTTCAACGGGGGAATGGAGCCAACGGCGGGACTCGAACCCGCAACCTACGCATTACGAATGCGCCGCTCTACCGGTTGAGCTACGTTGGCGCTATTACTCCTCATAGCAATTTTATCAAAAATACATTTATTGTCAATAAACTGCAATTTGCATTAAAATACATATATTTTTTAAATATTTCATATAACAATCAAAAATTTTTGTCATTTGACAAAAAATTTTGAAAAGAGTATAATAAATTTTGAAAAGAGAAAATCGAAAAATAGGTCATATTAATAGTAGTGAAGAAACTAAAGATGCCGATTTAATTATTTTAAAATTTTGAATCGTTGTTCAAAATTTTTGGAGGTGAGAGTAATGCTACCAAAATGTCCGGTTTGCGGAAAACCAATGAAAGTAACTCAACTAAAATGTGTGCATGATAATGTTACAGTTTCTGGAATGTTCACAGTTTCACCACTTGCATTTTTAGAAGAAGAGGACATGAATTTTATAATTTTGTTTTTAAGAAGTAGGGGGAATTTAAAAGAAATGGAACGTGTAACAGGAATTGGATATTTTACCCTTCGTGGAAGACTTGAAAAGCTACTCGATAAAATGGGACTTAAACCAATCGGAGATTCCGAAGTTGATGATCAAGATGATGTTTTTGAAAAATTAAAGAAAAAATTGATTTCAGTGGAAGATGCTTTAAATATTATTAAGAGAAAAGGGGGAGAGAAAAATGAATGAAGAAATTAGAAAAGTTTTAGAGGCTCTTAAAAACGGAGAAATTACAACTGAAGAGGCAGAAGCACTTATTGAGGCAATAAAACAAAGAGAAGATTATAAAGAAGAAAATTTTGAAAGTTCAGATGAAAATGGTGAAACAAAAGTTGGAGAAATAACAGTAATAGAAGAGGGAGAGGTATTTGAAGGTGATATAAGTATCGTAAATGGAGAAGCTGTTATAAAAGGAATTGTAAATGGTGATTGTTCGATTGTTATGGGAAAACTAACATTTTCTGGTGAAGTAAAAGGAGACATGAATATTGTCGGCTCAAGGGTAAGATGGAACGGGGGAATTATAAACGGAAGTTTAAATATTGTAGCAAGTAAAGAAGAAGGCACTCCTCCAAAAGTTAAGGGAGGACTTACAAGAGTAAACAATTTATTGTTAAAGGGATTGTTTAAAGTATTTTTAAAACCATTTTTGTCAGGGCTTGAAATTAAAAATGGAAATTTTAAAAAGTCTAAAAAGACTCAAAAATTTGAAACATTAATTGTAGAAGAAGGTAAAGAATTTAAAACCGACGATGATATTATAGCCGAAGAAGTAATCGTCAAAGGAAAATTAGTCTGTGGGAATTTAAAAGCAGATGAAATAAGAGCTATTGGCACAATTTCTTGTGGAAATATTGAAACGGAAGAATTAATAGTTGAGGGGACTGTAAAAACGGGGAACATAAAAGCTGAAAATATAACAGTTTATCAGGATGGATCAATTAGTTCAGGAAATGTACGCGCCGAAAATATAGAACTAAATGGAGTTATATCATCAGGAAATGTTACGTGCGAAGTTATCTGGGGGACCGGAAAATTGAATACGGGGTGGCTTAGCTGTGAGGAGAACAGACTCAACAAATAAACTTTTTACAAAAAATTTTTTGCTTTATATTGTTGGAAGATTAGTATCTTTAATAGGTTCAGGAATACAGATGATAGCAATTCCTTTGTATATTTTAGACGTTACAGGTTCAGGAGCTGCAATGGGAATATTTACTTTACTTAGCATTCTTCCAAGACTCTCGGTTGCCCCTTTTGCCGGGGTCTTGGGAGATAGGTTTAATAGAAAAAACATAATGGTTTTCACAGACTTTATCCGCGGATTTTTAATACTATTTCTTGCACTACTTTCATATACTAATAGCCTTAGTATATTAATTTTATTTATAATCCAGGCATTTGTGGCAATGTTTGATGGCTTTTTTGGAGCCGCAACTACAGCCATGATCCCTGATATAGTTTCTGAGGATAAACTAAGGTCAGCAAATTCCGTACTTGGTAGTGTTAATTCTTTTTCTATGATAATCGGACCAATTTTAGGTGGGATTATATATGGACTTTTTGGAATATTTGCTGTATTTTTAATCAACGGTACTTCATTTGTACTATCAGCGATTAGTGAAATGTTTATTGTATATAAAGTAAAGTTTTCTAAAAAGTCAAAATTAAGTGTTTCTTCATTTTTCAGTGAATTCAAAGAAGGCTTAACTTTTATTTTTAAAAATGAAGGGTTAAAATATCTATTTACATTTGCAATGATAATTAACTTTTTAATGTCTCCATTATTCCAGGTAGTTGAGCCATATGTTTTAAGACAGATAGTAAAAATGAGTGCTCAACAATATGGTTTTGTGCAAACATTTTTTACAATTGGGATGCTCGCAGGAAACGTCTTTCTAATGTCTCTTTTAAAAAATGCAAAAAATAAAACATTAATGATATCTGGAATATCTATTCAAAGTTTATCAATTTTTGCATTTACAATATTGATTTTCCCAAACGTTCTTGTTAAATTTTCCATATGGAAATTTTTCTGGCTCACATCTATTATTTACTTTATAGTTGGTGCATTTAATACTCTTGTAAATATTCCAATTTCAACAAATTTGCAACTCATGACCCCCTCTGAAATAAGGTCAAGAGTTTTTTCAACGCTTGAAATTTTTTCTCAGATTATGGTACCACTTGGTGCGGTCATATATGGATTTCTAATTGATGTTGTGGCCGCACATGTTCTTTTTTTAATAGTTAACTTTTTAGCCTTAGCTATATCTATTATTTTCTTTATTATTGCACCACAACAGGTATATGAACCAAAAGCTGGGGGGGATTTTGATGCTGCAAGTTAAAAATTTAAAAAAGACATATGTTTCAAAAGGGAAAAAAGTAGAAGCAGTTAAAGGAATAACTTTCGAGACTGAAAAAGGAGAAATTTTTGCAATCTTAGGACCAAACGGCGCTGGAAAGACTACAACTATAAAATCTATATTAAGGCTTATAATCCCAGACGAAGGTGAAATCTATATAAACGGTATAGATGTTCACAAACATCCTTCACATGCACTAAAATATGTTTCTGCAGTTTTAGAAGGAAATAGAAATATTCATTGGAAGATGACAGTTTATGAAAACCTCAAGTACTTTGGTCATATAAGAGGTTTAGGAGGAAAATACCTAAAAAGTAGGATTTCTGAAATTTTAGAATTTGTAGAGTTAACTGAAAAAAAGAACGAACTTGCCGGAAAACTTTCAAGAGGTATGCAGCAAAGGTTAGCCATTGGAATAGCTTTATTGCCCGATACTCCGCTAATACTTTTAGACGAACCAACACTCGGTTTGGACGTTGAGTCTTCATTAAAAGTAAGACAAATGCTTGAAAAACTTGCAAAAGATGGAAAGACCATACTCTTATCTACTCATGATATGCAACTTGTTGAAAAAGTGGCAAATCATGTGTTGATTATAAATAAAGGTAGGGTAGTTGTTAGTGATAAAAAAGAAAAACTTTTGGATGCATTCAAGAAAAAAAGATTTAAAATAAGTTTTTTAAGCAATAATGGCCACAAAGAGCTTGAAAAATTTGGAACAGTTGTAGAAGAAAACGGAGAAAAGATTTTAAACATTCAAATTGATAACATGGAACAATTATATGAAGTTCTTGAGCATTTTAAGAGCAAAAACATTGAGATAAAGAGACTTGAAAGTGTAATGGTTAACTTTGAAGAGGTTTTTGTAAATATAGTAAGAGGTGATGAAGATGGTTTATCTTAATGTGTTTAAAGGAACTGTTTTGAGAGTAATTTCAGAACTTAAAAGATATTATTTAAATACTATATCTTTCTTCACAATTATGACAATGCTGTTTTACTTTATGGTCTTAGGAGTAACAAAGTTTGGAAATCCTGCAAATCTAGGAGAAAGTATTCAGTCACTTGCAATAGGTTATATTGTATGGTTCACTTTTTTAGGGACCATTACAGATTTGTCGTGGACGATTATAAATGAAATGAGTATAGGATTAATTGAGCAGGCATTTATTTCACCAGTCGGCCCTTCAACAATCTACCTTTTTTACCAGTTTTCTAATTTTTTAATTATGATCCCTTTTGAGTTTTTAATACTTATAGTTGTTTTTAAGATAGCAGGTATACCTTTAGTTATACCAATGAGTTTTATAATCGCTTTAATTTTGATGATGCTCCAAGGTTATGGTATAGGTCTTATTTTAGCAGGTATAACTCTCAGATTCAAAAGGACTCAAGCATTACTGAATATCGCACAATTTGCTATTATAGGTCTTTTGCTTGGTGATTATAAAGGAATAGTAAAATATATTGTTCCAGCAAATGGTTATATGAAAATACTAAGAAATTTGATAGAAGGATCTTCACTTAGATTTAGTGATTGGATTTATATGATATCATCTTCTTTACTCTATATTTTCATAGGTATTATCTTATTTAATTACTTTGCAAACGTAGTTAGAAAAAGAGGAGAAATTTCACAATATTAATAGTTAATTGTTAAATACAATAAAGTTTTTGATTTAAAGCTTGGCAAAAAGCCAAGCTTTTTTATTACGCAGGAGACAAAATAACTAATATGTTAATATATAGTCACCCTGGCCAATGTAAAAATTATTTTTCAATCAATCTAATCAGCTTAGGATGAGCAGAGAGTGTGTCTATTAACATTGTTAACTGCTGCCCCAGTAACATATATGTAATCTGTGCCTTTAGCGTCCTTTCATTCATTCCTCTCATCTTTATCCTCTGCTTCAGCCTTTCTATATACCATTCTATTTCCCATCTTTTGCTATATATCAACCTATTTATTTCTCTTTCCATAAATTCTTTCCCTTTTCTTCCCCTAGGTCTTACATATAACTTCATCTTTTCTTTCATTTTTTCAATAAACTCCCATTGCCAGTACCCTCTATCTGCTAACAATATCGAACCTTCTATTTCTTCTAACATAATTTCTGCATGTTCTACTTCTCTATTATTTCCTATCTCAAAATCTAATAACACTTTTTTCTTTGCTTCATATAATAGATGAAGTCTCTTTTTCTTTCCTCTAATTTCACTACTGTCAATAACTAGCAGTGTACTAAAAAGTCTTTTTAGTTTCTTACTTACTTTCTTTTTTGATAATCTTTTCAATCTATAGTGTATTGTTTGTCTAGAAGGTAGATTATTTATTTTTATTCTCCCATTCAAAAGATAAGCATATAGTCTTCTCATAGATTGAATATTAGTTAAATACATAAGAGATAAAATCAAAACAAAAATATGATCAGGATACTTTCTTAGATACATTCTTTTAGATTTGTCAAAGACAAGATTAGATATTTTATTGAGTAATTTTTGTGGTAAAATAATATTGAAGTGAATATTTTTCAGGGGCTACACCTCCTTGATAAAGATTATTTTTGGTACAAAAACAATTTTAGCAGGTGTAGCCCTTTTTTTATATTCTAATTTAACCTATTTTTTACTTTGGCCAGGGGCTTAGCTCGAGATACCGAAATGTCTTTGGAAATAATTTATTAACTAAACAGCAACTTAATGTTAACTAATAAAATTATAGTTGCTGTTTCTAAAACAGAAAAGTATCTTAACATTATTGTAACCAATGTCAAAAAGCTCCTTTTTTACTAATTTCTTATTCCGATATTTGTAACGTTTATGTTAACAAATCGAAATTAGGTAATTTTTTAGGAGATGTTTTTAAGTAGGAATAATCGCAAAGGCGTATAAATTCTACATTTAACTTACAGTTTACTTCCGCTCAAAGGTTTTGTTACTTTGCTTTGTTATATTTATTTATGAGAATATTAATAGGTTTAGAATCTACCTATGAGGAATGAAAACTTTCCCACTTTTTAGTGCATCTGCTATTAGATCGATTGTGTGGGTTTAGAATCTACCTATGAGGAATGAAAACTTTTGTTCCTCCAATATCTTCAACTTCGTCTTCTTTTTGTTTAGAATCTACCTATGAGGAATGAAAACACTATAAACATATTTCTGTTTTTTTAAATGGTTTTGTATCATGTTTAGAATCTACCTATGAGGAATGAAAACCTTAACAGATTGTTTGTTCCTAAATAGATTCTTACATTTGTTTAGAATCTACCTATGAGGAATGAAAACTTCATCCTCATCAATTTCTACTTCAACACAACTAAGAAATTTTTGTTTAGAATCTACCTATGAGGAATGAAAACTTTTTTGCTGAATAGGTAGGTACCAATAATAGTAGCTACGTTTAGAATCTACCTATGAGGAATGAAAACCTGTTTTTGTGTTTAAAATTTTTTCAAGGATTTCATATGTTTTCGTTTAGAATCTACCTATGAGGAATGAAAACCCCAAATAGTATCTGTGCGTAATTCTTCCACTTTTTCCAGTTTAGAATCTACCTATGAGGAATGAAAACAGTAGAAAATAAAACGTCATTTAAAGGCAAGGGGCCCAGTTTAGAATCTACCTATGAGGAATGAAAACCTCCAGAAAATCAATTTTGCTCAGTCTCACCATCATATCCCGTTTAGAATCTACCTATGAGGAATGAAAACAAGAAGACAAGTGTTTCAACAAATAAATCTAGGAGTAGGTTTAGAATCTACCTATGAGGAATGAAAACGTCTTGTCTGTAGGCCTACTTTGCGTACAGACAAAAAAATAAAAGTTTAGAATCTACCTATGAGGAATGAAAACTAATTTTTTGAACCTTTATTTTCACCTCCTTATTATTAGTTTAGAATCTACCTATGAGGAATGAAAACTTAAATGCAGAAGTTGCTCATAGGCGTATTAAAGATATAAATATGTTTAGAATCTACCTATGAGGAATGAAAACCTTGGATCAAATGTTGCAATAAATGTTGCTGGATGAAATTGGTGTTTAGAATCTACCTATGAGGAATGAAAACATTGCAGGGCAATTTTTTGTAAATGGGCAATCATAACAAATTGTTTAGAATCTACCTATGAGGAATGAAAACAAATTGCGCTCGAAGATATGAAAATTCGACACAAACTAAAGTTTAGAATCTACCTATGAGGAATGAAAACGTATACTTCTTTGTCTGTGTTCACTACTGTGCGAAATTGTCTCCGTTTAGAATCTACCTATGAGGAATGAAAACTCAATATTTTCGTTTATTTTTGCATCTGTTAACAAAATAGCGTTTAGAATCTACCTATGAGGAATGAAAACACTGTATGACCGTTGTTTAAGGCCAAAACGGCCTAAAATTTCGTTTAGAATCTACCTATGAGGAATGAAAACATCGGTCTCCACTAAATTTCTTAAAAACTCCTCAAGTTCGTTTAGAATCTACCTATGAGGAATGAAAACGATATAACCTCAAAAAATTAAGCAACATTTTTAAATGTTTAGAATCTACCTATGGGGAATTTAAAAATTCTTTTGATAATTCTTATAATTTCATTGGAATTTAATATGGAAAAGATTTTGGATAGATCAAAAAAAGGAAGAAACAACTCTCAAAAGTTAAAACATAAAACCATGTTCTTATAATTCAACATAAAAAAACATGGCCCGTTTTGAGCCATGTTTTTTTGAATGTAATTATTTAAAACTTTATTATTCTCTCGCCTTCCTTTACCCGCCCAACTACTTTTCCAGGAAGATCATCAGTTTCTGAGACATATAATAAACCATATCCCATGTTAAACGTATTAATAGCCTCGTCAAATTCTACATATTTTAAAATCCAATCAATAAAATCCTTTTTTTCAATGTTTATTTCATAGCCTAAACCTCCAAGCAATCTTCTCAATGCCCTAGTAATTCCTCCACCTGTAACATGAGCCATTGCTTTTATTTTATCAAAATAAGGTATAATTTCCTTATAAATTCTTGTTCCTTTTAGTATATCAAAAGGCAAATCTCTTATATTTATCTTTTCTTCACTAATTATCTTTCTAATAAGACTCCAACCATTTGAATGAAAACCAGATGAATCTAAAGCCATAATGTAATCACCAGGCTTTACATGAGAATGCTCAAATTTCTTTATAAGCGTGCCAATTGCAAATCCCGCAACATCAAAATGATTTTCTTGATACATATCTGGCATCTCAGCTGTTTCGCCTGCAACCAAATACATATCACAATTTTTTAGCTCTTTAATAAGTGCATCAATAAATTTCTTTTCAATTTCACCAATCTTGTGTGTACCTATATAATCTAGGAATGCTATTGGTTTTGCCCCAACACATATCAAATCATTATAATTCATAGCTATTAAATCTTTTGCTGCCTCTTCAAATGTTCCATTCTCAATGTGAAGTAAAATCTTAGTTCCTATACCATCAGCAGTAACTGCAATTGGTGGTGTAGTAAAAAGCAAAACAGTTGCGTATCCAGTAGGTTCTTTTAAAATCCACTCTGGAATATCTACATTTTCTTTTATAACTTTTGCAAATTCATCTCCTTTTTTTACATCTACCCCCGCCTGTTTATATGTATACTTCATGCATAAATCACCCCAATATCTTTTCTAAATATTTTCCCCTCAAAATCTATCCTTTCTGCAACTTCATATGCTCTCTTTTTTGCTTCTTCCTTATTTTCAGAAAAGGCTACGCAATGCAAAACTCTTCCACCATTTGTATAATATTTATCGTTTTCCTTTTTTACTCCCGCGCCAAATATTACAAAATCTTCACCTTGAAGTGGGAAGAGATTTTTTATCTCTTTTTCCTTTTCATATTTTCCCGGATAACCTTTGCTTGCAAGTACAACATCAAGAGCAAAGTATTTGGGGTTAAATTCAGGAATATTTTCTTTGTTATAAGCCTTTAGAACACATTCAACAAAATTTTCTGGGTTGGTCGCTACAATAACTTCAGTTTCAGGATCACCCAACCTTACGTTATATTCCAGGATATATGGAGTTTTTTCGTATATCATTAATCCAAGGTATAAAAATCCTCTATAAAAAATACCTTCTTTTTTTAACCCATAAAGTGTTTTTGCAAACAATTCCTCTATCTTTCTTTTTAATTCGTCATCAATTTTAATGGGTCCAAAACTTCCCATTCCACCAGTGTTAGGACCAGTGTTTCCAGTATTAATTTTCTTATAATCTTGTATAAACGGAAACAGTGAAAAATCATCACCATTAACAACAGCCATAGCTGAAAGCTCTCTCCCTGGTAAAAATTCATCAATAACTATTGGACCAGAAACTCCATCAATCAGCTCTCCGCTGATTAGCTTACTTCCAAGCTCAAGTGCTTCATCTTTATTTTCAACAATTAATACACCTTTTCCTTTTGCAAGACCATCTGCTTTTAAAACATATGGTGGATAAAACTTTTCTATTTTTTCTAAAAGTTCCTCCCTATTAGATGCTATTTCAAACCTTGGAGTAGTCAAATTGTAAATGCTCATAAATTGTTTTGCATAGATTTTTGAGCTTTCAAGCTTTGAAGCTTTTCTGTCAGGTCCAAAAACATTAGCATACTTTTCAGCAATTCCATTTGCAAGGTATTCTTCTGATCCAGGAATTATTAATCCATCAAAATCTTTAAGACTTTCAAAATCTATATTATTTCCAGTTAATCCATTACCTGGCGTATAAAAAACTTCAAAGCCAGCTTTTTCAAAAGCATATCCCATAGCATGTTCTCTTCCACCTGAGCCTACTATACAAACCTTCATATTATCACCTCAATGTCTAAACACTCTTCCTTCTGCCTTGTAAAATGACAATCCCATTTTTTCAGCTGCATTAATTACTTCCTCATCTCTAATTGAACCCATTGGTGAAACAACAGCTTTTACTCCAGCCTTTGCAAGAATTTCAAGCCCATCTGGAAAAGGAAAGAAAGCATCAGAGGCAGCATATGCATTTTTTGCTTTTTCACCCGCTAGCTCTGTTGCTATCCATGCAGCTCTTTTTCTGGAAGGTTGACCGGTTCCTATACCTACGGTAGTCATATCTTTTGAAATTAAAATCGCATTTGATTTTACACCTTCAACTACAATAAAAGCAAATAATAATTCGTTTAATTCTTCAACATCCAATTGTGGACCTGCAACGTGGGTGAATTTTAAATCTGGAAGTTTTCTCTCACCAACTAAAAATGCTCCAAATGCAGGTTTTCCTACCTTAGGTTCATAATTATTTATCTTTAAAATTCTAACCTTTTTCTTTGAAAGAGCTTCAATTGCTTTTTGAGTAAAACTTTCTGCAACTACAACTTCAAGATATTTTTTCTTAATTGCCATTGCGCATTCTTCATCAAATTCAAAGTTAACGGCTAATATTCCTCCAAAACTTGATTCTTCATCTGCTGCTATTGCAGAAAGAATCGATTCAACCTTATCATTCTTTATAGATGCTCCGCATGGAGTTTGGTGTTTTACTACTACACTCGCGTAACCTTTTAGTTTTTTTAGATTATTTGCAATTACATAGGCTGCTTCGGCATCTAATATGTTGTTGTACGAAAGTTGTTTACCCTCATGTAAAATCTCAAACTCAGGTTTTCCAAAAATTTCTGCTTTTTCATGTGAGTTTTCCCCATATCTTAAATCCAAATCAAATTTTTCCAGATACACCCCCACTCACTCCTTTCAAGAATTAATCATTCAAAATTTTATCAATAATGATAGGATAATATTTATGCTCTATTTTATGTATTTCTTCTTCAACCTTTTCCAAAGGCATTCCATCTATATTAATTGCATGCTGAAAAATTATTGGACCTGTATCAACTCCTTCATCTACATAATGTATTGTAATTCCAGTAACTTTAACTCCATATTCATATGCCTGCTTTATTGCTTCTTTTCCCTTAAAAGCAGGCAAAAGTGATGGATGTATGTTAACTATCTTCCATTTATTTACTATATCTGGAGGCAAAATTTTCATAAATCCTGCAAGAACAACCAAATCCGGACTTAATTCTTCTAAAAGCGCAAATAATTCTCCCTTCCAATCCTTTGAAAGTTTTTTATAGGGAACCCCCAATTTTTTTGCTCTCTCAATTGCAAAACATTCTTTGTTTACTATTAACATCAAAATCTCTGCTCTTAATTTTCCCTCTCTTTGTGCCTTTACAATTGTTTCAAAATTTGAACCATTTCCTGATGCAAGCACAACTATACGGGGTAATTTAGATTGAGACATCCCAGGCATAAATTATCTCCCCCAATTGCTTTTTTCAACCCTTCAACAGATAAATAATGAAGTTCGTCAGCATTAATTTCACTTAAAATTTCATCTATACTCTTTTGATTTGCTATAAGTTCATTTTTTCTTGAAGTATCAATACCATAAGGACATGGTCCAACAACAGGTGGTGAATGTATACCAACTTTCACTTTTCTTGCACCATTTTCTTTTAACATCTTAACTATCTGCTTCATCGTTGTTCCACGAACAATAGAATCATCAATTATTACTACTTCTTTATCCTTTATGACTTCTGGTATTGGAACAAGCTTTCTTTTTATTATTTCCTCACGATTTTCAGGCATAATAAAGCTTCTTCCAAGATACCTATTTCTCATAAGACCAAGCTCTATCGGTATTTTTGATGCTGCCGAAAAACCCAGTGCTCCCGAAAATCCTGAATCTAAAATTGGAATAACTATATCTCCCCTCATATTACTTTCTTCAAACAAAATTTCTCCCATTCTATATCTTGCCCTGTGTACATTTCCATACAAAAAGTTACTATCTGGCCTTGAAAAATAGATATATTCAAAAGAGCAAAATTTAACGTTAGTATTTGCATACTTTACCTTTTCAATTCCACTATCAGAAAAAATTACTATTTCTCCAGGCAATACCTCAACAATTTTACTTGCACCTATTGAATAAAGAACTGAGTCTTCTGATGCTATAACATAACCGTTTTTGTACTTTCCATAAAAAAGAGGTCTAAATCCAAACCTATCTCTTGCTGCTATTAACTTGTCTTTCCCAAGTATAACAACAGAGTAAGCCGAAGGAATTCTTGAAAATGCCCATTGAATTGAAAGTATCGGATCAGAATAAGGGGCAAGAGAAATATAATGGAGGAAAATTTCAGTATCAAGAGTTGAACTAAAGACAGAACCTTTCTCCACAAGTGAGTTAATTCTAGATTCTGCATCTGGAATGTTTCCATTGTGTGCTATTGCAAATTTTCCTTTTGATGTAATACCTATAAGTGGTTGAATCTCTGTGTTGGAACCGTATGTAGAATACCTAACATGACCTATACCACTATTTCCTATCAAAAAGTTTGACTCACTCAAAATTTGAGAAACTAGTCCCTTGCTTTTTATCATTTTAAAATCTTCAAGAACTATTCCAACACTTTCTTGTCCTCTGTGTTGTAATCCAAGCAACAAATCATGTAAAACGTTATAAGATTTTTCAACGTTCCAAACACCAGCTATTCCGCACATAACACCCCTCCACATTTAAAATGAAAATGAGGAGCAGAATGCTCCTCATTTTTGCACAATCAAAGCTCCCTTACCGGGAATATATAATAAAGAAATGATAATGATTTTATTCTTAAAAGTTTTTTGTCTTTCATGTATCCCCCTCCTACATCTTGATTTTAAATCTAAAATAAAATTTTGTAAAGAGTAAAAACTTTAAATTTGTGTTGCTTAAAAATATTAAAAAAGGAAATTGAAAGTTGACATTTTTACAACTTGTGATATATTTTTATTAGTGTTATAAGTAATATATCCCATAAAAAGTGATTATTGACAAAAAACAGGAAATATGGTATAATATATAGTGATAACGAAGGATTCCGGCGTAGCTCAATAGGCAGAGCGGGTGGCTGTTAACCACTAGGTTGGGGGTTCGAGTCCCTCCGCCGGAGCCAGTTATTGTGTAAATCGGGGCTTTCAAGTCCCGATTTGTTTTTATTACTTACCCTTTCTTTTTAAATGATTATATAATTAAATGATTATATAACATTCATAAAATTTCAAATCTTGAATCAACTTCAATAACCAAAATTTTTTCAGGCTTTTTTTCGAATATTTTTAACAAAACATCTCTTGATCCAAAATCTTTCTTTCCTGCAATAATTTTTCTTATTTTTTGTTTGGATCTATAATATCTTGGTACGATTTTACTTGATTGTAAGCTTCGCTACCAATCCTAGTAAATTCTCCATTCTTCTTTAAAATTATGCCATTTTTTACTTCTATAAAGGCAATATTTTCTGAATTATTTGCTATTACTATATCTGCTTCTCCACCATAAACAGTTTGCTCCGAAAAAAATTCAAAACTATCGTTGTCAAAGCTAATTTTGTCAAATATGGCTTCTTTATATTTATAAATCGATGCTTCAAGAATACGCTTTATTAATGTTTGAAGAAATATTTCTTTGTCAACAATATTTTCAACTGAAAATTTTTCCTTATTAATATCCTTATTCTTTGAAAATACTTCAACAAAATCTTTCAATGTAAAACTTCTTAAACTCACACTTAAACTTTCTATTCCAAAAATTTTATTAATATCATTTAAAGATAGCTGAAAATGAGATTTTTTTAAACTAACTCTTGGTATCAAATTTATACCAAATCTTTCAAAACCAGATTTAAAAACAAGTGATGTTAAAAAATCTGTCTTCTCCAATAGTTTCAAAGTTAACCTATATGGAAAATAAATATTTCCTTTTCTAGTGATTATTGCTCTCCATTTGTCACCGTTATTCAGTGGTACTGGATCATATTTTTCATTTCCTATAGAATTATTTGATTTTCTATAATACTCAGGAATAAGCTTTTTTTCTACTTTGTACAAATTGAAAATTCTTCCGTTATAATAAAAAGAAACATAATCGCCTTCATTTATATCCAAATAAGCCCATATGCCATTATCGGTCTCAGGAAAACCTGCAATGTTATTTTCAATGCATTTTTTTAAATTTTCTTCATTAGACAGTATAACAATAAAAAACTTAGATTTTAACTTGTTATTCAATTCATCAATTCTTATTGTAATTTCCATTATTCTTCCTCCTATCTTTTGTCAAAACTTTTTTTTATATTTCTAACTGTAAAAATACCCCATGTAAATGTAATAGCTGCGGAAATTGCATTTCCTGTTACAATCCCCCACCAAACTCCATTTAAACCAATATTAAATACAAAAACATACAAATAGGAAAATAAAACTTGCATGATTATCGTCCTATTTATAGAAACAATCATACTCCTTATTCCATAACCTGTTCCTTGAAACATGGAGGAAGTAAACATTCCAAATGGCACTCCCGGCAAAAATAATGATAAAATTCTAAGCGCATTTACAAGTTCACTGTAAATCCGTGCGCCATTTTCCGAATAAGTAAAAGCCTTTGCAATGTAATTTGCAAAAATTAGAATAGAACTCATAACAACCAGCGAGATTATTTCCCCAAATCTAATAGCATACAAATAAGCCGTCTTTAATTTTTCAGCATCTCTTTGACCATATGCTGCACCAGTTACTGAAGTAACTGCAGTTGCTATCCCAATCAACGGTACTGTCCCAAAGTTTATAATCCTCCAGGCGCTAGTAAAGACGGCTATTCCTAAATCTTTTCCCGCTTTAACCGCAAAAATGTTTAACACAAACATTGCAACAGACATTGCAATTTGGGCTATCGAAGAAGGAATTCCAACCCTTAATATATCATTTATTATCTTTGCTTCAAGTTTCATTCCTTTGATATGTATAGAAACATATGTATCTTTTTTTATAAACAACCAAAAAACAATTAAGATAGCTGAAACAAGTATCGAAAAGACAGTTGCATAAGCTGCACCTTTTATTCCAAGTTTAAATGTATAAATAAAAAGTGGGTCCAAAAAGATATTAAGTATCGATCCAATCGAAATTGCATACATTGCTTTTTTTGCGTCACCTTCTCCACGCAAAATTCCATTTGAAACGTTATTAAACATTAAAAGCGGAATGGAAAATATAATTATATAAGCATATTTTAGAGTTTCATCTAAGACTTCTTTGCTTGTCCCCAATACTTCTAAAACAGGTCTAATAAGAGCTAAAGATATAATCATAAAGCTAGCTCCAAAGATAACAGCTATTGCTAGTGAATTTACAGCAGCTTTATCAGCTTCATGCTTATTTTTTTCTCCAATTTTTCTTGCTATAACTGAACTTGCACCAACGCCAAGTCCAGATGCAAGAGAAATTATTATCATAAATATTGGAAAAAATGCACCTATAGCTGCAAGTGCCGCAGGCCCAAGTCCAGCAACCCATATACCATCAACCAAGTTATACATAGTTTGAACTAACATTGCAAATATCATAGGAATAGAAAGTTTTACTATTGCTTTTTTTGGATCACCTTGAAGTAATTTAACACCTTTTGTTTCCACAAAAATCCACCCCCAAAGATAAAAAAAGAGCCTCTTCACGTTGAAGAGGCAAACAACTCCATTTATATTATACACACTTTTCTAACTACTTCAAAATTTATTGTTTTAAAGTCCTTAATTTTTCAATTAATTTTGGAATAACTTCGTATACATCTCCAACTATTGCATAATCTGCTATTTTAAATATAGGCGCATTTTTATCTTTATTAATAGCTATTATACATTTTGAATCTTTCATTCCTGCAATATGCTGTATTGCACCTGAAATACCGCAAGCTATATAAATTTTCGGTTTTACTGTTTTTCCAGTTTGACCGACTTGGATTTCTTGAGGTGCCCAACCTGCTTCAACTGCTGCACGCGAAGCTGCAATTGTACCATTTAATTCTTTTGCAAGCTCTCTTAAAAGATCAAATCCTTCCTTCTTTGAAAGTCCTCTTCCTCCTGCAACTATAACATCACTTTCGGTAATATCTTTTAAAAGAGAGTTTTTTTCCATAATTTCCAAAGTTTTTGTTATACAATTTTTTTCAAGTTCAAATTCAATTTTTTCTATTTCTGGAATTTTTTCTAATTTTTTTGCCTTAAAAATACCTGGTCTTACAGTTGCCATCTGAGGAATATGTTCAGGACAAATAATAGTTGCCATTATATTGCCACCAAAGGCTGGTCTTGTTTGAAGTAATAAACCATCTTCGTCTAAATCAAGCTGTGTGCAATCTGCAGTAAGACCGGTATTTAACTTTGCTGCAAGTCTTGGAGCTAAATCTCTACCAATTGATGTTGCACCAATTAATAATATATGAGGTCTGTTATCTTTTATCAAATTATACAATGCATCTGTATATATTTGGCTATTGTAAAATTGCAAATCTTTATTATACAAATGAACTATTTTATCTGCTCCATATTTTGAAATAGTATCTTCCAAATCATGTTTATCAATGTAAACTGCTACAACCTTTGCATTTAATTTCTGTGAAAGTTCATTTGCTTTTGTCAAAAGTTCAAGACTAACTTTTTTCACCTTTTTATTAAATGTTTCTATATAAACCCAAATTTCTTTCATTTTTATTTTCCTCCTTATATTAAATGCTTTTCCTTAAGTTCTTTAATGAGGATTTGAACTTTTTCATCTATACTTCCTTCAATTATTTTAGTTTCTTTTTCAAAAACTGGAGTAAATGTTTTCTTTACTTTTGTAGGTGAACCTTTCAATCCAACTATGCTTTCATCAATTTTTAAATCATCGTTATTCCAGATTTGTATTGGATCTCCTTGACAAATATCAACTAACCTTCTTACATCCAGATACCTTGGATTATTAGCTTCTTTAACAACGGAAAATAAAACCGGAGGCTTTGCTTCCACAATTTCAATATAATCATCCATTTCTCTTTCAATTAAAAATTTTCCGTCTTTATATGTAATCTTTCTTACATACATTACCTGAGGTATACCAAGTTTTTGTGCAATTTGAGGTCCAACTTGAGCAGTATCTCCATCTATAGCTTGTCTTCCAGTAAATATAACGTCGAATCCAATTTTCTTGATTGCTTTACTTAAAACATTAGAAGTAGCCCACGTATCAGAACCGCTAAAAACCTTATCACTAATCAAAATTGCATTGTCTGCTCCCATGGCTAAAGCTTCTTCAAGTACTTCTTTTGCTTGTTCTGGTCCCATAGAAACTACAGTAACTTTAGCTCCAATTTGATCCTTTAATTTCAAAGCTTCTTCAAGAGCAGCTTTATCATCATAGTTCATAATGGAAGGTACTCCTTTTCTAATAAGTGTTCCGGTTATTGGATCTATCTTTAACTCTGTAGTATCTGGCACTTGCTTTATGCAAACCACAATATTCATATTGTTTCCCCCTTACTTTAGTATGTTTGATGAGATTACTATCTTTTGGACTTCTGTGGTCCCTTCATATATTTCGGTTATTTTTGCATCTCTCATCATTCTTTCAACTGGATATTCTTTTGTATAGCCGTAACCACCATGTAATTGGACAGCCATTCTTGTAACTTCCATTGCAACATCTGAAGCATAATATTTTGCCATTGCAGCTTCCAAAGAATAATCTGGAGATTTCATTTTCTTCAAAGCAGCATTATAGACAAGACATCTTGCTGCCTCAATCTTTGTTTTCATTTCTGCAATCATGAATTGGACAGACTGAAACTTTGCAATTGGTCTTCCAAATTGCTCTCTTTGCTTAATATATCTTACAGTTTCATCAAAAGCACCTTGTGCAATTCCAAGGGCTTGAGCTGCTATACCGATACGTCCACCATCCAGAGTTTTTAAAGCAATTTTAAATCCCTGCCCTTCTCTGCCAAGCATATCTTCTTCAGAAACTACCACATTATCTAAAATTAATTCCGCCGTTGCAGAACCTCTAATTCCCATCTTTTCTTCAATCTTTCCTATGCTAAATCCAGGTGTATCTCTTTCGACTATAAATGCACTTATACCCTTTGCTCCTAGTTCCTTATTAGTGGAAGCAAAAATTATATAAATATCTGCAACCCCACCGTTTGTTATAAATATTTTTGTACCGTTTATAACCCAATTATTACCATCTTTAACTGCATATGTAGATTGATTTGCAGCATCACTTCCAGCATTTGGTTCAGTCAATGCAAATGCACCAAGTTTTTCACCAGTTGCAAGAGGCCTCAAGAATTTTTCTTTTTGATAATCAGTTCCATAGTAATATATTGGCCAACAAGCTAAAGAATTATGTGCTGAGAGAATAACCCCTGTAGTTGCACAATATCTTGAAATCTCTTCAACTGCTATAACATAAGATAAATCATCAGCTCCTGCTCCACCGTATTCTCTTGGAATATTCATTCCTAAAAAACCGTATTTTTTTAACTTTTCAACATTTTCCATTGGAAAATAACCTTCTTCATCAACCTTTGCTGCAAGATTCTTAAATTCTTTTTCAGTTATCTCTCTTGCCGCCTTTTTAATCCACTTTTGAAGTTTCGTAAGTTGAAATTCCAACGCAAGTTCCCCCTTTTTAATTTGTGATTTTTTTAACATTTATCCAATAATATTTTAACATCAAATCAAAAATCATGAAATTTTTCACGATTGAGATTAAAAGTCAATATCACCATCTGAAAGCTTTAAATAGTATAAAGCTAAAAAAATCACATAAAATCTAACTAATAAAAAATTACCAGGTCTTTTTTCAAATTTTACAATATTGTACTCTCCATCACTTACCTAATAATAATAATTTTTAATCCTTTTAGGTGGATCTCATTTGTAAATGTCAGTGGAAGAATTTTTATTTTCTTAACTTTAATTTAATTACTACTAATAACTAAAGTTGTTTGACCAAATTCATATTCAGAAAAAGAAAATTCAACATTGTAAAAAAAAATGGAGCCTATTGGCTCCATTCTCTTATCTTTTTTATTTTGGTGGCGGCGATGGGACTCGAACCCATGACTCACTGATTATGAATCAGTTGCTCTAGCCACTGAGCTACGCCGCCGCGTCTAATATAATATCATAATTTATTTTTGATGTCAATAATAAGATTAATGAGTAGATATTACTTTTTTTTGAAAAATAGTAAAAAGACAAAAACTATAAAAGATGTTAAAACAATTGAAGGGCCTGGTGAAATATCAAGAATATATGCAATGTAAAAACCTATAATAGATACAAGGACATTATAGACAATCGAAATAAAAAACACACTTTTGTACGATTTTGCAAAACTCTTTGAAACAAGACCTGGAATTATTAAAAGCGCTCCAAGTAAAATAACCCCAGAAATCTTTACTATACCTACTACCATTACAGAAATTACGCCCAAAAGCAATGCTCGAAGCAAAGAAGTTTTTACCCCATAAAAAGAAGCCATCTTTTCATCTGCAAGAAAATACAGTATTTCTTCTCTGTAAATAGCTAAAAAAACGATTATCAATGTTATTATAAACAATAGAAAATAAAAATCATATATATTAACTAATAATATGTCTCCAAACAAATAACTTGTTATGTCCTGAACGTATGTAGAACTCTTTGAAAGTAAAATAACACCAACAGACATAAATACTGGAAGCAACATCCCTATTGCACTATTTTCATGAATCTTACTTTTATTAGTAAAATAGCTTATTATAATTGAAAATACTATAGCAGTTAAAACTGCCATAAGTCTATAGTTAACTCCAAATAAAAGACCAAATGCAAGACCTGCAAAGGCAGCATGGGCGGTACCATCACCAATAAACTCCATCCTCTTGTAAACAACTATTGGTGATATGAGTGCTGAAGATATTGAAGCTAAAATAGTGGCTAAAAATGCTATTCTTAAAAAGTCAAATTCAAATATCTCCATGTTCATGCTCCCTTTCATAATGGTTTTTAGATCTTATCCACAAATCAAAATCAGGAAATAGTAATTTTAATTCATCTGGTTTTATTTTTTCTGTTGGCCCATGACAATGAAGAGTTTTATTTAAACACATTACTGTTGTACACTTTTCAAAAACCATACCTATATCGTGAGAAACCATTATAATCGTTAAATTAAGTCGTTTTTGAAACTCTTCTAAAAGTTCATAAAACCTTGCCTTACCCATTTGATCGACACCAGCTTCTGGTTCATCTAAAATTAAAATATCTGGTTCAGAAATCAATGCTCTTGCAAGTGAAAGTCTTTGGATCTCTCCACCTGACATTGTCCCTACAAGTTGCTTTTCTTTTCCTGAAAGTCCTACTTCTTCAATTAGCTTTTCAATAAGTTTTACATTTTTCTTATTTTTGTAGCTCCCCATTTTTACAAATTGATAAGCGTTAATAGGCACCTCCCTATTAAATGTTTGTACTTGTGGAAGGTATCCTATTTTCCCGTTTATCATAACTTCTCCGACATAATTATCTATTTCACCGATTAGAATCTTTATCAATGTAGATTTACCTGCTCCATTAGGACCTACAATTCCAACAAACTCACCTTTTTTAATTGAAAAGTTTATATTTTTTAGAATATATTTTTCCCCTATTAGATAGTTTAAATCTTTAACCACTACAGCTATATCATTTGCCATCATTTAACGCCTTCCTTATCTCTTTAAAATTTTGATAGTAAATATCTATGAACTTTTTAGCATTTACTCCAAGAGGATCTAAAGTGTAATATTTTTTGTTCAGTTGTTTTGAGATAATTTTTATTTCATCTTTTGATTGCTGAACCTCAGAGAATATTGCAACAATATTTTCAGATTTTATAGTTTCTATTAACTTCTTCATACCAACTGAAACATTGTGCCCCTGCTCAACCCACTTGACTTTTAAATTTAACTCTTTAAAAAAGTAGTAAAAACTTGGATGATGAACAAGTACAGTTCCACTTAAATTTAACGCCTTATACTCTCTCAAAAATTCATCAATTTCACCCAAAAGAATTTTTGCATTTGCCTCAAAATCACTCTTGTACTGAGGATAAACTTCACTTAATTTTTCAACAATTGTTGGAATTATATAAAACTTGACAAAGTAAGGATCAAGCCAAAAATGTGGGTTGTTGTATTCAACAAACAAAGAAGGAATATAATCTCTCAAATATACAACATCAAACTTACTTAAATCTGGTTCTATTCCATCATTTGCAAAAATAATATTTGCTTTTGAAAGGATTTTTACATCACTTACTCTTAATGAATAAGTATGGGGATTTACATTAGGACCAAGTAGCAAATGTACCTCATCTTTTTCGCCTACAATTTGCTTAACAATCAAATAGTATGGATTAATAGTTGTAACTATCAAAGAAAATGAAAGCGATGAAATCAAAATAAAAAAGACTGTAAATAATATCTTATTTTTCATGCCCTTTTACCTCCTTCCTACATTTTTTACACAATCCTTTAAAATAAAATACATGATCTGTTATAAGATAACCAAATTTATTCTTAATTTTCTTTTCAAGTTCACTTGCCATACACTCTTCAAAAACTTCTATTTTTCCACAATTTGTGCAATATAAAAAATGAAAATGCTTATCTTTTGAAAAATAATACTTTGTTCCTCCATCAAAGGACACAGAAGAAATATAGCTTTTTTTCTCAAGATAATTTAAAGCTCTATATACGGTTGACAAATTAGGTTTGAAATTATTCAACCTATAAATATCTTCAGCATTAAGTGGTTTCTCACTTGAATTTATAACATCCAAAACCAATTTCCTCCATTTTGTCAGCACTTCTTTTCCCTCCAAGTAATTGCAAATGCAAATCATTTGCATTTATATTATAATAAAAAAAATTATAAAAATCAAGTAAAATTGCAAGTAAAACAGTTTTTATGATATAATAGGCTTTGAAAAGGGGGAATAAAGATGCTTTACAGCTTCGAAATTCCTACAAAAGCAAGAAATGAATTTATAGACATAACTCATAAAATAGAAGAAACGATAAGTAAATCTGGTGTTAAATCAGGCATTTGTGTGGTGTTTGTTCCACATACAACTGCAGCTGTTACTATAAATGAAAATGCTGATCCTTCAGTGAAAAGCGACATAGTTAAAACTTTAAACAAGGTAATACCTGCAAACTGGGATTATACCCATATTGAAGGAAACTCTGATTCTCATATAAAATCTACACTTGTATCTCCAAGTATAACTTTAATAATAGAAAATGGAAAATTAGTTCTTGGAACATGGCAAGGGGTATACTTCTGCGAGTTTGATGGTCCAAGGAGGAGAAAAGTTTTTATTAAAATATTATCTGATTAGGGGGGATTTAATTGCCTTTGTATATAGTTGGACTCCCAGGAAGCGGCAAATCGGCTGTGGGAAGAATTTTAAAAGAAGATTTTGGATACGATGTAGTTGATTTTGATGAAATATTAAAAATTGAAACAGGAAAATCATTCAACGATGTAATTAAAAACAATGGCTTTCAAACAATAAAATCACTCGAAGGAAAATTTTTAAAACGTTTTAAAAAATTTGAAGAGAAAATTGTAGTTACTCTTGGAACCATTTCAAACCTTGATCTTTTTAACGGAAAAATAATATACATTAAAATTCCAAAAGAAAAATTTGTTAAAAGATTAAAAAAGGTAAATAAAAAATACAGTGATAAAGACCTTGATAACATCTTTGAAGAGATGCATTCTATATTTTCACAAAAGGCAGATTTAGTAATTTCTTCCGAGAACAAGACAAAATTCGATATTTCAAAGATTATTGATGATTTTTACAGAAAAAACTTAAAAAAATGATTATTTTGTCTTATTTCTCGTTTTTTTACTATAAAGTTTTATAAAGCCTTATAAATAAACTATTTGCAATTGATACACCAAAAATGATATATTATTATCGTACTTATCACTATTAACTAAGAGGAGGGAAAAGGTATGAGTAAAAAGGAACTTGTTAACATGATCGCTGAAAAGATTCCTGAATTAAAGAAAAAAGACATCAAAGCAGTTGTTGATGCAGTATTTGAATCAATTTCCGATGCATTAGCAAAAGGGGAAAAAGTTCAACTTATCGGATTTGGAACATTTGAAGTAAGAAAAGCAGAAGAAAGAACGGGTGTCAACCCAAGAACAAGAGAAAAAATTAAAATTCCTGCAAGAAAAGTTCCAAAATTCAAACCTGGAAAAGAATTAAAAGAAAAAGTAAACAAATAATGAAAAAAGGTGCCCCAAGAAGGGCACCTTTTTTAATCCAATATTAAAGCCGCAATTCCAACAAGATCAGGTCCCGTATGAGCTGAAAGTACCGTTGAAACTTCTGATTCAAAAGCTCTAACACAATTTTCAATGTTTTTAATTTTTTCAAGTAAACTTTCTTTTATTCGCCTTACACTTTCGCTACTACCAGTTGTAGCAACTATCGAAATGAATTTTTTGTTTGAAACAAATTTTAAAAATTCCTCGTACATTGCATTAATAGATTTCTTAAAACCATGAGCCTTTGCAACCGTATAATATTCTCCTTCTTTATTTACAGATATAACTGGTTTCATTTTTAAAAGTTCTCCGAGCATTGCCTTTACTTTACCTATTCTTCCACCTCTTGCAAGATATTTAAGAGTTGGAATAACATAAAAAACTTTTGATTTTTCAATATCTTCTTTTGATTTTTCTACAACCTCATCAAATGAACTACCAGAATTTATGTATTCAATACATCTTCTCACAATAAGGCTAGAACCTACAGAAATATTAAGTGTATCTATATTTACTATTTTTACATCATTAAATTTTTCCATTAGCTCTTGGCTAATCAATCTAAAAAGATTAAATGTACCGCTTAAATTACTTGAAATATTAAAAGTTATTATCTTTTTATATCCTTCATTTATAAAATCAAGCATAGCTTGTCTTATAGCTTCTGGATTAGGAAGTGAAGTTTTTACTTCTCCATCTAAGTTCTCAAACAAATATTCTTCATCAATCTCTCCATCGTTATATTCTTTTCCATCTACAAATATTCTTAATGGAACTTTCTTTAAAGGATAATCAACATTTCCCACATCACATCCAGAATCAACTACAATTCCTATTTTTTCCATAAAATTCACCAACTTTCTATTTTTCATACATTAGAAAAAGATTCATATACAACTGATGAAATAGCTCTATGATACTTATAGCTTACATTACAACCCTTAATAATCTTTCCTTTAATAACATTTACTATCCTAAATTCTGATTGATCAGGCGGAAGATTACTATTTAAAATATCATTCCCCAGCCTATGAAAATGTTTCAAAGTCTTTTCATTCCAATCTCTCATATCAGGCAATATGTAATAATAAAAGACTTTATTTCTGTGTTTTACATGAAAATGAGTATTCAAGTATATCTTTACCTTTCTCTCACCAATATCAAATGTTTTATAAAATAACCTTTTTGTCGGATTTATAAAATTAAAAAATTTCGTTTTACAAATAATTTTTTTAAAAATTTCAAATAAGTCCTCAAATTCTTCATCAAGAATGTATCTTGCAAGTTCCTCATCTTTTGTTGTAAGATAAATGTTTATTACGTCAAAAAAGTTCTTATATTGCTCCTCGTATTTAAAATCAATAGGTTTGAGCCTTGTAATGATTCTTGCAACATTTTCCGCACATAAAAGTTCTTCCATACATACCCCCCCTATTATATGTAACTGTTACATTAAATTATAACAACAAAAGACATAAACAACAAGAATTTAATTTTTTTGTACTTTTTTGTTAACATTAAAGAAAAAAATTACTTGACTAATTTTATATCTTTATATACTTCAAAACCCCCACAAATATCGGAATATTCGCACTTATAATCCCCTGTACATGTTTTTTCTTTACTTTTAGTAACTTCAAAATTATTCTTTGCCAAATAATTCAAAAATGGTTCAAATTCTCTTTCTACAAAAATTGGTTTAAACTCGCCAGAAAGAATCTTATCCAATATATTTTCTATCCACTCTTTAAAAAAGCTATAATCTACTTTATCAAAGCCAGCTGCCTTACCTTTTCTTTTAATATACAAACTATTGTCTTCTCTCTTTAAAAAGTAAGATTTTTTATCCTCTATACCTAAAAATACTAGATAAGTATCAAAATCTTCTTCGTTTTTTTCTCTTATTACATAATCATACAATAGCAACTGTTCAATTAATTTATAATACTTAACTGTTGTTTTGTAATCAACTATCGCATAAGCTTTTTTGTCAATTTTTTCCATACTATCAGTAACTTCAGAACTTTTCTTACCAACAAAATTTGTATAATTTTCTTCAAGTTCATCTATTCTATCAATCCTTGCTTCAAACTCCACATTTCTATTAAATAAACTATGAACCTTATACACCTCTTCCAAAGACTTTGTGGCTTTAATCTCTAAATTTTTTCTTCCAATCTTTAGATAACTTTCACTGAAGAGTCCTTCGATAAATTCTTCTAATTTTTGAGTAAACTCTTCTACCTTTATTTCTCTTGGAATTTTATACCTATCAAATTCTTCTTTATATATTTCATCATATGCCTCTTCTACATAATTTTTTATCTTTTCTTTATTAAATGATATTTCTTTTTCAAAGTAATTTTTCAGCACCCTATGATACAATATTCCTTTATAAAGGCTCGATTTATCTTGGTTATAATACCTTATACCTGCAACATGTTTAAAATAATAATATAATGGACAGTTTACATAATCTGAAATTCTACTATGACTTAACCTTTTTACCTCCACATCACTTTTAAATTCTTCATTTAATGTCAATTTACTTTCCCCAAAATATGCCTCATATATCCTTTTATCTTCTTCAGAAAAGATCATCTCTGGATCAAGCAAAATATAGCTTTCATCGCTTTCTTCTTTAATTTTTCCAAACTCTGTTGCATATATAGATGGGACAACAGGATCACCTGATAGTGTTGCCTTAGGATATGAAATATAGTTATGAGAAGAAAATATAAGCGAAAGTACAAAATTTCGTCTTTCTACTTCTTCATTAAAAGATTTCAACTTGTTTGGATCTGAAAGTGTTTGCAAGATAAGTGGATTAACATTAAAGCTAGGATAAACACCATCCAACGCATTTACAAAGAATTTGTATTCTTTTTCTACAAATCTAGCAATTTGAACATCCACTATATCAACTGCATTTTCCTTTCTTGGTGAAAGCCTGTAGTTTTCAGCATTTACAATACTTGTTAAAATTTTAAACATATTCCTCCAGGAGGTTTTTCCCATGTTATACTGCAGGAGGTTATCTATAACTTCAGAAAATTTGTACAGGGCACTAATTTCCTCTTGAATTATGTTTATATATTCTTCATTATTAAAAATCTCAAACTTATCTAAGAATTTTTCTTTAATAAATCTTTTAAGAAAGACAAGAAAATCATCCTTTATATTTTTATCTATCTCTTCAAACAAACCAAATACATTCTCTAATACCTTTGAAAACTTTAAATACTCTTCTTTCTTTTCTTCTATTTGCTGCATTACATCTTCATCTTCAACATTTTCTAGTTCTTTAATTCTTTCATTTATTTTTTCTATTACACTTTTTGAAAAATCTCCTTCTTCAATAGAAAATTCCTTAAACAAGGATTCAATTTCATCCATTGTAAGCCCTAATGTGTCTATAAAAGGTGTTTCTAAAGTTGCAAAGATATTTTCTAAATCATACCCAAAATATTTTGTCTTAAAAGGTTGAAGAATCATCTTAATTACTTTACTCTCTGAAAGTTTTACACTCATTGAAAGATTAAAAGGAACTTTCATTTCATCTAATTTTTCTGCAATTTGTTTTGCTATTTGAATATTAGGAGCAACTATAGCAATATCAGAAGGATTTACCCCTGAAAGAATCAGCTTTTTCACTTTTCCACTAACATTAACAATTTCACTTATAACATTCTTGTATCCAACTACTTCTGTTTTCTCCTTTAAATTTAATTTTTCTGTTTTTGACTCTTCAACCTCAAATCCACTTTCGACTAAAAATTCATATATCATATCAAGTTGACTAAAAGCTCTATCATCTATTTTTCTCCATACATAAAAATAAACATCTTCAAAATAATTAAACATTTCCTTTAAAACCTGTCTCAAGATAGGTGTTATATCAAAAAATCCACTTACAACAAGTGTTTTTCTTTTTGATTCAACAAACTTTGCATTTTCAACGTACCATTTATACGAAGTAATTGGGTCATATACTATCTCACTCTTTTGAAGTGTTAAACTTATGTCCTTTAACAACTCATTAATAAGTCTTGCAACGTTACTTTCATTATTTAAAAGTTCACTAATTTCCATATAATAGGGCGGTAATTTTTCAAAACTTGAGTTTCGCATTTCCCATGCCTTTTCAAATAAATCAAGAATGTATTCTAAAATTCCCTTTGACTTTGAAACAATTTTTATAAACTCTCTGTAACTCTCATCATCAATGGCTGAATTTCCATACTCTTCTATCTTCTGTGCTATAAAAGCTTTAAAAAAATCCCTATCAAAGAATACTGCATCCATATTATTTCTAAGAAGAGTTTCTACAACGTATTGATTTATAACCCTAAAAGCATCTCTGTTGAGCGCCTTGCCAAATTTCTGAGAAAATTTATCTGATATCTGTCTAACATAATATCCGGTAGGGCCAATGAACAAAAATGAAAATGGATCATAATAATTTAGCATTTCATTAGCCATATAATCAAAATGACCTTTATCTATATCAACAACTATAGCCTTTCTCATGCTTTCACCTTCTTGCAAGATTCAAAATTTTCAATTGCAGCTTTTATTTTTTCTTCAAAATTTTCTTCTAAGATAACTTCTATAAATTCTCCTGTTTTTGTAGAAATAATATATCCCTTTTCTGGAACACCAAAATCTCTTAAAAGATACATATAAAACATTATTTGAAATTTGTACTTTTCAATATTTTTTGAGTTTTTAAAGTCAACATTCTTAAAATCAAGAACATATATCTTATTAGATTTAAATAAGACCTTATCAGGAATTCCAAAAAGCATGTATCTTCTATCATTTACAAAAAATGGCTTTACAACTCTCCACTCAGAAATAACATTTGCTCCCTCAAAAAGTGATTCCAACTTATCTGAAATTTTCACTTTTAAAATCTTTTCCTCTTCAAGGTATCTTAATTGAGAAATAGTATTCACCGAAGAAAGTTTTCTGTGTATATCTGAACCTTCAGAAGTTTTTTCATCAAATAACAGTAAAATATCTTCTTCTTTTGCCTCTTTTTCATTTCCAAGATATCCATACAAAGTAGTAGGTGAGATATAAGACTTATACGACAATCCATTTAAATCTTTAAGGTGCTCTTGCGGTATATCCTTCTTTTCAAATACTTGCTTTGTGCTTTCTTCATCAAAATTTATATCTTTTTCAACATCAATTTCTACTTCCTCAAAATCACCAATTAACCCCTTTAATTCTTCTTTTTCCTGATCTGAAAGTTTCAGATAATCTGCCAAGGTATTATCCTTAGAATCTTTAAATATAATCGGTATAAACATTTCAGAAGCTCTTGTAATAGCAACATACAGCTTTCTTCTATCTTCGGTTTTGTCGTATACTCCATCTTTGTAAAATTCCTTTATCGCCTCAAATATTCTTTCATCATGCTTTGTTTCTTTCTTTAAATCATCAAAAAATTTTCTTAAAATGTAATATGTCGTTTCTCTTTCCTTTGAAAACATTACATTTCTATTAGATTGTTTCTCGCTTGAATAAAGATCCCCCAAAATAACTATCTTAAATTCAAGACCCTTTGATGCATGTATCGTCATAAGTTTTACACTATCTGAATTTTCATCTTCCGTTGCTGCTTCAGATTCATTCTCCATAGAAAGCTTTTCAATTAACTTTACAAGTTGTGAAAAAGATTCTGCCATCTGATCAATTGCTGATGCATCTAAAATAAGCTTTTTTACATTTAATATTGCGTTTTGAAAATCTTCAAAATAGACTAGTTTTTCAAAGTAATTTAGCTCTCTTACAAGCCCTTTTAAAACTTCAGCAGGTCTAATAAAGTACTTAAGCTGGGAATATTTCTCTAGCACTTCAATTGCTTTATTTACTTTTTCATCATCAAATTTAATCTTTTTAGCTGTTTGAAAAAGAGATTCATCTAAGTTTCCTTCTTTTTTTAATTGAGTATTTTTTGAAATAATCTTTACATAATCTCCAAACTTTCCGAGAACCAGCGGTGAAAAGAAAAATTGTGTAAAGTAAAAATCATTATTTGGATTTTGTACAGCATACAAAGCATTTAAAAGCGCCTTTATTTCAAGCCTTTCAAAAAAACCTTTACTTGAAACAACGTGAAGTGGAATATTAAATTTTTTAAAAACATTCTTGTATACCTCTTCTTGATTACTAAGAGTTGATCGAAGAATAACAAAATCTGAATACTTTATCTTTCTCTTTACATATCCATCTTTTTCTTTTACAGTCATAGTTTTACCAACAAGATTTTTTATTATATACGCTGCAACCAATGCTTCACTTTCTCCCTTTTCTTTTTTATTTTTACCACCATTATTAACCAACACGTATTTTATTCTTGAATTTTTATCTTTTAAAGCTGGAACCTCTCCATCATATTCTCTCTTAGCAATTGATTCATCAAATTCCTTGTTATACCAAAGTTTGTTGTACAAATCTGGAGAGATCGTCTTAAACACTTCAAATTCATCTACTTCCTCATTTTTAGAATTTTTTACTATAGTCTTGCTAAATATCTTTTTTTCAGATATAAAGTTAAAGTATTTTACTAAGACATGGTTAGATCTCCAATTTTCCTGGAGTGCGAGAACTTTTTCTCCACGCTTTTCAAATTCATTTTGAGTTTCTAAAAACACAGAGACATCTGCATTTCTAAACCTATAAATTGATTGTTTTCTATCTCCAACATAGAATAAATAATTATCTTCCCCATGAAGTTTATCAAAAAGCTCTTTTTGTAGATAATTTGTATCCTGAAATTCATCAACAATGATGTACTTAAATTTCTTTTGATATTTTTTTCTCATCTCATCTTGCTTTAAAAAATCCAATGTCTTTTCTAGAACCGCCTTAAAATCAAATTCAAAATTATCTATAGTATATCCTTCATATATTTCTTTTGAAATAAGAAGCATGTATTTAAATACTTCAAGACTCTTTGATCTTATTTCATCAATGTTAAATAACTTTTCAGGCACTGAAGCCCTCTTCATTTCAACTCTCCAATGTTTAAGAACATCTTTTAAAGTGCCCATAAATTTGTTAAGATCTTTATATTCATTTACAAACAATTTTCTTATTTCATCTTTGTATTTTTTTAAAGTTTCAAGATAATTTTTTACCTGTTTTTTTCTTTCACTAGGTATATTGCAAGTTATACTAACTTCATCAAAATCAAATAACTGAAATACATATCTTAAAGTTAAAAAAACAGCTCTTTCAATGTATTTTTCCATCTTTGCATTGCTTATTATAGAAAAGCTTGGATCAATCTTTGCATTAATATTTTCCTCTCTTAAAATTCTCTGGCAAAAACTATCTATTGTAGAGATTATAGCTCTTGACAAATTATTTTTCACCTTTGACCAATACTCTTTATTTTTAGACTTTGAAAATTCTTCATTGACAAGTTTCACAATTCTTTCTTTCATTTCTGCTGCTGCTTTTCTTGTAAAAGTAACAACTACAATTTCATCAACTATCTCTGGATAGTTTTCTTTTTCATACTTTTTAAGTATCTCTACATAATAATTTGTTATTGTAAATGTCTTTCCAGTTCCTGCTGATGCAGATATAAAATAATTTCTATTTATATCCTTTTTAATTTCATCTAATACAGACATCAATATCGCCTCACTTTTTTCTCAAAACTTTATGCCAATTCCATGCAGTTTGAATAATCTTCTCAAGATCGTATTTTGGTTCCCATCCAAGTATTTTTCTTGCTTTTGTGTTGTCTGCGATAAGGTATGCTGGATCTCCTGGTCTTCTATCAACTTCTTCGACTTTAAAATCCACTTTTGTAACTTCTTTTACTTTTTCAATAACTTCACGGACCGAGAATCCAGAACCACTTCCAAGATTAAAATAATCGGTCTTCTTTTCACTAATCAAATACTCAAGGCCTTTAATGTGTGCATCAGCCAAATCATTTACATGAACAAAATCCCTTATACAAGTTCCATCTTTTGTTTCATAGTCCGTTCCAAAAATCTTTATACTTTCTCTTACAGAAAGTGCAGCATCTAAAATCAAAGGAATCAGGTGAGTTTCTGGCTCATGAGCTTCTCCAATTTCCAATGATTCATCTGCACCTGCTGCGTTAAAATATCTAAACCTTATACTTTTTAAACCGTATGCTCTATCAAAATCATCCAAGATCTGCTCAACCATATATTTACTTTTACCATATGGATTAATTGGCGTTTTTGGATCATCCTCTTTAATCGGTATTTTCTGAGGCATTCCATATACAGCAGCAGTAGAAGAAAAAATAAAATACTTAACATCGTGCTTTAGCATTGAATTTAATAAAGTAAGAGTATTTGAAACATTGTTTTGGTAATATTTATAAGGATCAACAACAGACTCTCCAACTTCAATATATGCACAAAAATGCATTACTGCATCTATTTTATATGTCTTAAATACAAGATCCAACAAATTTTCATCTGAAATATCCCCAAGAACAAATTCTCCATACCTTGCAAAACTTTTATGTCCATGAGAGAGATTATCAATTACTACAACATCATAACCCCTTTCTTTTAACATCTTACAAACGTGCGAACCTATGTAGCCTGCTCCTCCAGCAACTAGTATTGTCACTTTATTTCTCCTCCCCCTTTTTTAGCTTTAAAAGTCTTTCTAGATCTTTTCCCTTTAATTTTTTTAAATCTCCTTCATTTGGAACAACTGAAATAGATATAGGTCCATGAGCTATCCTTTTTAGCTCAAGTACTTTGTGACCTATTGATTTAAAAAGTCTCTTTATCTCATGTTTTTTGCCTTTTATAAGTACCACTTTTATAATAGAATAATCAAAACCTTTTTCTAAAATATCAAAATATTCCATTTTTAAAAAGTCTCCTTCATCGTATATTCCTTTCTTTAACTTCAATAAATCATTAAAACTTACACTACCAGAAACTTTAACTATATATTCTTTTTTTACTCCATACTTTGCATTTGTAAGAATATCTATTAATTTACCATCGTTTGTTAAAATCAAAACTCCCGTTGCATCTTTATCAAGTCTTCCTGCTGGCTTGACTGGCGTTTTTATATGCTTTATCAATTCTTTAACTGTCTTTTTCTGCTTTGGATCATACAAAGTTGTTGCATAACCTTTTGGCTTATGAAGAATGTAATATTCAAATTTCTGATTTATCTTTGATTTTTTATTATCAAGCATTACAATATCATCATCTTTTACATCAAACCAAGGTTTGTCAATAACTTTTCCATTGACTGTCACTCTACCTGAAATTATATATTGATCCGCCTTTCTCCTTGCAAATCCACACATTTGTAAATACTTTTGTAATTTAATAATTTCATCTCCCTTCAAACACTATTTTATCATTAAAGACTTGAAAAAAATTAAATATACACTAAAATTAATTTGAAAGATTTCCGGTAATGAGTCAAGCAAGAGATAAAGAAAAAAACAAAAATATTTAGTCATATAATATGGCTTTTGAG
>NZ_BHXD01000004.1:0-135146 GCF_003990895.1 Thermosipho globiformans
TCAGCAGAAAACTTTCTTCTCATACTTTTCACTCCCCCTCGTGAAAAATTATACTCTCTCTTTTTTCTCTGTCCAATTTTTCAGGGGAGCAGTATAAATGTTTATCAGAATGGAGTTTTCATTTCTCATAGGTAGATTCTAAACACGAGTCAAAGCCAACGGAACTTAATTATGCCAATTCTAGTTTTCATTCCTCATAGGTAGATTCTAAACTCTTTAGTGGAGACCGATTAAGGCCTCTTCTTTTTTTTGTTTTCATTCCTCATAGGTAGATTCTAAACAGCTAAGAGTGCAGCAAGACGTCTCAAGCTACATTTTTGTTTTCATTCCTCATAGGTAGATTCTAAACATGATGAAAAGGCTTATTGAATTAGAGGAAAAAGTTTTCATTCCTCATAGGTAGATTCTAAACCAAAATCGAAGAAATTGACAAGCACCAAGATGAAATCATGTTTTCATTCCTCATAGGTAGATTCTAAACGAAAACAAATTGAAGAATTTCTAGAAACTTTAGTGGAGGCCGATTGTTTTCATTCCTCATAGGTAGATTCTAAACCAAGGTTCGAAGCGGGCACCCGCTTGAACCTGAAAGGATACAGGGTTTTCATTCCTCATAGGTAGATTCTAAACGAGGGTTCGAGCCCCTCGGTGGGTTTAGAAAGCCCAATTATGGGTTTTCATTCCTCATAGGTAGATTCTAAACATGAAATTTTGGAGCACGGAATGGGCAGAAGCCGAAGGGAAGTGTTTTCATTCCTCATAGGTAGATTCTAAACTTTAGATGTTGATGATTTTGACAACGATCAATTAATGTTTTCATTCCTCATAGGTAGATTCTAAACCAGGGTTTTACTTTTGATTGGATTTGATCTGTGGGGCGCTTGTTTTCATTCCTCATAGGTAGATTCTAAACTAATTTAAAAGCTAATTTAGGTATTCCCATATTAGGGAGGGTTTTCATTCCTCATAGGTAGATTCTAAACGCATTTATAAAATTGGACGATTACAGTTTCGCGAAGATTTGTGTTTTCATTCCTCATAGGTAGATTCTAAACCCTATAAATATCCTCATAAATAAATATAACAGGAAAAAGTAACAAAACCATTGAGTAGAAGTAAACGGTAAGTTAAATCTAGAATTTATGAGCTTTCATTTAATTTCATTTTCGGAAACATCTCCTAAAAATTTGTCTAATTTTAATCTGTTAACATAAAAGTTACAAATATAAAAACAGGAAACTAGTAAAAAAGAGTTTTTTCGAAATTAGTTACAAAAGCGTTAATATGACGTTTTATCTTAAAATATTTTTTGTGATTTTTGATTGTTAATAATAAATTTTTGTTTTGTTAATATAATTTTTCTAATGTTATTTAGTGGTCCAGCCAAGATAGTTTGAGATCGGGTAAAAAATTGCTTTTATGATACAAGAATTAGCAGCAAGATAAATAAGATAATATATAGGTTTATGTAAATCAAAAGAAAACATGATAAAAATTTATATATGATTTTTGTATATCATTTAAAAATGGAAGTAGATGCACTCTCGACATGTAAAAAAAAATAATTAGTTGTTTTTCAAAAGTTTTAATATTTTTATGTATGCTTTATACAATTCAATTGACATCTGCTGTAAATTTTTGTAAACTTGTATTGAGGTGATGATATGAAAGAAAGATTAAAAAAGATATTAAGTATATTGGAAAATTCAAGTAAACCAGTTAAAGGAAGGGATTTGGCCGAAATTTTAAAAGTAAGTAGACAAGTTATCGTTCAGGATATATCTGTGTTAAAGACAAAAGGATATAAGATTTATTCGACGCGGGAAGGATATATTTTAGAAAAGAAGAAAGATGTGGTAAGAAAGATGGTTGCGGTAAAACATAGTGAAGATGAAATATATGATGAGCTGTTAAGAATTGTTAGAGCCGGTGGGAAGGTAATTGATGTTATTGTTGAGCATCCTCTATATGGTGAAATAAAGGGGAGGCTTGATATAGAAACTATGGATGATATCTCAAAATTTATGGCATTGATGGAGAGTTCTAATGCTACTCCTTTATTAAAATTGTCTGGAGGAGTTCATATACATACTATTGAAGCACCCAACAAAAAAATAATGAATGATGTTTTGGATGCAATAAGTAAATATTTATTGGGGGTGGAAAAATGAAGATAGATCAAGTGGTTGATTTAATTGTCTCAAAGAAAGAACAAAAAAATTTGTTGATTTTAACTTCGATTCTTTGGATAATCGGATCAGCAGGTGTAATGGTAATGCCATTTGTTGTTCCAAACCTTATTTCTGAGTGGAATTTAACAACAGTACAAGCAAGTAGTTTAATTAGCTCGGTTTTTATTGGTATGTTATTAGGTGCATTATTTTCGGGGATTATACTAGACTATTTTGGAAGAAAAACTGGTGTAATATTTTATTTGCTTGTTACTGTAATATTTACTGTTTTATTTGGTTTTTCAAAATCTTTTGGTAATGCGTATGTATTTAGACTTCTTTCTGGCTTTGGATATGGAGGTTTGCTACCCTCAGTTAATACTTATCTGTCAGAGTATACATCTATTAGACTTAGAGGAAGATATTTAGTGTTATTAGAGGCAAGTTGGGCTGTTGGTAGCATTTTAATAGCGCTTTTTGCAGTTACATTGGGGGAAAAATTAGGCTGGAGATGGGATTTTTATATTTTTTCACTTGGAATTTTTGCTTTAATCCCATTTTTTAGAAAAAAAGATACACCAAAGTATATATTTGAAAAAAGAGGGATAGAGGGTTTAAAAAAGATTTTTGACAAAGTACCTGAAAATATTGAAGAGATAGAAAAAGTGAAGGTAACTTTCAGTGGACTTTTTAGAAAAGAACATATAAAACAAACTATTTTAGTTATTGTATCTTGGTTTGTGGTTAGTTTTATATATTATGCATTATTTTCATGGGCACCAAAGATATTTATTGCAAGTTTAAGGATAACTATAACAAAGGCAAAATGGTATACATTCTTTGTCTATCTTGCACAGCTTCCAGGATATCTTTCTGTTGCTTATTTGATTGAAAAGTGGGGACGTAAAAAAACTCTTGCGACATATTTCATGGGTATGGGTTTATCTTCTTTCCTTTTGTTACTCGCAACTGGCAATTTGAGCTTTCTGTTTATAGTATTGGTTCTTTCATTTTTCACTTTGGGAGTTTGGGGACTTGTGTACGCATATACTCCCGAGCTGTTTCCAACTTCGTTTAGAGGAACTGCAAATGGTGTTGCAGGTGCAACTGCAAGAATAGCAGGAATTATTGCACCATACTTTACCGGTTATTTTGTTGACAAATCTATAGTTGCGGCCCTTTCGTTTGTTTCTTTATTTGCAATATTTGCAGCAGTTATAACTCTTGTATTGGGAGTAGAGACAAAAGATAAAGCAGTAAATTAAATATAGGTAATATTTTTAAAAATTTGGGCTCCAAATATGGAGCCTTTATTTTATTTGACTGTAAAATCGTTTTGTGATATACTATTATCAGACAAAAAGATAGAGTGATAAGATAGCTGATAAGTGGGGTGAGAAAATGAAAGAATTGTCTACAAGACAAGAGCAGATTTTATATTGTCTTGTAAGAGAATATGTAAAATCTGGAGCCCCGGTAAGTTCTCAAAAGATTTTAGAGTCTACAAATCTTGAGTGGAGTGGTGCAACTGTAAGAAATGATATGAGGAAGTTAGATTATCTTGGATACGTATTTCAGCCACATACTTCTGCGGGAAGAGTTCCGACAGATAAAGGTTTAAGATTTTACGTAAATGAAATATTAAAACTTAGAAAAGAAACAAAAAAATCAGGAAGTTCTATGGATGTCAGTATAGATTTTCCAATAGGTGACTTGGATAAGATTATTCAAGGTGCCGCAAAGCTACTTGCGACTACAGTTAAAGCTTTCGTTATAATTGAAAAACCTAATCCTATGTATTTAAGAATTCGAAGAGTTGTTTTAACACCGGTAACTAAAAACTTTTCCATTGTTAATATAATTACCGAGCTTGGACTTACATCAGTCCTTCCAATTCAGCATTCAGAAATTTACAATATCCAAGAAATTGAAGAATTTTTAAACAAAAGCCTTGATGGAATTTTGCTTAGTGAATTTAGGGCTAAGCTGAAAGAGGTTGTTGAAAGATTTTCATGGGTTGGAGGAAGGTTGAAGGAATTTATTGAACTTTCAGAAAAGATAGCTTCTGAAAAGTATGAAGAATATATAACAGAGGGTGTTTTTAATCTTGTTAATGCAAAAAGATTCGATGAAGACAAATTAAAAGAGATTGTTAGATTTTCAACGAATGAAGAATATTATTCTAAGATTTTTGAACTTGGAGAAGGAGTATTCATTGGAAAAGAGCATAATATTAAAAACTTCGAGCAATATTCAATTTTGATAATGCCTTACTTTGTCTTTAACAGAGAAGTTGGAAAAATAGCTGTTATTTTTGATAAATTTAGTGATTACAACAGAGTATTCGATAGCGTGGAATATGTTGTGAATAGATTAACTGAATACTTTACTGTTGTTGCAAGAAATGTTGAATAATGGAGGTGGAAGATATGGAAAAAAAGGAAATTAAAAAAGAAAAAATGATTGAAAATGAAAAAGTTGAAAATGTTAAAGAGGATGCTAATAAAGAAAAGAAAGAAAAGGAAAAAGATTTAGAGAAAATAATTGATGAACAATCAAAAAAGATTGAAGAACTTGAAAACCAGTTAAAAGAATTTGAAAATTACGCTAGAATTTTAAAATCTCAATTTGAAAATTATAAAAAAGATGTTACAAGGGAAAAGGAACAAATTTCTATTTCAACAATTGGTAGAATTGTTGAAAAATTAGTTCCTATAATTGATGATTTTAAAAGGGCATTTAAAAATGTTGATGATGAGACTAAGAAAACACAATTTTTCAAAGGAATGGAAATTATATACAAAAACTTATTTAAAATACTAGAAGGACTTGGTTTGCAGGAAATTAAAGTTGGAGATAAATTCGACCCGTTTGAGCATGAGGCTGTAGAAAGAGTTGAGGATGAAGAAAAAGAAGAATATTCAATTGTTGAAATTGTAGAAGATGGTTACAAATTCAATGGACGAGTTCTAAAACCTGTGAAGGTGAAGGTCTCGATTAAGCCTAGGAGGTGAACTATATGGCCAAAAAAGACTATTATGAGATTCTAGGTGTTTCAAGAAATGCGTCTCAAGAAGAAATAAGGCAGGCATATAAACAATTAATAAAAAAATGGCATCCAGATAGAAATCATCAAAATAGAAAAGAAGCGGAAGAAAAATTTAAAGAAATACAAGAAGCATACGAAGTTCTTTCTGATCCTGAAAAAAGAGCAATGTACGATAGGTTCGGATATGTAGGTGATGTCCCACCAAACGCTGGTAGTGGAGGCGGTTTTGGTGGCTTTGGTGGTTTTGGTGGTTTTGAAGATATATTCAAAGACTTTGGTGATTTTATTAATAACGATATATTTAACATATTCTTTGGTGATCAAAGAACATCTTCAAGACAAAAACAAAGAAGAGCAAAACGCGGGGAAGATATAAATATAACCGTTGATGTACCTTTTGAACAGGTATTTACAGGAACAACTATTCCAATTGAATACGATAGATATGAGGTATGTAATCATTGTAATGGTGAAGGGGTAGAGCCAGGAAGTGGATGGGTAAGCTGTCCGAAATGTCATGGAACAGGGGTAGTTAGAGAAGAAAGAAGAACGTTTCTGGGAGTTATTGTAAACCAATACACATGTAATCAATGTGGTGGTACAGGAAAGATACCTGGAGAGACATGTCATGTATGTGGTGGCAGTGGAAGAATAAGAAAAAGACATAGAGTGGAAGTAAAAATTCCAGCTGGAGTTGACAACGGAACCGTTATTAGAGTTCAAGGCAAAGGTAATGCTGGGTATAACGGTGGTGGATATGGCGATTTATATGTAAATGTAAGAATTACAGGACATATTGACTTTGAAAGGCGTGGGAATGATTTAATTAAAGAGATAAAAATAGATTATGTCGAAGCGATACTTGGAACCAAAGTGAAAATTAAGATGCCAGATGGTAGAGTTAAAGAAGTTAAGATTCCATCTGGAGTTCAAGATGGAGAAAACATTTATGTATATGGAGAAGGAGTACCAGATATGAGAACGGGAAGAAGAGGAGATTTGATTTTAAAGGTCAAAGTAGAAATTCCAAAAAGAGTATCTCGCTCTGAGAAAAAGTTATTAAAGGAAATTGCAAAATTGAGGGGAAAGGATGTTTACGACGAATAGTGAAAAGATTGTTAATTTTTTAAGAAAGACAGTTGCACAATACAATTTTAGAGGAGTAGTTCTTGGAGTTAGTGGGGGACTTGATTCTGCTGTAGTTTTAGCACTTCTTGTAAAAGCGTTTGATAGAAATAAGATAAAGTGTTTTATTTTACCTGAAAGAGATAGTCCTAAAGATTCAGTAAAAGATGCAGTTCTTGTTTGCAAACACTTTGGGGTTGAATATGAAATAAAGAATATTACAAAAATTCTTCGAGGACTTGGGATATACAAGTATTATCCACCAGTATTTTTTGTGCCATGGAAGGTAAAAGAAAATTTTGCAAAGAAAAGATGGCAAAAGTATAAAGAAAAAGGCAATCCTTTTGAATTTGATATAGAAGGAATTGAAGATGAAGAGTTTTTAAAAGGTATAAGCTACTATAGGGCAAAACATAGAGTGAGAATGGTTTATCTATATAAAGAGGCAGAAAGAAGAAATTACGCTGTTGTTGGAACTACTAATAAAACAGAATTTTTAACAGGATTGTATGTAAAGTGGGGAGATGATTCAACAGATATTGAACCAATTTTGCATCTTTATAAAACTCAGGTATACGAGCTTGCAAAAGAATTGAATGTTCCTGAAAAAATAATTATGAAACCAGCTTCACCAGATTTAATTCCAGGACTTAGCGATGAGGAAATATTTGGGCTTGATTATTCTACTCTTGATAGGATATTAGATAAGCTATTAAATAACAAAAATTTGGATGATGAAGATCCTGAAAAGGTTAAACTAGTTAAGAGGCTTTATCAAATTGGAAAAAAGAGGAATTCATTAAGAAATATAAGTATGGTAGATGATTCATATGGAGCTTAAAACTTTAGCCAAAAAGCTGATTTTTGATACTTTAGATGATATCCAACCTGAAAAACTAGTAAAAGAAAAGTTAAAAGAGCTAAGGGTTGATAAGAAAGTATATGTTCTTTCAATTGGAAAAGCAGCATGGAAGATGGCAAAGGCTGCAAATAATGTATTGGATATAGAGTATGGAATAGTTATAACAAAATATGGATATAATTTTGGAAATATTGAAAATTTTGATATATTTGAAGCAGGACACCCCCTACCAGATGAAAACTCACTTTCTGCTACAAAATTTGCCGTTGAAAAATTTTCAAAATTATCAAAAGATGATATCCTATTGTTTCTAATATCTGGTGGAGGTTCATCTACTTTTGAGCTATTGCAAGATGGACTTTCATTGGATGATTTAAAAGATGTAACGACGCAGCTATTAAAAAGTGGTGCAGATATTAAGGAGATAAATACTATTCGCTCAAGACTTTCAAAGGTAAAAGGTGGAAGGTTTTTAAATTTTGTTAGATCAAAGGTAATTACATTAGTTTTATCAGATGTACTTGAAAATGATTTAAGATACATTGCATCCGGTCCAACTTATGAAACATGTAGTAGCTTTGAAGATGTTGACAAAATAATTAAAAAGTACAAATTAGATTTTAATGAAAATATAATTAATGCTTTAAAAAAAGATGTAAAAGTCAACAGGCAAATTGATGTAGAGCATTACATAATTGGAAGTATTGATATAGCATGTGATATTCTAGAGAAACATGCAAGAAAGTATAATTTAAACACACTTGTTTTAACTACAAGACTTGATTGTGAGGCAAAAGAAGCCGGAAAATTTATTGCAAGTATAGCAAAAAGTAGTAAATTAAAAACACCATATTGTATTATTTTTGGTGGAGAAACGGTTGTAAAGGTAAAAGGGAATGGAAAAGGTGGTAGAAATCAAGAGCTGTGTTATTCAGCAGCACTTGAAATAGAAAATATGAAAGATGTTGTCATTGCAAGTGTTGGAACAGATGGAACGGACGGTCCAACAGATGCTGCAGGTGCAATTGTTGATGGTGAAACTATCTCAAAGGTCAGAAAATTTTCGGATGATCCATATGAATTTCTTTTAAATAACGATACCTATAATGCCTTAAAACTTTCTGGAGATCTTCTAATAACTGGGCCAACGGGAACTAATTTAAATGATATAGGATTTATACTCAAGGGGTGATAATGTGAAGGCACTTGTTTTAACAAAGATAACTGATTATTTTAGAAAAAAGATGGAAGAATTTAATGAGATTGATTGGTATACTCCAAAAGATATAGATAATGTCCTAGAAGATGTAGAAATAATAATTACTGGACATTTAAGTGAAGAGCAAGTAGATAAAGCAAAAAATTTAAAAGCTATTTTTATTCCTTGGACCGGTGCAGATAAACTTCCGTGGAAAAAGATAAAAGAAAGAAATATAATTGTTTCAAATTCACACGGTAACGGAAAAATGGTAGCTGAACGTGCGCTATCTTTATCCCTTGCCCTTCTTGGAAGAATAGTAGAATTTCACAGCGACCTTGAAAAGGGAATATGGCATGGATTTGCTGTAGGATTTAAAGAAGAGGATTATTGGTACTCGCTTCAAGGAAGAAAAGTAGCGATACTTGGAACTGGAGTTATTGGAAGACATCTTGCAAAGCTTTTAAAAGGTTTTGATTGTCATATAACAGGTTTTAAAAGAAGCAAAGAACAAATAGCAGGATTTGATAGGATTGTAACTTCAATAGAAGAAGCAATATCAGATGCACAGGTAATATATCTTGCACTACCTTTGACTGAAAAGACTTACAAAATTATCGATGAAAATATGCTTGAAAAAATGAGAGGAAAGTTTTTAATAAATGTTGGAAGAGGAGAATTGATAGATGAATATGCGCTTTTTAAGGTGCTTGAAGATAAGATATTAAGAGGTTTTGCATCTGATGTCTGGTATAAGTATCCTTCAAAAGATGAGCAAGTTGTCTTACCTTTTAATTTCCCATTTCATATGTTCAAAAATGTTGTTTTTTCTCCGCACGTTGGAGGATTTACAATAGAGGGTCAGCGAGGAAGAATAGATGATCTATTTGAAAATATAGAATCATTCCTGAAAAAAGGCTTTCCAAAAACAGTTGTAGATCCTGAATTGATGTATTAATTGTTAAAGTGAATTTATATTTAGGGGGGATAAAAATGAACATCACAGTTATTGGAGCAGGAAACGGAGGACTTGCTCTAGCTGGTTTTTTAGCTATGAGGGGATTTGCTGTTACTTTATATAACAGAAGCTTAAAAAGAATTTCATCCTTTATCAAATCTAGGGTTATAAAATTGGAAGGTGAAATTACTGGTAGCGTAAAAATAAAGAATGTTACAAATAACTTGGAAGAAGCTTTAAAAGATGCAGAATTAGTAATGATCGTTGTTCCTGCTTTTGCACATGCAGATATTGCAGAAAAAGTTTCAAAATATGTAAAAGATGGTCAAATTTTTATCTTAAATCCAGGTAGAACGTTTGGTGCACTTGAATTTTATAACATATTTAAAAAGAATCAGGTAGATAAAGATGTTATAATAGCAGAAACTCAGACCTTTCTTTTTGCCTCTAGAACTTCCAATCCTGGAGTTTCTCACATATTTAGGGTTAAAAATGCTGTTCCAATTTCTGCGATTCCATCGACAAAGAATGAAAAATTGAAGAAGGTTATTGAAGATATAGTCCCCGAGTTTCAGGTAGTGGATTCTATAATTTATACTAGTTTTAATAACATTGGTGCGGTTTTTCATCCAGCAACCCTTATTCTTAACTCTGGACGGGTTGAAAGCACGTTTGGAAAGTTTGAATTTTATCTTGAAGGAATTACTCCTTCAGTTGCAAGGGTTCTAGAAAAGATAGATGCTGAAAGGTGTTCTGTTGCAAGAACGCTTGGAATTGAGCCAATGACGGCAAAAGATTGGTTAAATTATGCATACGATGTTTTGGGTAATAATTTGTATGAAGCTATACATAACAATGCTGGCTATCAAGGAATTATAGCACCACCGAGTCTTCAAAATAGATATATATTTGAAGATGTTCCTATGAGTCTTGTTCCAATATCTGAAATGGCAAAAAAATTAGGTATAAATACTCCTGCGATAGATTCGATTATTTACCTATCTTCAATAATGATGGGACGTGATTTTTATAGAGAAGGTAGAACCTTGGAACGTTTAGGAATTAGTAAATTAAGCCTTGATGAGATAAAGAATCTGATATACAAGGGGGTGTGAAATGGTGAAGAAAATTTTAGGTGGTTCAATAGGCAGCTGTGTACATGTTGCTGGGGTCTTGAATTTTTTAAAGCTTGCAGAAAAAGAAGGCTATAAGTCAATTTACCTTGGCGGGGCAGTTCCTTTAGAGAAATTTGTTGGTGCAATTGTAGAGAGTGATCCTGATATAGTTGCTATTTCATATAGACTTGATCCAAAAGCACTTGAAAAGCTTTTAAATGAGTTTTATAAAATGATAAAAGAAAAGAATTTACTTGATAAGGTTTACATATTTGGTGGAACAGTTGAAACGGCAGCTGTTGCAAGAAAATTTGAGTTTATTTCCAAAGTTTTTGATGGCTCAGAAGACATAGATGAAGTTATTTTGTGGCTCAGGAATGCAAAGAACGATAAAGGCCAAAAAGAAATACCTCCACAATTTTTACCTGAGAGGATAATTTACAAAAGACCTTATCCTCTTATTAGGCATCATATAGGGCTTGCAAGCCTTGAAGAAACGGAAAAACATATAAGAATTCTTGCAGAATCTGGCCTGCTTGATATTATTTCACTTGCACCTGACCAAAATTGTCAGCAGTATTTTTTTGAACCTGAAAAGATGGATAGAAAACAAGACGGTGCTGGTGGGGCACCAATTAGAACGAAAGAAGATTTTATTAGACTCTATAATGCCTCAAGAACAGGCAATTACCCACTAATGAGATGTTATTCTGGGACAAGAAATTTGGTTGAATTTTCTAAATTGCTTAAAGAAACGATTAATAACGCATGGGCAGCTATACCTTTAACATGGTATTCCGATCTTGATAGAAGATCCGATAGACCTTTACTTGATGCCATAAGAGAAAATCAAGAAGCGATAAAATGGAATGCTAAAAATAATGTCTCAGTAGAAATAAATGAAGCTCACCAATGGTCATTGAGGTATGCACATGATGCAATGGAAGTTGCAACGTTTTATCTTGCAGCATACAATGCCAAAAAGTTAGGAGTAAGACATTATGTTGCACAATATATGTTGAGTACACCACCAGGTCTTTCACCAAAATTTGATCTTGCAAAGCAGATTGCAAAAAAGCAATTAGTTGAAGCTTTGGAGGATGAAACCTTTACTTCGTATACTATGATAAGAACTGGACTTTTATCATTCCCTGCTGATGAATATTCTGCAATGGGACAGCTTGTAAGCACCATGTTTTATGGAATGTATTTAAAGCCTGACATAATTCATGTGGTTTCTTATTCAGAAGCAATAAGGCGTGCTACCAGCAAAGAAATCATAGAAAGTATAAAAATGGTAAAACAGGCGATGAGGAACGCAATGAATGGCCTTCCCGATTTTCTGGAAGACAAATCGATTAGAAATAGAGTAGAAGTGCTAAAGAATGAAGCTATGATGATAATTGATGCAATTAAGCAAATTGGAAAAGGATTTGATGATCCTTTAATAGAACCTGAAGTAATATATAATGCAGTAAAGCTTGGAATTTTAGATGCTCCAGGATTAAAAGGTATGTCAGTTGCAAGAGGAAGGTTTGAAACACAAATTATAGATGGAGCATGTTATGCGGTGGATGAAAATGGTAAAATACTTACTGAAGAAAAGAGGTTGAATATTATAAGAAAGGAGGCGGGAATGTGAAGATAGCAATTGTTTGCGATAAGAATATCAACGATGAAGAAAAGAAAATGGTTGAGGCAGTAAAAAATGCAGTGTCTAAAAAATATGAATGTGAAGTAGTACAATTTGATGAGAATTTTATCAATAAAATAAAAGGTTTTGATTTTGTGTTTAATCTATCAAATAAGGGTGGAAAAGAAACAATACAAGTTCATGTTCCTGCTCTCCTAGATTTGTTAAATATACCATACACTTCTTCAAACGCATATTCACATTCATTGTGCCTTGATAAGATAACTACTAAGATAATTATGCAGCATTATAATATCCCAACACCAAGATTTTATGTATATGATATGGGACAAATTCCAGAAAAAATAGATAATGGTACCTTTATAGTAAAGCCACCACGTGAAGGAAGTGCACGTGGCATTTCAAAAGATAGCGTGGTTAACAATTTAAAAGATCTACAAAAAATGGTAAAGTATATACATGGAGAGTTTAAACAACCAGCACTTGTAGAAGAATTTATTGATGGTACAGAGTTAAGTGTTGGTATAATAGGAAATGGAGATAAATTGGAAGTTTTGCCAATTTTGGAGATAGATTTTTCGACCCTGCCAGAAGGACTTGAAAGATTTTATTCTTACAATGTAAAGCATAATTATGGTGAGATGACTAATTATATATGTCCTGCAAGAATTTCAAATGATGTAAAGGAAAAACTTGAATTTTATGCCAAAAAGCTTTTTAGAGTATTAAATCTTAGAGATTATGCAAGAATGGATGTTAGAGTTAGAGGCAATGAGATATACTTCTTGGAAGTTAATTCAGCTCCTCAGCTTGTTCCAGTATATTCAGATATAACAAAAATGGCAAAAGCTGCAGGATATGAATATGATGATTTAATTTCGAAAATTTTAGAAATATCAATGGAAAGGTGGGGACTTAAATGAAGAGTTATACAGAATATCTCTGGTTTAATACTAAAAGAAGGAAAGAACTAATTAGGATTACAGATACTATTGAGGAGATTGTTAAAAAAAGCGGTATAAAAGAGGGACTTTGTCTTGTATCGGCAATGCATATAACTGCTGGTATAATTGTAAATGATGATGAGTCAGGTTTGCACAAAGATATATGGGAGTGGCTTGAAAAACTCGCGCCAGTTGGAGATTATAACCACCATTGGACAGGTGAAGATAATGGAGATGCGCATTTAAAAAGAATTTTGACACACCATCAGGTAGTATTACCTGTCACAAATGGGAAACTTGATCTTGGACCTTGGGAGCAAATCTTTTACGCCGAATATGATGGACAGAGAAGAAAAAGAGTAGTTGTGAAGGTTATTGGTGAATAATTATGGAATTAATGAAGTTTTATAGAACGGTTTTAGAGTCTATTATTGAAGGTGTAATAATAGTTGATAGTGACGCACGGATCTTGTATATAAACAAGATGGCCGTGCGTCTTTTAAATTTGAAAGATGGATTTTTAGGTAAACACGTGGTTGAAGTTATTCCAAATACAAGACTTCATATAGTAGTAAGAACCGGTATTCCAGAGGTTGATGAGGTACAAAATGTTGGAAATAACATAATTATTACTTCTAGAATGCCTTTAAAAGATGAAAATGATAATGTTGTTGGTGCCGTTGCGGTATTTAGAGATATAACTAGTATGAGAAAACTTGCAGAGGAAATTACTAACCTTCATCAAATTGAGGCAAGGCTGAAGGCAATAATTGATTCTACATATGATGCAATATCAGTTGCTGATGAAAATGGAAATGTGGTTTTAGTAAATAAAGCTTATACCAAAATTACGGGATTAAAACCTGAAGATGTTATAGGAAAACCTGCAACAGTAGATATTGCTGAAGGTGAAAGTATTCATATGATGATTTCTAAAACTAAAAAGCCAATTTATAACGCAAGATTAAAGGTTTACCCTTCCAAAAGAGAAGTTATAGTGAATGCTTTACCACTGTTTGTTAAAGGTGAATTTCGTGGGAGTGTTGCTGTTGTTCATGATGTTTCTGAGATTTTAAATTTGACCAAAGAACTTGAAGCTGTAAAAAGGTATATAAGGCATATAAAGGCAAAGTACACCTTTGATGATATTATTGGGCAAAGTGAAAAAATGCTAATAGCAAAGGAGCAAGCTAGAAAGGTTGCCAAGACCCCTGCAACGGTATTACTTAGGGGGGAAAGTGGAACTGGTAAAGAGTTATTTGCACATGCAATTCACAACGCAAGTAATAGATCTGAGAAACCGTTTGTCACCGTTAATTGTGCAGCAATTCCTGAAAATATGCTTGAAGTTGAATTGTTTGGATATATAGAAGATGCCTTTATGGGTACAAAAGGAGAAAAGGTTGGGCTTATTGAGGAAGCAGATGGTGGCACATTATTTTTAGATGAAATTGGTAAGATGCCACTTTCGTTACAGGCAAAAATTGTTAGGTTTATTGAAAGTGGTGAATTTATTCCGGTTGGTTCAAATAGAATTAAAAAGGTAAATGTAAGAATAATTGCATCTACAAATATGGATTTAGAGCAAATGCTTAAAAAAAGAGAATTTTTGTCAGATCTTTACTATAGACTTAATGTCTTTCCAATATTTATTCCACCGCTTCGTGAGAGAAAAGAGGATATTGATGAACTTGCAAATCATTTTGTTAAGAAGATAAGCAATCAGTATAGAAGACATATTACAAAAATTACTGATAATGCTATTTCATATCTAAAATCATATGATTGGCCTGGGAATGTTAGAGAGCTAGAAAATGTTATAGGCAGAGCAATAATTAATATGTCAATTACTGAAAATGTTTTAGATAAAAGACATTTTCCGACACTTTTTTTGGAAAATACTAATCAAACTAAGTATGAGGGGTCTTTAAAATCACTTGTAGAAGATTTTGAAAGAAAGGTTATAGAAGCTGCATTAAGAGAAAATAAAGGTGATAGAAATTTGACAGCAAAAAAGTTAGGTATAAGCCTAAGGACTTTGTACTACAAGATGGAAAGATATGGTTTGATTTAGAAAAAGGAGGGGAACATGCTATGAAAATGGATATACTACTTGAGGGTGGAATAATTAGTGTTCCAGGCAGAGCAAAAGCAACATTTTCTACTATTGTGTTGCTTGAAGATGGTGATAGAAAAATCCTTATAGAACCTGGAGATTATGTAACTCATTCAATTTTAGAAGAGGAATTGAAAAAAAGAAATTTAAAGACAGAGGATATTACAGATGTTGTACTTACCCACTTTCATCTTGACCATGCTTATAACTCTATCTTTTTTAAAAATGCTACAGTTCATTTGCATGAAAACTTTTTAAAGAAGAATTATGAGAAATTTGGTATGATAGTTGGAAAGCAATACAAGATGATTATAGATTCTTGGAATGCGTTCCAAACATTTAAGGATGGTGATATATTATTTGATAAAATTAATGTGTATCATACGCCCTGGCATTCAAAGGAGCATTGTTCTTTTGTGGTAGATACAGAAAATATGGGAAAGGTGTTTTTTGCAGGAGATATTGTTATGACTAGAGTAGAGTTTTATGATATAATGAGAATGTTAAGAGATGATGATTGTGCGAGATTTGTTAGAGAAATGGTTAATAAATGTGATTATTTGGTTTTAACTCACGATAGTGGGGTGTTTTTGGAAAATTGGAGGTGAAAACCGTGAAGGTTGCGCTTGTTTCTTATGAAGTATATCCATTTGCTAAAGTAGGGGGACTTGCTGACGTTGTAGGGGCTTTACCAAAATACCTTAAAAAATTCTCAGTTGAACCAATTGTTATAATGCCAAAGCATAAGATCGTAGAAAAAAATGCAGAAAAGTTTTCATATAGTCTAAGAAAGATAAAAGAAGGTATTAGTGTTCCATATTTAAAAACGGAAGAAAAATTTGATATTTATCAAACATTTATACCTGGAACACAAATTCCTGTCTATCTTATTGGAAATGATTACTATTTTTCTGCAGAGCAAGTATATGAAGGGCCTGATCTGGCAGAACAGGCAATATACTTTTCAGCAGCAGTTTTTGAAACATTAAAAACGCTCGGGGAAAAAGTTGATGTTTTACATATAAATGATTGGCAAACGGGATTGGTGCCGGTGTATTTGAAGACGTTGTATAAAGATGATGAGTTTTTCTCAAAGACTGTTGTACTATTAACAATACATAACCTTGGCTATCAAGGAATTTTTGATAGCTCATATATGAAATTTTCAGGATTGCCTGATTATCTATATAACATTGATGGTATTGAGTTTTATGGAAAAATTAATTTCTTAAAGGGTGGAATTTTGTTCTCTGATGTTATTAACACTGTAAGCCCAACTTATGCACAAGAAATTCAAACTAAAGAATATGGTGAAAAGTTAGATGGTGTATTAAGACTTAGAAGTTCTGATTTGTATGGAATATTAAATGGTATAGATTATGATGAATATAACCCTGAAACAGATAAAAGAATTTATGTAAATTATAGCTTACAAGAGATCGAGAAAAAATATGAAAACAAGAGAATGCTTCAAAAAGAATTGAATCTTCCACAAACTAATGACGTTCCAGTTATTGGAATGATTACAAGGCTTGTGGATCAAAAAGGATTAGATATCTTATCTGAAGTATTAAGATACATTTTAAATATGGATGTTCAATTTGTACTTCTTGGAACAGGCGATAAAAAGTATGAAGAAATGTTCAAAGAGATTGAAAAGGAATTTCCAGATAAAATGTCTGCAAACATTACATTTGATATAGTACTTGCTCAAAAAATTTATGCTTCAAGCGATATGTTTTTAATGCCATCAAGGTATGAACCATGTGGTCTTGGCCAAATGTATAGTTTAAGGTATGGTACTATTCCAGTTGTCAGGTATACCGGAGGTCTTGCAGATACGGTTATGGAATATGATGAAGAAACTATGAAAGGAAATGGATTCGGTTTTAAGGAATATGATTCAGCGTACTTACTAAAGGCAGTTGCAAGGGCAGTTGACTTTTTCAAAAACAAAAAAGGTCACTGGAAAAAATTGATTGAAAATGCTATGAAAACAGATTTATCGTGGGAAAGATCGGCAAATGAATACGTGAAGATATATAATAAAGCTTTGAATAAAAGGCGTTAAGGGAGGATTTAGATATGCCAGAATATAGAAAAGATCCAGTTGTAAGAAGATGGGTTATTATTGCAACTGAACGTGCAAAAAGACCTCATGATTTTACAGTTCCAAAGGAAGAAGCAAAAGGTGGCTTTTGTCCCTTTGATTATGGAAATGAGCACACCACACCACCAGAAATTTTTGCTTTTAGACCAGAAAATACAGAACCTAATTCTCCAGGTTGGTGGGTAAGAGTTGTTCCAAATAAGTTTCCAGCGGTTAATCCAGATATAGAAATCGAAAAATATGGACATGGTATGTATGATGCAATGGCTGGTTTTGGATATCATGAAGTAGTAGTTGAAACACCAGAGCATAACAGTACTTTTGCATTGTATGATGACAAACAGGCAGAAGAAGTTGTTTGGGCATATGTAAAAAGGTTTAGACAACTTAGAGAAGATAAAAGATTAAAGTATATATTGATATTTAAAAATCATGGCGCACTTGGTGGGGCCTCACTTCCACACCCACATAGTCAAATAATTGCAATTCCAAGTGTTCCAAAAAGGGTATTAGAGGAATTGAATGGAGCAAAAGATTATTATGATTATAAGGAAAGATGTGTATTTTGTGATATGATCTCTCAAGAAAAAATAGAAAATCGTAGGATTGTTGAAGAAAATGAGGATTTTATTGCTTTTGCACCATATGCTTCAAGATTCCCATTTGAGGTATGGATTGCTCCAAAGGTTCACTCTCATGATTTTGGAAAGATTGAAGACAGCCAAGTAAAAACATTTGCGATTATTTTGAGAAATACTTTGAAGAGAATTTATAAAGTTCTTGATAACCCACCATATAACTTTGTAATTCATACGTCTCCAACTTACGAGGAAGGAAAGATCTATTATCATTGGCATGTTGAAATAATGCCAAGACTCACGAGAGTAGCAGGCTTTGAATGGGGTTCAGGATTCTATATCAATCCTGTTCCACCTGAAGATGCGGCAAAATACTTGAAAAATGTTGAATTATAAAAAAAACCGAAGGCATTTGCCTTCGGTTGTTTTATATTTTTATCCTCTTTAGTATGTTATACTCTTCCAATGCTTTGTCATACATTCCAGCTTCTTCATATAACTGCGCAAGCTTTAAATGCTTTTCTTCGTTTAATGGATCCTTATCGACAATTTTTTTATATACTTTTGCTGCCATTTTTTTCAGCCCTAGTATGTAAAAAAGATAAAATCTTACTATTTTAAATGAAAAAACAATTATTGCAAGAATTACTAAGAGTAGTATCATTATGTAATTTTTATTATTACTAGAATTTTGGGATGTACTTGTTTTTTGAGAAGAGTCTTTAACATTGGCTTTTTGTGTATTATTTAAAATGTTTTCTAGTTTTGATGATAGAATATATTTTTTAATTGAAAGATTTTCTATCGTTAATTTTGCTTTATTTATATCTATATTTTCAGATGTTTCATTTAAGATATTACTTAATTCTACATACTTTTTAAGATCACTTAAATATTTTGAACTAAATGTTCCTCCAATTTTTTCTGCAAATTCTACTATTCTGTTAAGAATTGGATATTGAGTTTCTTCAAAGTTTTCAATGTTATCTACGATATATTTTAGTATGTTGTACCCAAGATCCTTTGAAAAGTCTTTTTGGGATAGAATATTTATAACGTCATATGTTAACATAGTAGGATATTTTAGAAAAAAATTTGTAAGGTTTTGAGCACTTATTTTTTCATCAATTTCTGGATTTGCTATTTTTAGAAAAATTATATTATCAAGAAAAGTGTCATACTCAGGTTTTTCAAGTGTATTTTTAGATATTTCATTTATTTGTGGAAAAAGTTGAAAAATTATTTCTACTTCTGTCGCACTTGGTGTTGTATTCTTTAAAAAATTTTTAAGTTCTTTTATATCCTGCTTGATTAAAAATGAAAGTTTAGGATCATACATTAGGGAAATTTTAGTTTTTAATTCTTTTCCCATTGTTTCAAGAGAAGTATTAGTTGGATTATCAAGCACATATTCAAGGTAAAGTTTCCAAGCTTCTTTTGGATTTTCTTTGGAAAGATTTATTATTTCATCTTTTGTTACTGAAAATCCGATGATACTTATAAATAATAAAATTAAGACTACAGCTTTACTTTTCATTTTCCCCCCCGATACCGTAAGGTTCATTTTCAACATTTTGATAAGGTTCAACATGAATGACAACATCATAGACTTTATCATTCAAAAGTTTTTTTATTTTATTTTTTATACATAAAGTAAGTTCATGAGATTTTTGAACATTCATTTTAGGATCAACTTCTATATCCATATCAATGTCGAAACATTCTCCAATTTTCCTAATTCTTATCTTATGTGGATTTTTAACACCTTCACATTCATTACATAGATTGATTATTTCATCGTAAATCCACTCTTCGTCTTTTTTAATTCCATCAAGGAGTGCAACAGCGTTTTCACTGAAGATTTCAAACGCTACTTTAATAATTATAACAGACATTATCATTCCAACCAAAGGATCCATGAAAGAAAGACCAATTTTGTTTAAAAGTATTCCAAAAAGCACGATTGATGAAAGGAGTATATCATTTCTCATATTTAACGCTTCTGCTATTAATGAAGGTCTGTTGTATTTTTTGCCAATTCTATATTCTATTATAAACAAAAATGTCTTAAAGATAACTGATATAAGTGTTACGGTTATTGGAATTATTCCTTGTATTAAATTGTAATTATGTGTAACTAATCTTTTGATACTTTCTATTAAAAGTGAAATACCCGCATAAAAAACAATGAATGAAATGATTTTTGCACCAATGTTTTCTATCTTTCTATGTCCGTATGGATGTAGTTTGTCTGGTGGTTTTGAAGAAAGTCTTGTTGCAAAGTAAACAATTGATGCTGTTAAAATATCTGTAGCACTGTCAATCCCATCTGCTAAAACAGCCATACTGTTAAATAAGAAACCTATGATTACTTTTAAAGCAGCAAGAAATGTATTTACTACGACAGCAATGCTTGTTACAATTTTAATGTTTTTTTCCATCGAATCCTCCTAGTTTTATAAAATCTTTGCCTGTAAAACTTGAGACATTATTTTTAGTGCAGCGTTATGTAACTGCTTATCGTATGAGTCGGTTCCATCTTTGTATAAGTTTACTTTTATATCCCTGTTTCTTAATTCTTCAACTGTGAATAGAACACAAATATTACTAACTAGGCCAACAACGTCAACTTCATCTATTGAAAGATTTTCTAATATTTTTTCAAGATCTGTCTTATAAAAGGCAGAATATCTTGTTTTTTTAATATAGTAAACGTTGTTGTAGTCATTTAATAATTCTTGTATTTCGCTTACAATCATAGCACCAGCTGTATTTTTTATACAATGTTTTGGCCAAATTTCAAATTCTTTGTCATTTTCATCGTGCCAATCTTGTGTTAATATTATTGGTAAATTTTTGCTTTTTGACTCTTTTATTAAATCAGTGATTTTTGGTATAACTTTTTCTGCTCCTTCAAAGTAAAGTGCCCCACCTTTTTTTGCAAAGTCATTTTGCATGTCAATGATCATTAAGGCTTTCATACTCTCACCTCACAGATTTCTTTTGAAGCCTTCTCCTAGAACATATCTTGATTCGTTTACTATCATAAAAGCGTTAGGATCCACCTTTTTAACAAAATTTATTAATTCTCCAAGCTCTCTTCTTCTAATGGAGACAAAGATGATGTCTCTATCTTTTTTGGTAAAACCACCTTTTCCTTTAAGATATGTAAATCCTCTACCCATGTTTGTTAAGATAAATTCTTCGATTGGTTTATTATTATCTGAGATTATTGTAACTGTTATTGCAAGTTCTAAACCTTTGAGGACAAAGTCAATTGTAATACCGTTTATAATAATTGCAAGAATTGAGTACATACCAATTTTTGGATTGAAAGCAACACCTGCAAAGAAACCAATTGTAAAGTCTATTACAAGCAACGTTGTCCCCATTGGTGTTGAAAAGAATTTATTAAAAATCTTTGCAAGTATGTCAGTACCACCTGTAGAAGCATTTTGTGAAAAGGTTATTGCCATACCAATTGCTGTTAAAATATCTCCAAAAAATACCGCAAGAATCAAGTCTCCTCCATTGTATGTAGGAATATGAATAATTCTATCAAAAAGGTCAATAAAAAAGTTTAATAAAAATGTACAGTATATTGTTTTATAACTAAAATCAAAACCAATTATTAAAAAGGCAATTAAAAATAGAATTCCATTTAAAATATACATCCATACTCCAACGGATAATGGAATAATCGAATGTAAAATTATAGCAAGACCTGAAGCACCACCAGCTGCTATATTGTTTGGGATTAAAAATATAACAAGTCCAAGAGCAGTTAGTATAACTCCTATTGTTGAGAGAATATACTCTTTAATGGTTTCTTTTAATGGAATGTTTTTTGACATTCTTCTACCCCCTTTATATGATTTTTATTATATTTCCATATAATGGACCCGCACTTGTTTTTTTAATTTTCACTAGAATTTTTTTGCCAATTAGGTTTTCATCACCTTCAAAGGCAATAATCTTGTTTCTAATATCTCTTCCATAGAATAATCCGGATTTTGCACGTTCTTCAACTATTACTTCTACTGTTTTGTTCAAGTAAGACTCGTTAAGCATTTTGTTTATTTCTTTTTGAAGATTTAAAAGATATGCCATTCTTCTTGTTTTTACTGCACGTGGCACGTTATCTTTAAAATATTTCCATGCAATAGTACCCTCACGTGGAGAATATATTGCAAGGTTTAATCTTTCAAATTTTATATCTTCTACTAACTTTACTGTTTGCTGGAAGTCATCTTCAGTTTCATCAGGGAAGCCAACTATAATATCACTTGAGATGGAGGCATCAGGAACTATTTCTCTAATGTTTTTAATTAGTTCATAGTACTCTTCTATTGTATAACGTCTGTTCATTTTTTTCAAAATTTTATTACTCCCGTGTTGAACAGGAAGATGTATGCTTTTGGCAATTTTTTCACTACTTGCAATTTCTTTTGCAATATCCAAAGAAAAATCAGTCGGATATGATGTCAAAAACCATATTCTTTCTATATTTTCAACCTTTTTGGTTTCATTTAAAAGTTTTGCAAGGGATGTACCATCATTTAAATCTTTTCCGTATGCATCTACATTTTGGCCTAAGTATGTAATTTCTCTGATTCCATTTTGAGAGAGGTTTTTAACTTCTTGAAGAATATCCTCCATTTTCCTTGATTTTTCACGCCCTCTTGTATATGGAACTATACAGTAAGTACAAAATCTATTACAACCATATATTATAGTTATCCAGGCATGATGTTTTGAATTTCTTTTTAAAATGTTTTTATAATCTATTTCATCTAATTTATCATCAAATATTGCAGTTTTTTTTCCTTTTAAAGCTAATTCCACTGCTTCAGGTATTTTTACTAGTGCGCGTGTTCCAACCACAAAATTTACTCCTCTTTTAAAGAGGTTTTCTTTTAGTTTTTCAGCACCACATCCCATAACTCCTATTTTTTTATTCTTTTTTCTTAATTCACCTATGGTGCTGAGAAATTTATCTTCAGCTTTTTTTCTAACAACACATGTATTTAATATTACAATATCTGCTTCATTTTCATTTTCAGCAGATTCATAACCTTCTTGTTCAAGATAATATCTTGCAACTTCACTATCATTTTCATTCATTTGACAGCCATATGTCTTAATAAAGAATTTCATTTTCCCCCTCCTAACAGTAATTATCAAGATAATTTTAACATTTTAAAAATAACTTTCCACAAATTAAATTTAACAGAAGTGTTAAATATGTTAGAATTATTAAAGGGGGATTAGAAAAATGAGAATTAGAGAAATTGATGTTTCAAAAGGTATTTTGATATTAATGATTATTTTTGTTCATTCTTATATTCCTTATTCTCTGGCTGTATATTTTTCTTATATTTTAGCCAGTTTTATGTTTATTTCTGGATACTTATTCAAGGATGGAAAATTTAGTAAAAAGTTTGAAAAGATAGTATTAAACCTTTTGATTCCGTTTGTTTTTTTAAGTTTAGTTGGGTACATCATTTATTACATTTTGAATATATTTATCGGATATAGCAATAGTGTTTTTTCAAATTTTTTAGATTTTGTTATTTTTGGATATTCAACATTTGATGTTCCAGTAAATGTTCTTCCTTTATGGTACTTGTATATGTTTGCAGTTGCTGAATTAATTTTTATTTTATTTATTAAGTTAAGAATAATCCATTTTATACCTATATTATCTATTTTGTCAACCCTTTTAATTAATGAGCAAACTAAATTTTTTAAGATTGGAGTTGCACTTCATGGATTAATTTGGTTTTATTTTGGGTACATCTTAAAAAACAAAGGTTTTAAATTTAAATTTAAAAATCCATTTTTACTTTTTATAATTTTTTCAGGTTTATTATCGGTAGTTGCAACATTTAACGGATTTGATGATTGGAGAATTAATAGCTATGGGAATTATCCTCTGCTTTCCTATTTTGGAGAATTTTCATCTATTATATTAACTATTACCATTGCACAAATGATAAGATCTGATAAAATTAAAAGATTTTTTGAATTATTTGGTAAAAATACAATATTCCTGCTTGGTTATCATATTGTGTTGCCAGGAACTTTAGCAGTATTTGTAAAAGATCCCGTGCAATTTTTAGAAAAGTATTGGTTTTTTTATTATATTTTAGCTGTTTTTATACTATATTTATTCTTAAAACTTGTTCCTGAGAATTTAATTTATTTACTTGAAGGAAGATTTTATTTGTTGAAAAAATCTTCAAATATTAATGAGGGATGGATGTTTAAAAAAAGAGCATAGTTAAAAATAAAGCAACATCTGTTTTTAAATGTTGTTTTTTGTCTATTGAACCAAAAAGGAAATATTCAAAAGAGATGCAAAAACAAAGTTGATGATTGACTATTTACGATTAAAATTGTTTCAACAAAAAAATTAAATAATAAAACCCCATTCTTGATTATACTAGAATGGGGTTTTTTCAAATTTATCTCTACTTTAGAGCTTTAATTTGATATTATTAGTTATTATTTTTTTCAGGAATTATTAAATTTGCTAATATTCCTACCAAAGCAGCTAAGGCAAGACCTTTTAGTTCAACTGTTCCTATTTTTATGCTTGCCCCACCGATACCTATTGTCAGTATTAATGAAGCAACTATTAGATTTTTTGGTTTTGAAAAATCTACTTTTTCATTAACAATTGTTCTTATACCAACAGAGGCAATCATACCAAATAGTATTAAACTTACCCCTCCAATAACTGGTTGTGGAATTGTTTGTAATATACTTCCAAATTTTGATAAAAATGACATAAATATTGCAAAAACTGCAGCGAGCCTTAGTATAGATGGATCGTATACCTTAGTTAGCGCAAGAACCCCTGTATTTTCACTGTATGTTGTATTTGCAGGTCCACCTAAGAAACCTGCGACCATTGTTGCAACTCCATCTCCTATTAAAGTTCTATGTAGCCCCGGTTTTTCTAAAAAGTTTTTTCCAACAACTGCTCCATTTGTTGTTATATCTCCTATATGTTCCATGAAAGTTGCAAGTGCTACTGGAGCAATTAATAGAATTGAGGATAAATCAAATTTTGGGAACATAAACTTTGGGATAGAAACCCAACTGCTATTGATGATAGGAGAAAAGTCAACATTTCCTGTAATTATAGCAACTAAATATCCAACACTAACACCAATTAGTACTGGAATTAGGTTAAAGAATCCTTTGAAAACTGTTGAAGCAAGAATTACGGAAACAATTACTGTTATTGAAATTCCCCAATTTTGAGAAGCCCAATTTATTGCAACTGGACTTAAGCTTAAACCAATAACCATAATCATTGGACCAGTAACAACAGGTGGAAATAGTTTTTTAATTTTTTTAATTCCTATTAGTTTGACCAGTGTTGCAAGTAAAAGATATACAAATCCAGCAGCAACAATACCACCACTTGCATATCTTAAATCTCCAGTTTGTGATTTAACAATTAAAATAGGGCCGATAAAAGCAAAACTTGAACCTAGAAATACCGGTACTTCTTTTTTGGTTAAAAAGTGGAAAATCAAAGTCCCAATTCCTGCGGTAAATAGAGCAACAAGGGGATCAAAACCTGTGAGGAGGGGAACTAAGACAGTAGCACCAAACATAGCAATGAAATGTTGAAGAGCTAAAACTAGCTTCTGTGGACCTTCTACCTTAGAATAAAACTCAACAGTTTCCTGTAAGTCAATCATACCATATTCCTCCTTTCTGGCCTCGCTGGGCCAAATTAAAGGCGCCTTCTGTGGATTTATAACACAAAAAATGGATTTTGTCAACCTATGTTTTATTGTAGAATTTTGTTACATTAAATTTGAAAATAATTTAATTTATAAGACAAGATAAGATAATAGAAGTGTGGTATAATAAAACACAAAGTAAAAGTTAATTAGGAGGTGTCTTAATGGTTAGATTAAGGTTTGCTCCAAGCCCTACTGGATATTTACATGTGGGTGGTGCAAGAACAGCTTTATTTAACTTTTTATACGCGAGAAAAATGAATGGTAAGTTTATTTTAAGAATTGAAGATACAGATTTGGAAAGATCTGAAAAAGAATTTGAAGAAGGTTTAATAGAATCAATGAAGTGGCTAGGTTTAAATTGGGATGAAGGACCAGATGTTGGTGGCGAATATGGCCCATATAGACAAAGTGAAAGACTTGATATTTACAACAAATATGCCAAAAAACTTATAGAAGAAGGAAAAGCATACAAAGTATATGCTTACCCTGAAGAAATAGAAAAATTAAGAGAAGAACTTCTTTCACAAGGAAAAGCACCTCATTATACACGTGAAATGCTTGAAAGTTTTACAACTCCTGAAAGGATAAAGGAATATGAAGAAAAGGGTTTAAAACCGGCTATATATTTTCAAATGCCAAGAAAAGAGTATGTTTTAAATGACATTGTAAAGGGTCAAGTTGTATTTAAAGAAGGTACATTAGGAGACTTTGCGATTATTAGAAGTAATGGAGTTCCGATATACAACTTTGCATGTGTTATTGACGATTATCTAATGAAAATTACACATGTTATAAGAGGTGACGATCATCTTTCAAATACGGTTAAGCAGCTTGCTATTTATGAAGCTTTAGGATGGAATCCACCAGAATTTGGACATGTTTCAATGATTCTTGGACCAGACGCAAAAAAATTAAGCAAAAGGCATGGTGCGACATCAGTTGAAGAGTTTAAGGAAAGAGGTTATTTACCACAAGCTGTAGTAAACTTTTTAGCACTTCTTGGATGGTCACACCCAGAAGGAAAGGAAATTATGTCTTTAGAAGAATTAATTAACGCATTTTCGTTAGATAGATTGGGGAAAAATCCTGCAATTTTTGATCCGCAAAAATTAAAATGGATGAATGCAGAGCATTTCAGACATTTAAACGATGAAGAAATGCTTGAAGTTTCAAAGCCTTACTTGGAAAAGTTTGCAAGAGAAGAAGAAATAAATGAAAGAAAAGAGTGGTTTATAAGACTTCTTAGAGCGATTAAGGATAGAGTTGAAGAATTAAGTCAGATACCAGACCTAGTAGAATTTTTCTTTGTAGAACCAGAAATTAAAGTAGAGCTGTCAGACGAGGTAAAACAAGTATATAGTGAATTAGTAAAAGAAATAGAAAACATTGAGAGTTGGGATGAAAAAAATATTTACCAAGCATTTAAAAATGCAATGAAAAAAGGGAAAGTTAAAGGAAAAGACTTTTATATGAATCTTAGGATTATATTAACTGGAAGAGAAGAAGGTCCAGAATTGATTGATATAGTTTATCTTCTAGGAAAGGAAAATATTGTTAAAAGGATTCAAAAACAACTGGGGTGATGTAGTATGGCTATATACATAACAAACACTGAAACTGGAAAAAAAGAAGAGCTTAAAACAATTGAACCTGGCGTTGTAAAAATGTATGTTTGTGGACCAACTGTGTATAACTATATACATATTGGAAACGCAAGACCTGCAGTGGTTTTTGATGCGTTCAGGCGTTTTTTAGAATATAGAGGCTATAAGGTCATAATGGTTCAAAATTTTACTGATATTGATGATAAAATTATCAACGAAGCAAATGAATGGGGCGTTGATTTTAAAGACGTTGCAGATACATTTATCGCAGAGTACTGGAAAGATGCACAAAGTTTGGGAATACGTGCAGCAAATTTTCATCCAAGAACAACGGATTATGTTAACGAGATTGTAGAGGCTGTTGAAAAGTTGATTTCAAAAGGTTATGCATATACAGCCGAAAATGGTGATGTATATTTTAGTGTTAAGAAATTTGAGCACTACGGAAAACTTTCTGGTAAAAAAATTGAAGATTTAATTTCGGGTGCAAGAGTTGAAATAAATACATTGAAAAAGGATCCTCTTGATTTTGCACTTTGGAAAGCTGTAAAGCCTGGAGAACCAAACTGGGATAGCCCATGGGGTTGTGGAAGACCAGGTTGGCATATAGAATGTTCTGTTATGTCTCAAAAACTTTTGGGAGATACATTTGATATTCATGCCGGTGGAGAAGATTTGATCTTCCCACATCACGAGGATGAGAAAGCGCAGAGCGAAGCGCTGACTGGGAAGCCTTTTGCAAGATATTGGATGCATAATGGAATGATAATTACTCGTGGAGATAAAATGAGTAAGTCTATAGGAAATGTATTTTTGGTCAGAGAAGCTGTTAAAAGATATGGAAAAGATGCAGTAAAACTATTTTTACTTTCAAAGCATTATAGAACTCCTATAGAATTTTCGGATGAAATTATGATGGAAAATAAAAAAGCAGCTTTAAAGGTATTAAAAACTCTAAATAGATTTGAAGAAAAGTATCCGTTTCCGAAAGTTCCAAAGCGTGATGAATATATGAATGATATTGAGCAAAAATTTGTAGAAGCGCTTGAAGATGATTTTAATACCCCAAAAGCAATTGCACTTATATTTGATCTTTCAAAAGAATTAAATAAGGCTATGGATGAAGGAAATGATGATGAGGCATTAAAGAGATATCATCTTATTACAAGAGTTTTTGGAAGCATTCTTGGGTTATTTGAAGGTGGAGTGAAAATTTCAGAAAGTGAAAATACAAATAAAGTAATTGAAGAGATATTAAAGGTAAGACAGGAATTTAGAAATGCTAAGAATTTTGAAGCAGCTGATAAGATCCGTGATGCACTGTTAAATTCCAATATTAAGATATTAGATACTCCTGATGGTACAAAGTGGGAGATTTTGGAGGTGGAGGAATGAGATTTTCAAGACTTTATGCACCAACACTCAGGGAAGATCCATCAGATGCAGAAATTCCAAGTCAAGCACTACTTCAAAGAGCAGGTTTTATTAGAAAGATCGCAGCAGGAGTTTACACATATCTTCCACTTGCAAGAAGAACTCTTTTGAAAATTGAGAATATAGTTAGGGAAGAAATGGATAAAATTGGTGCGCAAGAAATACTTATGCCTATAATTCAGCCTGCAGAGCTTTGGCAAAAAAGTGGGCGCTGGGATGATTATGGCCCTGAAATGATGAAGTTAAAAGACAGGCACAGTAGAGATTTTACGTTGGGCCCAACACATGAAGAGCTTGTTACTGAATTGATTAGAAATGAGTTAAATTCATATAAACAGCTTCCAGTTTCTTTATATCAGATAACTACGAAATTTAGGGATGAAATTAGGCCTAGGTTTGGTGTTTTACGTGCAAGAGAATTCATTATGAAAGATGCATACAGCTTTCATGATTCATGGGAATCACTGGATGAGACTTATCAATTATTTAAAAACGCATATTCAAAAATAATGGAAAGAATTGGATTAAGATATTCTGTAATAGAAGCGGCAACAGGAGCAATTGGTGGAAATGAATCTCATGAATTTGTTGCTTTTGCAAATACTGGAGAGAGTAATGTTTTGTATTGTGATTGTGGGTATGCAGGAAGTGATGAAAGAGTACCATACAAGGGTGATTACGAAAAAGATGATGAAGCTGAAAAGACTTTAGAAAAGGTATATACTCCAAATGTAAGAACTGTTGAGCAAGTAGCAGAATTTTTAAACGTTCCAATTAGAAAAATAGTTAAATCTTTAGTCTTTAAAGGACGTGAAGGATTTGTTATGGCTCTTGTGCCGGGGGATAGAGAACTTAATTTTGAAAAGTTAAAGGCATATTTAGGTGATCAATCATTGCAAATGGCAGAAGCAAATGAGATTCTTGAAGAGTTTGGAGTTCCAATAGGATTTTTAGGACCAGTAGGAGCAGATGAAGTTAGAATAGTAGCAGATTATGGAATTAAATATATGAAAAACTTTGTCGTAGGTGGAATGGAAAAAGATTATCACTATATAAATGTAAATTTAGATAGGGACTTTAAGGTTAATGAATGGACTGATTTGGTAGTAGTTCAAATTGGTGATCCATGTCCTGTTTGTGGCAAACCTTTGAAAGGAGAAAAAGGTATTGAACTAGGTCATATATTCAAGCTTGGAACAAAGTATTCAGATTCAATGGATGTAAAATATATGGATAAAGATGGTAAAATGAAGTCATTTATTATGGGATGTTATGGCTGGGGAATTTCAAGAACTTTAGGTGCAATAGTTGAACAGCTCCATGATGATGATGGAATAATTTGGCCACGTTCAGTTGCACCGTACGAAGTGGACATTGTTGTAGTTGGAAAGGAAAAGGAAAAAGAATTTTCTGAAAAGTTGTACAGTTATTTATTAGATAAAGGTGTAGATGTAATTATTGACGATAGAAATGTATCACCAGGTGTGAAATTTAAAGATGCAGATTTAATAGGTTTTCCACTAAGAATTACTGTGGGTAAGAAATTAAAAGAAGGAAAAGTAGAAATAAAAGAAAGAGGAAGAGAAGCAATATTAATTGATGCAAATATGGAGCAAATTTTAAATGCTATAAATGAGATGTAAATATTGACTTTTGAACAAAATTAATGTATCATATATGTGACCCCTACTCGGTAGGTGGATGAGTCCCCTACTTGGTAGTGGGAATAAAGTGTGGAGGTGTAAAGATATGAACAAAGAGGAAATCATTAAGGAATTTCAAATTCACGAGGGTGACACTGGAAGTACAGAAGTACAGATTGCACTTTTAACTGCAAGAATTAAACACTTAACAGAGCACTTGAAAAAACATCCAAAAGATTATCACTCAAGAAGAGGACTTATGAAGCTTGTTGGAAGAAGAAGAAAAATTTTGAAATATTTAAGAAACAAAGATCCAGAATCATACAAGAATGTAATTCAAAAATTAGGATTAAGAAAATAATTAAAGAATGGGGAGGTGAGATTACCTCCCCAATTTTTTAGAAGGAGGAAGATAGATGAAGCTTAGCGATTTTGATTATTACTTGCCAGAGGAGTTGATTGCTCAAACTCCAGCAGATCCGAGAGATTCTTCTAGATTGATGGTGTTGAATAGAAAAGAAAAAACAATTGAGCATAGAATTTTTAGAGATATTATTGAGTATTTAAACCCTGGAGATTTGCTTGTTAGAAATATTACAAAAGTGATTCCTGCAAGGCTGTATGGTGTAAAAGAAACAGGGGCTAGAATTGAAATTTTGCTTTTAGAAAAAATAAGTGAAGGTGTTTGGGAGGCGTTGGTAAAACCAGGCAGTAAAGTTAAAAAAGGAACAAAAATTATTTTATCTAATGATGTAGAAGTAGTATGTAAAGATTACGCACAGCAAGGAGCAAGAATCTTAGAATTTAATTGCAGTGATGAAAAATTATTTGAACTTGGAAATGCACCATTACCACCATATATAAAGAATCAGCAAGTTCCGTTTGAAAGATATCAAACAGTGTATTCAAAAGAAACTGGTTCGGTTGCAGCACCTACAGCTGGGCTTCATTTCACAGAAGAACTCCTTGAAAAATTAAGGGATAAAGGTGTGGAATTTGCAGATTTAATTTTACACGTTGGGCTTGGTACTTTTAGACCAGTAAAGGTTGAAGATATAAGAGAGCATAAAATGCATTCAGAAAGGTACTATGTGCCAGCTGAAACGGTTAAAAAGATAAGAGAAATAAGGAAGAATAAAGGAAGAATAATAGCAGTTGGGACAACCAGTGTAAGAACTCTTGAAACGATTGCAAGACTTTCTAATCAAGAAAGTTATCATGGAAAAACTGATATATTTATTTATCCACCTTTTGAATTTAAATTGACAGATGCAATAATAACGAATTTTCATCTTCCAAAATCTACACTTTTAATGCTTGTTGCTGCTTTTGCAGGAAAAGATTTTATTCTAGAAGCTTATAATACCGCTGTAAGGATGAAGTATAGATTTTTCTCACTAGGTGATGCATGTTTTATTTACTAAAATGTAATAGTATTTAAAAATTCGCAATGCGAATTGTAACTTTAGTAAGACTATTTAAAAGAAAAATAAATATAATTTATGTTATAATCAAAATACGAATAAATTTCTTAGTTTTTTGGAGGTGGATATAGAGTGAATATAAACTCAGATTTAGAAAGATTTATAGAATATATAAACACTCAAAATATATCAGAAAGCACCAAAAAAAATTATGTTAATATGGTTGATTCGTTTTTAAAATTTGTAGAAGGTAATGTAACGAGTGAAAATGTTAGGAAATGGCTTTCGAAAATAAAAGAAAATTACAAATCGACAGCGTGGAGACAATATTTTGTTCCATTAAGAGCTTTTTTACAAAGATTTTATCCACTAATTTATTCAGAAGTAGTAGAAGATTTAAAAGTTCCTTATAAAAAAGCAGATTATGAAATGATAAATTATTTAGATTTTTGGAAATTATATGAAGAAGCAGAAAAGATGGCAAAACATGGCAACGAAAAGTATGTACTTTTGGTTGGGCTCGCTGGTATTTTGGGATTGAAATCTGGAGATATTGTAAAGCTAAAAGGTACAGATATAAAAGGAAACTATTTGTATGTCTCAGATGAAAACTATGAAGTAGAAATTGTGCCACCGATTGATAAGTGGTTAAAAAAATACGAAGGAAAAGATGAATATTTAATTTCGACTGGAGATGGAGAAGCAGTAAAACCTTCTTACCTTGCTTTAATGCTAAGGGGACTTCAAAAAAAGGTTGATATAAGTCTGAAAAGGCCATTGTCGGTTGAGATATTAAGAAATGTTGCTGTTGCAAGACAGGTTATTGCACAGCCTTCACTGCCATATGTTATGGACTTATTTAAATATAGCTCAACAAAAACAATAGAAGATATTGCAAGGTATATAACCGAGAGTGGAGATTTGAGAACAATTTTATCAATAGAAGTTGTTGAAGATATGGAACCTGTTTTGGAATTTTTTAATAAATTGTCAATTCCTGTTAGAAAGATAGAAAATGCATATATTGTATCAAGAACAGCTTATATTAAAAGAGGAGATAAATTTTCAAGGTTAAATACATTGTTTGTAGTAAGAAATCTTGATGGATGGCAAGAATATATAGAAAAGTTAGGCTATGAGGTGAAAAGAAAACCAAACGATAACTTCTTTATTTTCTTGGCTGGAAAGTTGAGAGTAGCATTTTTAGAGTTAGATGATATATAAAATAAAAAATGCCTGATCGTATGGTCAGGCATTTTTTATATACTCTTTTTTTACAAAAGGACTAGTAAAAGCCCTAAGTGCTGCACCATAAGAAAGATGAAATTTTAAGGTGTCTCCAATAGAATAGTTTTTATTAGAATCTGTGTAATCTATTATGGTATGGTCACTTGATGCGTGTAGTACTTTTAATTTTTTATCAAATGGCTTGAGTCCAGAAGGATCAACATCTTGCTCACCAATTGCTAATATTATTCTATTTCTCCATCCCAAATCTTCAAAATGTGGAATTCTGCCCATAGAATCTCTTCCAATTTTTCCTACAGGAACAGAAGGTTTATAATCAACTTCAATTACTTCAGCTTCTAAAATCACTGTATCTTGTGAAAGGTATGGAATGTCTCTATTTCCAGTTGCATCAGTCCCCAGTAATAGCCCTTCACCTATTCTAAATTGATTTATTTTAGAAGGTAGTTCATTGTTTTCTATAAGCGATAAAGTTACAGTGCTTCCTCCGGAAATTTTAAGATTTGTGTTTAGTCTGTCATCAAGGTAATCTTTTATTTCTACTAGAATATTTAAATTTTCTTTTGTTGGTAAAACTCCACCAAAACATCCAACGTTTGTCCCGATTCCAGCAATTTTAGCCATTTTTAACTTTTTAGCTACTTTTTCTATTGTATAAGCAGCTTTTTCATACCAAATTCCTTCTCTTAAGTCCCCAACATCTATCATGTAGATCAATTCAATATTTTTATCATATTTTTTTGCAATTTCATCAATCATATAAGCAACTTTTTCTTCAGAAATTAATATCTCATCTGTTAATAGTACTGCGTCTTCCAATTCTGAAGGCATAGGAATTCTCAAAAGTTGAAAAGGGCCAGGTACATTATTTTCTATCATTCTTTTAATATTTTTTAATCTCGATTCGCCTATCTTTATTACCCCAGCATCTTTAAGTGTTTTTGCAATGATTGGGTCACCTAAAGTTAGTTTAGTCACGGCAACAAGTTCAATTTTAAGTTTTGAGAGTGTTTCAAGTAGTTTTTCAGCATTTTCTCTAATTTTTTTTAGATTAACAAACAACCTAGGGAAATACACTTTTCCCCCTCCCTATTTTTAAAGGTACAACTTAATTTTAATCTAATTTTTGTTTTTTGTAAATAAAAAAGGCGGAGAGAAATCCGCCTTATTCACCAGCAATATCAAGCTCACTTATTAAGATACTTGGGGTTATAATTCCATAGAAGATTTTTGAGTCATTTCCAACTGCTTCAACTTTTTCCAATAGTTGTAAGAAATTTCCAGAGATGGTTATTTGTTCTATAGGATGGGAGATTTCTCCATTAATTACTCTATAGCCTCTTGCACCGAGTGAGAAATTTCCAGATATTGGATTTGCACCTGAATGCATTCCATCTACACCTATGATTACTATCCCATCATCTAATTTTTTTAGAAGGCTTTCAAAGTCATATTCTCCACTTTCTACAAGTAAATTTATTGGTCTAATTGAGCCACCAAGGGAATTTCCAGTTGGTTCAGTGTTATCTTTTTTTGCAGTTTTTAAATCGTATAGGAAACTCTTTAATATTCCGTTTTCTATAATTGGTGTTTCTTTTGTTGGAACTCCTTCATCGTCAAAAGGTCTATTTGAAATACTGTTTTTATAGTACGGAACATCTTTAATATTTAAAATTGTACTTGCGATCTTTTGATTTTGTTTTCCCTTTAAAGGGGACATATTTTTTTGAACGTTTTCTGCCGAAATCATGCTAATAAGAAGGCTGAGCATGTCTTCAAAAGCAGTATTTTTGATTATTACTCTGTACTTGCCGCTTTTAACAGATTTTGCGTCAAGTAAACTTAGTGCATTTTGACAAGCGGTTTTTCCAATTTTTTCTGGATCAAGGTCGGAGAATTTAGTTCCAACTTCCATCCAGAATCCAGAGTGGGTTGATTCATCTTTTGATACTGCCATTGCATAGCTGTATCCACCATCTGCGGTTGTTGAAACATCAAGCCCTAAAGTATTTGAAATTTTTTTAGAAACTTTGAAATTATTGTAAATTGCATATGGAACCATGACTATTCTATCATCACATTTTGCACTGTTATATAGCTTTTTGACAAATTCTATTTTTTCTGAAACGCTTGTTTTTTCAAAACTTCCATTGTAAAGATCCATTTCAATATATTTGCCGCTTCCATCATAGAAAAATTCTTCATCTTCACTATCTGTTAACTCCCAGTTTTTTAGGGCTTCTTCAAATAATTTTTCTGGATCTTCTAGTTGTTCTGTATAAACTCTTCCTATCTTTCCATTTTTTAGAATTTTTATAGAAACTGAAAATTTTGAAGCGTCTGTATATTGATCTATATCATCATTAGCATATCTTAGTGAAAATTCTGAACTTTCTGATAGATCAATCTGAGCTTCAAATCCTTTTTCTTTTGCAATAGAAAATAATTTTTCTTTAAATTCGTTGTATGTCATTTGTTTCGCCCCCCAACGATTATTTCTGAAACTCTTATTGTAGGTTGTCCTACATCTGCAGGAACAGCTCCTGAAATTGATCCACAAACACCTTGACCTCTACCAACATCGTTTCCAACCATATCAATTTTTTGAATTATTTCATATCCTTTTCCAATAAGTGTTGCTCCCTTAACGGGTTTTGTAATCTTACCTTTTTCAATTAAATATGCTTCATTAACTGCAAAATTAAATTCACCGGTACTTGGGTTAACTGAGCCTCCACCCATTTCTTTTGCATAAAGACCGAATTCGGTTGCTGCTATGATTTCTTCAGGATGGTAATCGCCAGGTAATATAAATGTATTACTCATTCTAGAAGTTGGAGCAAATGTATAATCTTGTCTTCGAGCACTTCCTGTGCTTTCCATTCCCATTCTTCTTCCACCTAATTTATCAATTAGGTATCCAACTAACACTCCTTTATCTATAAGAAGGTTTCTTCTTGTTGGTGTCCCCTCATCATCTACATTTGCTGAACCCCAAGCATTTGGTATTGTTGCATCATCAACAGCTGATACACATTCAGCGGCAACTTTCTGACCTAATTTTCCTGCAAAAACGGATGCCCCTTTTGCAACAGAAGTTGCTTCAAGTGCATGTCCAACTGCTTCGTGGAATATAACACCACCAAATTCATTTGAAATAATTACTGGCATTTTACCTGCAGGTGCTGGTTCGGCATCTACCATTCTTGCAGCGATTCTTGCAGCTCTTTTTGCAGCTTCTTCAACGTCTATTCTATCAAATAGTTCAAATCCCATGCTTGCTCCTGGTCCATAAAAGCCTCTTTCCATATTACCATTATGTTCGGCTATAGCATTAATCATAAGTCTTGTTTTTACACGTCTATCTTCTGCCCAAACACCTTCAGAATTTGCAATTAATACTTCTTGGTCGTATTCCCAGAACCATACTTGAACTTGCTTAATTAATTCTGAATAATTTTTGGCTGATTCGTATGCTCTTTTCATTACTTTTACTTTTTCTGTTTTTTCAACGTCTTTTGGGTATAAATATATAACATGTCTATTTTTTAATTTTTTATTATCAAAATCTAAAGTTAAATCATTAATTTTAACTTCAGATAAAGCTTCTCCTACTCTTTTTGCGACAGATAATAAATTTTCTTTTTCAAAAACATTAGTATATGCATATATTGCCTTTTTTCCAAGAAATCCTCTAATACCGACACCAGAGATGTTATTAGTATTTGCTTTTTGAATTTTTCCATCTGTAAGTTCTATCCTGTTTTCATATTTGTTTTCTACAAAAACTTCTGCAAAGTCTCCCCCATATTTTAATACTGTGCCAATAATATCTTTAATTAAAGATTGATTTAACACTATTTCACCCCTTTTGTTCAATGATTTTCATTAATGCTTTTGCTGCAAGCATAGTTCCTTCCTTTTCGTACCCTTCAACTCCAAGCATCGTTCTTATTTCACCAATCTTCACCCCCGTTTCAAACATTTTTTTGAAGAATTTTTGCGCAATTTTTTCGTGTTTTTCTTTCATTTGGATTGCACCAAATGGGTTTGCAAAATATGATGTAGTTAATCCTTTTTCAGAGGTTGTTCCTTTTGCCATTCTTTTACCTTCTGAGAATACTTTTAAGGCATCTTCATATGTTTCAAAGAACTTTATTCTTTCGTTTTCTTCTTTGACTTCTGTGTAGTTATTTGCATAGAATAGAAAGTCAATTTTGATTGGGGTAATAATATCTTTATAGTTGTTGAATGGAACTATAACTCTTGCGTTAATTTTATCAGGGTTCATGAATATACTTCTATCCATTGTATGATATGCATATCCTGGTGGTAGATCATCGAGCCTAACAAATGCTCCAGTCTCAGTTCCATATGCTACAACGGAATCGTTGTATATATCTAAACTTCCCATATCATCTATTATAATATTTACTTCTGCTACTTCTTTCATTCTATTTAGTGCATCAAGTGTTTCACTTTTTCCAGCGCCGCTATCGCCTACAAACATAGCTACTGCTTTTTTCCCAGATTTTAATGTTATTTGTGCCATTGATCCATGGATTGGAAGTCTTTCGTTATCTATCATTATCAAATTGTGAACTGTCAAGGTAGTTTTTTTCATGTATCCAAAATAATCATTTTCGTCTGTTCCAGGTATCACACCGACGTAGCAATTTTTGTCTTTAAAAACTACTGCGTTTTTCCATTTTTCATTATAATCTGGGATTTTTTCTGGAGCAATTCCAAATATTATTATTCCGTCAGGTTTTTTATTTTTTATATCCTTTGGTGAGGCTATTTCAAACAAATTCGCAAGTCCAGCACCATGTGCAAGATATTCTTTATGTACAAAATTAAAGAATAATAATTTTCCTACGTATATTGGAATCCTAAACCACTCATTGCTAGAAAGATTTATTTTGTCTAAAATATCTTTTTCTTCTACAGGAATAATTCCTTTTCGTTTGTTTGAATTTGTATAAAAAATTGCAGGTGGATCAAAAATTGCACCCCATATTGTTGGAATATTTTTCATCCAATTTGCACCAAAATCGTCACACTCAATATAATCGTATAAGAACATTGCTTGAGCTCCGCTTGGCAGCTGTCTCATTACTTTTGGAAACTCATTTGATATATTTGAAATTAGTTGTCTGTATAAATTTTTAATAACAGCTTTAAATTGATCACCAATCATTGTCATTGTATATTCTATACTTGCACGTCTATTGTAATCACTTACGTATTTTTCGTGCCTTACCATAAATCTGTGTTTTGATCTCCAGAATGAGTAAAAGCCTTCAATAAATTTTTCAAGTTTTTCAGGGTTTACGTAATTCATTATGTGAATTAATTCTCTAATATTTCTCATAGATAAAAGATGGAGATATTCAGATAACCTTCTAATGTCGTATTCATTTCCAAATTTGAAGGGTGAAATTGCTTCTAAGAGTGGACTATTTTTTTCAGAGAGTATGGTTATAAATTCTTTTAAAAGTTCTTCAAATTTTCTGTGCCCCATGATTTGACTGTAATTGGTATAAATAACTGAACCATCAATGATTACAGAGCGACTCATTTTAACACCTCCATTAATAAATTGTAAAGACGTTCTTGGTTAGTTAGATACAAATAGCCTACCAGAACTTCAAAACCAGTACTTTTTCTGTAGGCGGGATCATTTCCATACCTTCCGGCTCCTTTACTGTTTATACCTCTTTTTACAAATGCTTTTTCTTCTTCATTTAGTAGAGGAAGGGCTTTATCTAGAAGGGTAGCTTGAAAATTTCTGTTTACAAGGAGTTGAGAATCTTTGTGTAAATTTTTTACACTTGTATTTTTGAAATATAATACCTTTACGAAAAGATTGAACACTGCATCACCTAGATAAGCAAGACTATCTGTAGATAGTTCATTAACATTAAGGTTAGGATGAATTTTTTCAAAAATGTTCAATTTATACGCCCCCTATTTTTAACAATTTTACCATATAATTTTGTTTTGTGCTAAATGTTGACTGAAAATAGAAAATATGATAAATTATATATTGTAAGGGGCCGTAGCTCAATTGGGAGAGCGCTACCATGGCACGGTAGAGGCAGTGGGTTCAAATCCCATCGGCTCCACCAGAAGGGAGGCAGAAAATGCCTCCCTTCCTTTTTTTGTGATATAAAAAGTGTGAAAACAAAAGAAAATATATGTTATTTTGACTTAATTTCTTTTAAAAAGTAATAATCGGTAATAATCAGACTTCACAATTTTGATATTTTTGGTAAACTTAAATTAGCAGTCGATGAATAAGAGTGACAACAAAAACTTTGAAAGGGGGTACGATTATGAAGGTTATTCCATTGGGATCAAGACTTTTAATTAAGCCAATTCAGGAGGAAAAGAGAACTGAAGGAGGAATTGTTCTTCCAGATACTGCAAAAGAAAAACCTATGAAAGCAGAAATTGTTGCAGTAGGTAACTTGGAAGATGCAGATGTTGATCTTCACGTAGGTGATAAAGTAATCTTTTCCAAATATTCAGGAACCGAAATTAAGATAGAGGAAGAAGATTACATAATAATTGATGTAGAAGATATTCTAGCAAAAATAGAAGACTAATAGGGAGGTGACACGCATGGCAAAGATGTTAAAATTCAGTGAAGAGGCAAGAAGAGCACTTGAAAGAGGTGTAGATGCAGTTGCAGATGCAGTTAAAATTACATTAGGTCCAAAAGGAAGAAACGTAGTTATTGAAAAATCTTGGGGAAGTCCAACAATTACAAATGATGGTGTTTCAATTGCTAAGGAAATTGAACTTGAAGATAAATTTGAAAATCTTGGAGCACAACTTGTAAAAGAAGTTGCAAGTAAAACAAACGATGTAGCAGGTGACGGAACAACAACAGCAACAGTTCTCGCACAAGCAATGATAAAAGAAGGAATTAAAAACGTAACAGCTGGTGCAAACCCAATCCTTGTAAAAAGAGGAATTGAAAAAGCAGTTGCAGCAGGTGTTGAAGAAATTAAGAAAATATCAAAGAAACTTTCAAGTACAGATGATATTGCTCATGTAGCATCTATCAGTGCAAACAGTGAAGAAATTGGTAAATTAATCGCAGAAGCAATGGAAAAAGTCGGAGAAGATGGAGTAATTACTGTAGAAGATAGTAAATCAATTGAGACATATGTTGAATTTACTGAAGGTATGCAATTTGATAGAGGATATGTTTCACCTTACTTTGTAACTGATCCTGAAAAAATGGAAGTAGTTTACAATGAGCCATTTATCCTTATTACCGATAGAAAACTTTCAAATATAAAACCACTTATTCCAATTCTTGAAAAAGTAGCACAAACTGGAAAACCACTTGTAATTATTGCAGAAGATGTTGAAGGTGAAGCATTAACAACACTTGTTCTTAACAAACTAAAAGGAACACTTAATACAGTAGCAGTTAAAGCTCCTGGATTTGGTGACAGAAGAAAAGCGATGCTCCAAGATATTGCAATTCTTACCGGTGGTATAGTAGCAAGCGAAGAAGTAGGAATTAACTTAGAAGACTTGACATTAAACGATCTTGGAAGAGCAGATGTTGTAAGAGTTAAAAAAGACGAAACAATAATTGTTGGTGGACATGGTGATCAAGAAGAAATTAAAAAGAGAATTGCTCAAATTAAAGCGCAAATCGAGCAAACTACATCAGAATACGAAAAAGAAACATTACAAGAAAGAATGGCAAAACTTGCTGGTGGTGTCGCAGTAATTAAAGTTGGTGCTGCAACAGAAACCGAGTTAAAAGAAAAGAAACACAGAATTGAAGACGCTCTCAGTGCTACAAGAGCAGCTGTTGAAGAAGGTATTGTTCCAGGTGGAGGAATTACGCTACTTCGCGCAAGAAAAGCTGTTGAAAAAGTTGTAAATGAACTTGATGGTGATGAGAAGATTGGGGCAAAGATTGTTTACGATGCATTGGTAGCTCCAATTAACCAAATAGCAAAGAATGCAGGTTATGATGGTGCGATTATTGTTCACAAGGTACTTGAAAATGATGATCCAGCATACGGATTTGATGCATTAAAAGGTGAATATTGCAACATGTTTGAACGCGGAATTATTGACCCAGCAAAAGTTACAAGAAGTGCACTTCAAAATGCAGCATCAATTGCAAGCATGTTGTTAACAACAGAAGCACTTGTAGTTGAAAAACCAGAACCAAAGAATAACGCACCAATGCCAGAAATGCCAGAATATTAATAATCATTTTAATAGACAAATTCCCCGGAAACTTTTCCGGGGAATTTTTTTTAATAAAGGCTTGAATTTTCCAAGCCTTTATTTTTTATTATTGACTTTTGAAATTAATATGTTATACTTTAATTAGGAAAAACTAATTAAGGAGGTAATATCATGGAAAAATTGCTTGAAGTTAGAAATTTGCATGCATCTGTGAAAGAAGAAAACTTAAAAATATTAAAAGGTGTTAATTTGGATATAGGTTATGGAGAATTACATGCTATTATGGGACCAAATGGTTCAGGAAAATCGACTCTTGCAAACGTTATAATGGGAAATCCAAGGTATAGAGTTGATTCAGGCGAAATAATTTTTGAAGGTGGAAATATTGTTGACTTAACTACTGATGAGAGGGCAAAAAAAGGTATTTTTATGACTTTTCAAAATCCATTTGAAATAGACGGTGTAAAATTCAGTAATTTTCTTTTAAGTGCATATAGAAAAATTCATGGAGATAATGAATCTTTTGCGCAATTAAATAAACAAATAGACGAAATATTAAGTGAGCTTGTTGTTTCAGATAATTTCTTAAATAGGTTTTTGAATGTTGGATTTTCTGGTGGAGAAAAGAAAAAATCAGAAATTTTGCAAGCAAGGTTTTTAAGGCCCAAACTTTTAATTTTAGATGAAATTGATTCGGGGTTAGATGTTGATGCTTTAAGAATTGTTGCAAATCAGATTAATAAGATAAGAGAATCTGGGACGAGTATACTTATTATAACTCATTACAAAAGAATACTTAATTATTTAGATGTTGATAAAGTTCACGTTTACACAGATGGAAAGATTGTAAAGAGCGGTGATTTTTCATTGGCTGATGAGATAGAAAAAAATGGCTATTCTGTAATTGCGGGGTGATGACATGTTTGATATAAAACAGAATGAAGATAGGTTTAATTATATTGCTAATATTGAGCCAGAGTATAAAAGTTTACCTGGCTTGATACCAAAAATAATTGAAGAAATTTCTGAGATTAAAGGTGAACCTAAATGGATGAGAGAACTTAGACTTAAATCTTTGGAAATTTTTCAAAAATGGCATGATCCAAGATTTGGAGTTGATATTTCTGAATTGGATTTGAATAAGATAATTCCATATATTAAGCCAAAGGCTAACAAGCAGACAAGTTGGGAAGAAGTTCCTGAAGAAATTAAAAAGGCTTTTGATAAACTTGGAATTCCTGAAGCTGAAAGAAAATATTTTGCCGGTGTTGGAGCACAATTTGATTCGGAAATAGTGTATCAAAATATAAAGAAAGAACTTGAAGGTCTTGGTGTAATTTTCATGGATATGGAAAGTGCAGTAAGAGAATATCCAGACTTAGTAAAAGAATACTTTATGAAACTTGTTCCAGCCCATGATCATAAATTTGCGGCACTACATGGTGCAATTTGGAGTGGAGGAACATTTTTATATGTTCCAAAGGGTGTTAAAGTTCCAATGCCACTTCAAGCTTATTTTTTAATGAGTAATCCTGGAATGAGTCAGCTTGAACATACAGTTATTGTAGCCGATGAAGGCTCTGAGGTAACTTTTATTGAGGGTTGTTCAGCGCCAAGATACAATGTTATTAATTTGCATACAGGAATGGTTGAGATTTACGTAAAAAAAGATGCAAAAGTAAAATACATGACAATTCAAAATTGGAGTAAAAATACGTATAATTTGAATACAAAACGTTCTATAGTAGAAGAAAATGGAGTGATGTCTTGGGTTTCAGGATCACTTGGTAGTATGAAAACAATGCTGTATCCTATGACGATCCTTAAAGGAAAGGGTGCAAAAGCAGAAAGTTTAGGTATTACATATGCAGGACCAGGCCAACATATGGATACAGGCTCAAAAGTAGTACATCTTGCACCTTATACAAGTTCCACAATTGATGCAAGGAGTATCAGTGTTGGTGGCGGCTGGGCTTTTTATAGAGGGCTATTAAGAATAGCACAAGATGCTAAAAAAAGTAAATCTCATGTTCAATGTACCGCATTAATGCTTGATAATAAATCGAAAAGTGATACAGTTCCATTAATTGAAGTATATAATAGTGATTCGGATGTAGGTCATGAAGCAAGAATTGGAAGAATTAAAGATGAACAAATCTTTTATTTGATGACAAGAGGCTTAAGTGAAACAGAAGCTAAAAGTATGATTGTTAAAGGATTTATTGAACCGATTGTTAGTAGTTTACCATTTGAGTATGCCCTTGAGCTTAATAGATTAATTGAAATGGAAATTGAATCATCAATAGGGTGAGGTGTTAGTTATGGAGAAAAATTTAGAATTATTTTTAGATAATGAAAAAGCAGTGGTGAGTGCCCCAAAGCAATTTTTCGAAGGTGACTATACTGAAAAAGATTTAGAAAAAGCACTTTCAAGTATTGAAAATAAATTTGTTAGAAAGCATATTTTGGAAAAGTATAGCGAATATACAAAAGTAGGTTTTCCTATATGGAAAAGATTGAAAATTAATAGTATAAGTTTGCCAGAGTATAAATATGAGGGATATTTTAAAGGTGTTGAAGAAGATTTAGATTTGATAGATTTTGAGGGAACTCATAGAAAATATGTTTTGTTATCAGATATATTTTCATCTATGGGTGAATATATAGAAGTTGATAAGGAAAAAGAAGTAAAAGTTGAATATATTGATAGAATAACAAATGATGTGTATAAGGTTAATGGTAAGTTAGTTCTTGTAAGAATTTTGAAAACGAAAAATTTTTCAAATAATACATTGAGAGTTGTGGCAGATGATAATGCAGAAGTTGAAATTTACAACATTCATGTAAGTGAAGAAAATTCTTTTTCGGTTGATAATATTTTTATTATAGTTGAAGATAAAGCACAAGTAAAAGTTAGAGATATATATATTGGTGAAGGAAAGGTAGCAGGATATTTGGGAGTAAAGATGAACGGTAATGAAAGTAATGTGGATGTTAGACCTTACTTTTTGGGAAGTAAAAATGCAATTTTTGATCTTCAATATCTTTTAAGGTTTGTAGGACTTGAAAATAAAGGTTCAATAAAGGCAGAAGGTGCACTTTCTGATGAAGCAAAAGTAGTATTTCGTGGTATACTTGATTTAAAAAGAGGTGCAAAAAATAGTGAAGCAGAAGAGATGGAAAGATGTATATTATTATCAAAAGATTCAAAAATGGAAGCTATCCCAAGTTTGTTAGTAGACGAAAATGAAGTTACTGCATCACATGCGGCAAGTTCTGCTCCACTTGATGAAGATGCAATATTCTATTTAATGAGTAGAGGATTTAATAGAAAGGAAGCAAAAAGCTTTATATTAAACGGTATTTTTGAAAATTTAATTAATGAGCTTTCAGTATTTGGCCTTGAGGAGGTCGTAAAAAATGCTCTTAAAAAATATATTGAGTGATTTTCCTGCACTTTCAAGAACAATAAAAGGAAATCGTATTGTTTATCTTGACAGTGCTGCAAGTACATTAAAACCAAAACAGGTAATTGATAAATTGTCTAGATTTTATTTAGAAAATTATGCAAATGTTCATAGAGCAGTTCATACTCTAGCATCTGAGTCAACTCAGATGCTAGAGTTTTCTAGAAAAAATTATGCAAATTTTTTGAATGCTAGTGAACATGAGATAATTTTCACATCAGGAACAACAATGTCAATAAATCTTATAGTTGAAAGTTTAGTAAGAAGTAAAATGTTGAACGAGAATGATATAGTTTTAACAACTTTAGTTGAGCATCATGCAAATTTTGTCCCATGGTTAAGACTTTCTAAATTACATGGATTTAGAGTAGAATTTGTTGAACCAAGCTTGCGTTTTGGAAGCATAAATATCGATGATTTTTTAAAAAAAGATATAAATCCTAAAGTGGTTGCTGTTACAGGACATTCAAATGTAACGGGACAGTTAATTGATATAGAAAAAATTCGCAATATTTTTCCTAATTCAATATTAATAGTTGATGGAGCGCAGCTTATTCCGCATCAAAGGATTGATGTTAAGGGCTTAGATATTGATTTTCTTTGTTTTTCAGTCCATAAAATGCTTGGGCCAAGCGGAGTTGGGGTTTTATATGGAAAAAGCCAATATTTGGAAACACTTGAACCTTTTTTGTATGGTGGTGAAATGATTGATAAGGTTAGTGTTGAAGATGTTACCTTTAATGTGCTTCCATACAAATTTGAGGCAGGCACTCCAAATATTGGTGGAATTGTTGGTGCAAATTATGCGCTTGAATATTTAAATAATATTGGATTTGATGAGGCAAAAAAACATATTCTAGATCTTACAAAATATGCTATTGAAAAGTTTAGAAATATTGAAAATGTAGAAGTTTATGGTCCACTTGATAAATCTCACTGCGGTATTTTAAGCTTTAATATTGACGGAGTTCATCCACATGATGTTGCACACCTTTTAGATGAAAAATTTGGAGTAGCAATAAGGAGCGGTCATCATTGTGCACAACCTTTGATGAATGTTTTAAAGTCACAAAGTAGACTGTCTCAATTTCCAAACAGTACATGTAGAGCAAGTTTTTATATATACAACACATATGAAGATATAGATATATTAATAGAAGGAATAAAAAGGATAAAGGAGTGGTTTAATGTACAATGAATTAATCATGGATTATTCTAAACTTAAAAAGTATAAGGGAAAGATTGAAGATGCCACTAAAGTAGAAGAAGGTAAAAATCTTTCTTGTGGTGATGAAATAACTTTATATTTAAAAATTGAAAATGAAAGGATAGTAGATGCAAAATTTGAAGGAATTGGCTGTGCAATAAGTCAAGCTTCGGCTAACTTGATGATAGAAAATATTATTGATAAATCAATTGATGAGGTAAAAATATTAATAGATAACGTATATAAAATGACGCGTGGAGAAGAATACGACAAATCGATATTGGGATTGATTGAAGAATTCAAAAGTATTAAAGATTATCCAATGAGAATTAAATGTTTTTTACTTGCTTGGAAAACTTTAGAACTTTCATTTAAATAAATTGTAACATATACATAATTTTTATCATTTTAATTGAAAAAGAATATTTTCTTGAATTTTATAAATTTCATGTTATAAGTTTTTAAGAGTGATAATCGAGTAATCACTATATTTTTTTGTGAGGTGAAAAAATGTCAATTGAAAGAAAATTGTTAAATCTTGTTTTATTTTTTTTATTAGTCTTGGATTTTCCTGCGCTTCTTTTTTCATACTATGTATTTTCTGGATTGAAAAATTATCCAGTAACAAATTTATTAATAGGTTATCTTTTAGCTGTTGTTACATTTGGAGCTTTAGTAGCTTTTTTTATTTATAAAAATGTGAAAAATGTAAAACGTGGGAAAGGATTTAATGTTCCAACCTTTTCATCTATAGTCTTATTTTTGGGAAACTTTGTTGCAGCAACAGTTGTAGGTTTAGTTGCTTCTAAAATGACGGATCTTCCTAGTGAAACACTGGCATTGAGATTAAATGGAGCATTTGCAATAAATATGAACATAATAGCATTATTTATTTTTACTTATTCAAGAATTATTAATTTTGATGAAATAAGGGATTTATTCAACAAGTTTAAAATCGGTGTTAATTTGAAAATTCTAATTTCTGTTTTATCAATTACTCTTTGGATTGGGCCAATAATTATAAGATATCTTTATACGAAAGGAATTTTGGATCAACATAACAGTTGGAATGCAACATATATCAGTTTATCGTTGAATGTTATTTTGGCATTTACGGTGTATTTTGTGATTAGATTTATTTTAAGGCCAGTAGAAGAACTTAATAATAGTATGAAAAAATACGGTCAAGGTGATTTTACAAGAAAAATTAACATTTCATCTTTAGATGAATTTAGAGAAATTTCTTTAAATCTAGAAAATATGGTTAATGAAATTTCAAAAATTATAAGGGAATTTGAAGGCACGATATATAAATCTAAAGATGTAACTGAAATTGCAAATAAGAATTTTGAAAAATTGCTTTCTTCAATTGAGGAAACTAGAAATAGTACAATTGAGCAAACAAAATCGGTTGAGAAGATAAGTGCTGCGGTTGAAGAGATTACTGCAAGTCTTGAAGAGTTATCAAGTCATGCAGTAACTTTAAACAATACGGCATCTGATACCATGAAAATTAACAATAAACTATTAAATACTACAAATCTTGGAAAAGAAAATCTTGAAAAAGTAAAAAATGCAAATGATAGGGTTGTTTCAAAGTATCTTGGACTTGATGAGAAGATATCTGAACTTCTTAATTTTACACAAAATATTGGAGAGATAGTTAATACTATACGTAATATAGCAGAACAAACAAATCTTCTTGCACTAAACGCAGCAATTGAGGCAGCTCGTGCTGGTGAGGCAGGAAAAGGTTTTGCGGTAGTTGCTGATGAAATTAGAAAACTTGCTGAAGAAACAAAAGGCGCTACAGATGTAATAACAAACACTATTCAAGAGATAACGGAAAGTTCTGATGTTATAAAAAATGAAACAAGCCAAGTGAAAGAAGAAATAGAAAATTCACAAGAAGAGATAGAAAAGTTGACAAGTGTATTGAATGAAATTTTAGAGTCTTTTAATAATCTCTCTTCTATTGTTGATGTTCTAGCAGCTCACTCTCAAGAGCAAAATGCATCTGTGGAAGAGATGTCTAGTGCAGCAAGTGAGGTTTTAAATCAGGTCAATAATGTGTATAAGTTATCAGAAGATGTACAGAAATTTTCTGAGGAAGATGAAGAAGTTGCAAATATGTTATACACTAATATTTCAAGTTTGACTGAAATGATCTTTAAGTTAAATCAAGAAATTAGGAAATTTAAATTAAAGTAGTTGATAAAAGTTAATATGATGATATAATATTGTTGAAAATGTCCTCGGGGCAGGGTGAAATTCCCGACCGGCGGTGAAAGCCCGCGAGCCCTTAAAAGGGTTGATCCGGTGGAATTCCGGAGCCGACGGTAATAGTCCGGATGGGAGAGGACAAGCATAAATGAATACATTTATGCTTTATTCCTCTCCCTCCTGAAAAAGGAGGGATTTATTTTGGAAAAATTCATGAAACTTGCACTAAAGCTTGCAAAGAAAGGTGTAGGAAGAGTATCTCCAAATCCATTAGTTGGCGCTGTTATCGTAAAAGATGGCAAGATTATTAGCACAGGATATCACAAAAGATATGGTGATTTTCATGCAGAAAGGAACGCTATTTTAAATGCAAAAACTTCTCTTGAAGGAAGTACTTTGTTTGTAAATCTTGAACCTTGTTGCCACCATGGTAAAACCCCACCTTGTACTGATTTAATTATTGAGTCCAAAATTTCTCAAGTTTATGTCTCCATCCTAGATCCAAATCCTTTAGTAAATGGTAAAGGTATTGACATTCTAAGAAAAAATGGAATAGAAGTTCATGTTGGACTTCTTGAAAAAGAAGCAAGTTATCTTAACAGGGGTTTTATAAAGTACATTACTAAAAAGACTCCTTATGTAGCTTTAAAAGCTGCAATGAGTCTTGATGGTTTTATCTGCGATAATTTGGGAAGGTCTAAGTGGATAACGAAAAGTAATTTTAATATTTCACATAACTTACGTAACTTTTTTACTGCAATTATGGTAGGGGCAAATACAGTGTTAAAAGATAATCCACAACTTACTTGTAGAAATGGTGGTAGAAATCCAATCAGAATAATTTTAGATTATGAAGGAAAACTTGCAGGGAAAAATTTTAATGTTTTTGATAATCATTCTAGGACAATTGTTTTTTCAAGTAGATGTGAGAAATACAATGGAGTTGAATGCTATCCTGAAACCCGCCCTGAGGATATTTTAGAAAGGTTACATAGCTTAAATATTGACTCAGTTTTGATTGAAGGAGGCGCTAGTGTGCTATCCCAGTTTTATGATTTTTCTGATGAACTCCATCTTTTTTATGCTCCAAAAATTTTTGGAAGAGGACTTTCTGCATTTTCAGAATTTGAAAAATACATTGATGAAGAGTTTAATTTGAAGATTAGGAAAATAAGACGATTAAAAAATGAGTTTTATTTGGAGGTAATAAAAAATGTTTACGGGAATTATTGAATATGTAGCTAAGGATTTTAAAATTGTTGGAAATACACTGGAGATTAAGCTACCTTTTTCATGTAATGTTGGTGATAGTGTGTCTGTAAATGGTATATGCCTGACAGTAAAAGAAGTAAAAAATGATGTTTGCTATTTTGATTTGGGATATGAAACCATTGAAAAAACGAATATAAAAAAGGCTAAATACTTAAATATTGAGCGAGCTTTAAAGATTGGAGATAGATTAAATGGGCATTTTGTTCTTGGACATATTGATGGTGTAGTGACTTTTCTTGGAAGAAAAGCAATGAATTCTGGTATTTTATATAAGTTTTCAATGCCTAAAGAAAATTATGCGATAAAGAGAAAAGGCTCTATTTCATTAAATGGTATTAGTTTAACTATTGCAAATGTTTCTCTTGATTCGTTTGAGGTTCAAGTAATTCCGTTTACAAATGAAAATACAAATTTAAAGTATTTAAAAACTGGAGATATTGTAAATTATGAAATTGATGTATTTGCAAGATATAGGGGGTGAATGTTTTGAAACCGTATATTTTAATTGATAAAAAGAATGAATTAGAAGGTGATTTTTTTATTCCTGCTCAAATTTGTGATGAAAAAGTTTTAAATTTTATTATTGAAAAAGGCAAAGGACTTTTATGTGTTAGTGCTCCTGAAGATGATCTATTAAATAGAGGCTTTTTTAAATTACCTTCTAATGGTTCCAAAACAAATTTTTTTATTACGGTAGACTATGGGAAAGGTACAGGAATATCTGTTAATGAAAGATGCTGCACCATACAAAAAATTTCAGAAGGGTTAAGTATTAAGCATTTTGTTTACCCAGGTCATGTAAATGTTTTAGGTGCAAGAAAAGGACGATGGGGACATACAGAAGCTTCAGTGTTTTTTTCTGAGTATCTTGGGTATAAGCCTTACGGTGTAATTATTGAGATCTTAAATAGTAGTGGTGATTCCCATGATTTTGAGTATATTTTAGAGCTTTCGAAAAAGCACAAATTGGAAATAATTGACATAGAAGATTTGTATAAGGAGTATGTAAAAAAGAAGTTTTCTATTGATACATCAGTTAAACTTCCAACGGCAATTGATGAAGATTTTAAAATTTATACTTTTAAGAATCCGTACGATTCTCGAGAACATATTGCAATTGTAAAAAAGCCATTTAAAGAATCTATTCCTTATTTAAGAATTCATTCTGAATGTGCAACCGGCGATATTTTTCATTCACTTCGTTGTGATTGTGGAGATCAGCTAGAAAATTCATTGAAAATTATTTCTAAAAAAGGTGGTGTGTTAATTTATCTTCGCCAAGAAGGAAGAGGAATAGGTTTAAATAATAAGGTAAGAGCTTATAAATTACAAGATGAAGGATATGATACAGTAGAGGCAAATTTAAAGCTGGGATTTAAAGATGATGAAAGGGATTATTTTGCAGCATACTTAATACTCAAAGCTTTGAAAATTAATGAAGTTAAGATTTTAACTAATAATCCGAAAAAATATGAAGAATTGAAAAGATATGGGATAAAAATTAAAGAAATAGTTAATATTTATGGGAGGGTTAATAAGTATAACAAAAAATATCTTTTTACAAAGGCAAAAAAGATGAAACATAATTTAAAATTGGAAGGAGTGGAATAGTGATTTTAGAAGGCCAATATCAAAATTGTGAGGATTTAAAAATAGGCATAGTTGTTTCAAGATTTAATAGTCAAATTACTGAAATGTTGCTAGATGGAGCAATTGATTGTCTCAATAGACATGGGGTCAAAAATACTGAAATAATAAAGGTACCAGGAAGTATGGAAATTGGATTTGTATTAAAAAAACTTGTAGATTTAGATTTTGATGCACTTATTGCACTTGGTGCGATTATAAGAGGTGAGACATATCATTTTGAAGTTGTTTCAAATGAGATATCAAAAGCTGTTATGCAATTAAATTTAGAAGGGAAAGTTCCAATTTCATTTGGTGTTGTTACTGCAGACACTTTAGAACAAGCTATTAATCGTGCAGGTGCAAAGATGGGCAATAAAGGTTTTGAAGCTGCTATGGTTGCACTTGAGATGGCGAATATAAATAGAAAGATAAATTCAATAAAAAGTACTTGACCAAATTTATAATTGTGGTATAATAAATTACGCGAGCCGAGGTGGTGGAATTGGCAGACACGCATGGTTGAGGGCCATGTGAGCATCAACGCTCGTGCGGGTTCAAGTCCCGCCCTCGGCACCAGGTCCCGAATGCGGGACCTTTTTTTTGAACTTTGGTCTTTTAAAACAAGTCAAATATATACGGGGGCGAACTGGTTTCGACGGGGATGAAATCCCCCAAGAAGCGAGCCGAGGTTTCCGGGTTCCTCGTAAAAAAACTCGGGAAAAAGATAAGTGCCAACGAAGAATTAGCATTAGCAGCTTAATTTAAAAAGCTGCCGTCCTACCAGGGTTTGACCGGGGCTCTGGCTAGGGCGTGACATAACCGGTCTAGCGACTTTGGATTTGCCTTTCGTCCAAAGTCGCGAAATCTTAGAAAGGCTAGGATTTGGAAAGCCTGTCCGTGGGCGTTCCAAATCCGAAGTTTAAAACACGGACTGCGCTCGGAGAAGCTTGGGGGATTTTGTCTTCGGACGCGGGTTCGATTCCCGCCGCCTCCACCAGATTAATTATTAAAGACTTGTTCTATTATAAACCTATCAATTTTTGTTCTCCCAATCCTTTTAGCCTTCTGTATTGTATTGTCCACCTTTTTAAAGTTTACATTTAATTCCTCCTGAATTTCAGCATATGAATAACCATCTAGCCACATTTCAAAAATATCTATTTCCACGTCCTTTAAATGCTTGACAATTATTTCCTTAATTATATCAATGAATATTTTTTTGGGGATATTTGTTGATTTGTCTTGGAGTGAGTAATCGGCTTGTTCCCCACCTTCTTCTTCATCAAAAACATCTATACTTGATGAATCTGAGAGAATTTTATTTTTTTTTCTATTTAAATAAGTAATAAATGTTTGAACCTCTCCCTCTATACTTTTCCATGCAAATGAGTTAAAAGAGCTTCTTTCGCTATCAAAATAAAATACAGCCTTAATTAACCCAATAAGTCCATTTTGGACTATGTCTTCAAATTCAGCCCATGGCGCATAATATTTTGATGAAATTTTAATGACCATTGGATAATACTTTTCAATTATGAGTTCTAGTGCTTCTTTTAATCCACTTTGTGCAAGCTCAACTAGTTTTTCTATTCTTTTTCCTCTAAGATTGTACTTTATCATTATTTATCACCTAAATATATTTTGAAATCTCACCTATTTCTTGAGCAATTATATCAGGTTTTATGTTTTTTATATCACTTTCTTTTGCTTCACCTGTTAAAACTAAAATGGTCAGCACACCAGCTCTTTTGCCAAGAAGAATATCTGTATAGAGTCTATCACCAATTACACATGTTTCTTCTTTTTTTACATTATTTTTTTGCATGATCATTTCAAGAATTAATGGATCTGGTTTTCCAAATATTATATCGGGTTCTTTCCCGGTGGCCTTTGTGATTATACTTGCAATTGCTCCTGTATCGGGAATAGGCCCATCTTTTGATGGACAATTTAGGTCAGGGTTTGTTAAAACAAATAGCTTTCCTTTTGAAACATAACTACAAGCCTTTGCAAGTTTTTCATAGTTTAAAGTAGTATCAAATGTAACAACAACAATATCAGGTTCTTCACTATCTACTACCTTATGTCCAATATTTTCAAATACTTGTTTAATTGCCTTGTTTCCTACAAGATATATTTTTTTGGGTCCAAATTTTTCAAGCAAATATTCAGCAGTTTCGATCCCAGCAGTAAAAATTTGGTCAGCATTTATTGAAAGTCCAGCATTTTTAAATTCTAATAAATAATCATCAATTGATTTGTTTGAATTGTTTGTTAAGAAAACAAATTTTTTGTTTGCTTTAAAAACAGTGTTTGCAAATTCAATTGAACCAGGAAAAAGTTTTCCACTTAAGGAAAAAGTACCATCAATGTCAAGAACAAATAACTTAATATTCTCTAACTTTTTAAGAGAATTCTTTGTAAGAATTTTCATTTTTTCACCTCAAAAGATATTATACTATTATTTTTGTTTTTTAAGAAGGATGAACATTAATGGTGCACCGATAAACGATGTAACAACACCTATTGGAACTTCAATGGGAGAAGCTATAGTTCTAGATATGGTATCAGAAAAGGAGAGAAAAATTCCACCAAGTAGGACACTGCCAATAAGGCTATATTTATGTTTTGCCCCCGTGAGAATTCTTGTTGCATGAGGAATTATTAATCCCACAAAGCCAATTATTCCAGTTTTTGAGACAATCACAGAGATTACAAAAGAACCAGCTAAATAAAAAAACCACTTTATTTTTTCAACTTCAACACCAAGAATTTTAGCTTCCTCTTCGCCTAAAGCAATTGCATCGAGTTCTCTGTTTTTTATTAATGCAATAGAAAACAATACAATTACCGATATTGCTGGAATTATTAAATCATTCATTGTCGTACCCGAAAGGCTTCCAAAAAGCCAAACATATGCGCTTGTTAAAGTTTTACGTGAGAGATTTATTAGTAAGATTGTTGCGGATGAAAATATAGTACTAATTAATACACCTGAAAGAATAAGGTGTGTGATAGGAATTATTCTCTTTCTTTTTGCAAGAATAATTGTTAATAGTGAAGCAAGTAATGAAAATGCAAAAGAAAATACGTTAACACTGACAGTTCTGTTCAATGACACAGCAACATAGAGTGCTAAAACAGCACCAAAACCAGCTCCTGAAGATGTACCAATTAGATATGGATCAACAAGTGGATTTTTCATTATTGTTTGATAGATATTTCCAACAAGCGCAAGACCTGAACCAGCTATAAGGCTCATTAATATTCTTGGGAATCTAACGTTCCATATGAGGAATTTTATTTGCTCATTTTCAGGATTAAAAATTTGAGAAATTGGAACTTTCACAGTTCCTATAGAAAGGTTTATAAGGATTACTAAGAAGAACAAGACTGGAAGGATGATCCTTCCAGCCTTATAAATGTTTATTTTAGTCATTATTTTCCTCCATAAAAGAAATTATAGAAAATTTCAAGGTATTTGACTATATCTGGGGATATTGAGCTTATGTCGTTACCATCAATAACAAATACTTTGTCGTTTTTAACTGCCTTAAGATTTTTAAATATTTCATGCGATTTTATTTGCTTTATGGTTTCATCTGGACTAATGTATGATGCAACAATTATTATATCAGGATCATTGTATGTTAAAAATTCCCAATTTACAGAGAACCATCCATTATTTCCAGAATAAGGAGCACAGATATTTACCCCACCTGCATATGTAATCAATTCATTTACGTAAGAGCCAGTTCCTGCAGTCCAGAGATCTTTTGTTTCATTATTTGGAACCGTTATTGTGAAAAAGACTTTTGGCCTTTTTTCAAGAGGTACTTTTGAGCTTTTTGCACCATATTCTGAAATTGTTTGTTTTATTTTATTTGCAATTTCAGATGCTATTTGTTCTTTACCAAATACATTTCCAAGGAGCATTACATCTCTTGCAACGTCATTTAGTGTTGTTGGATTTAAAACAAGTGCCTTAATACCGAATTTTTCTAACTTTTGAACTTCTGGAAGTTGAAAGCCCCCGAAAGTGATTACAATGTCAGGATTTAATGAAATAATTTTTTCTATGTTTAGCGGTACCATATTTCCAATTTTTTCAGCATTAAAAGAATCCCAATCTGTAACACCAACTATATTTTCTCCAAGACCAAGTTTTACAAGAAATTTTGTGGAACTTGGAGCAGCAGAAACTATTCTTTCCGGTATTTTATCAAAGTTTACCAATCTTCCAGCATCATCAACAATAGATAGTGCAAATATAAATGTAGTTAACAAGACACTTAAGAAAATAACCCATCTTTTCATCCTTTATCCCTCCTATATAATATTTTAAAGAAAAACGCCCACCCTTAGGGACCGCAAAGGTGGATTGCTTTCCTTTCAAATAAGGTATCCCGACTTCCGGATCATCCTACTCTCCACGCCTTCCCAGGAAATATCCCAGTGGCATTTTGTGGATTTCGTCCCCGGTTACGGTGGCGTCCCCGTGCCGGACTTTCACCGGCTTCCCTTATTTGAAAGGGAAAATATTAAGTTGCCTGTAAATAGATTATAACACTAATATTGTTCTTTTGCAATTTGTCTTGCAATTTTGTCTATTTCAAAGATTTCTTTAAAATCATTTATATTTCCATCTATTTTTTCGCATGTGTTTATAACTATATCAGCTATTTTTGAAAATTTTATTTGCCCATTTAGGAATTTTTCTACAGCTATTTCGTCAGCTGCATTAAAGGCTATTCTTTTTGCAAGATCTTTAATTACATTTTTTCCGTAGAAAAATGCCGGGTATTTTGATGGATTTACATCTTCAAATATAAAATTTTTACTTTCAAAATTTGGCCAGTTTTTATTTTCGTATAATCTATTCGGATAACTTAGTGAATAAGAAATTGGAATTTTCATGTCTGGGAATCCAAAATGAATCTTTACAGTTCCATCTTTTAAAAATACAGCTCCATGAACTGTTCCGGTAGGATGTATTTTTACTTCAATATTTTCCAATTCAAAGAGTTCGAAAGCTTCAATTACTTCAAATGCTTTATTTACCATTGTTGAAGAATCTACGGTTATTTTTTTACCCATACTCCAAACAGGGTGATTTAATATATCTTCGACTGATAAATCATCTATATTTTCTTTATCTCTTACTGCACCGCCAGATGCAGTTATTAATATCTTTACCACATTTTCATCAAATATCTGAAAAATTGCAGAATGTTCGCTATCAACTGGTATTAATTCAACGTTATTTTCTTTGCATGCTTTTTTTACAAATGGACCTGCACAGACTAAAGCTTCCTTTGTTGCAAGTGCAAGTCTTTTTGTGTAAGGTATAGAGTCAATTGTTGCAAGAACACCTTCAAAACCAGGTATTGCAGCAACTACAATATCAGGGCGGATTTTTGCCACCATATCTTTTATAGAGCTTACATTAGATTTTACAGAGGAGTAAAAGTACTCTATTTTGAAATCTTTTATAATTTTTTCAGCAAGAGCAGCATTTTTTCCGAAAGCTATACCTTTCACTCTAAAGTTATCAAGTTTTTTAATTACTTCAAGAGTTTGCATTCCTATTGAGCCAGTTGCTCCTAATATTACAACGGTTTTTTCTTCCATCTGAAATAAATCACCTCTCCTTTTTCTACATGTATTTTTATTTTTTCAGCTGTTGTTTCGTTACTTACACCTATTGGATTTTCTATACTCATGTTACCATTGAAGGGGTATTTAAAGCCTTCTATCGTAAAAGTTGCATTACACAAAGGAATAAAAGACCATGTTTCACCTATTTTAACTTCTTTTTCAAGTGCGTTATTTTCTTTTAAAATTGCAGATTCTAACTTTTCAGAATTTAAATAAATATTTGCATCAAATTTTTTTAAAAGCCCATAGAGTGCAAATATCATATCTATCCTTTCACCTTGAAAATTTATTATTTCTATTTCTTTAAAACCGTTTTCAAGAGCATATTTTATAGCAAGTTCACAATCTGTTTCGTCCTTTTCTCTGGGGTATTCAATAATTTTCACAGATTGTTTTTTGAAAAAATCTATCGTTTCTTTGTCAATAGAGTCAAGATCGCCTATTACGATGTCTGGCAATATATTTCTTTTTTTAAGTAACTTTGCTCCACCATCAACAGCTATTATATGGTTTGTGTTTAAAACTAATGTTTCATCAATATTACCATTTAAAACAATTGTTGACTTCACTATATCCCTCCTAATGTTATAATATATACAAGAAAATTATATCATGGAGATGAAATAATGATAGTAAGGGCAAAAAATTTAACAAAAGTGTATGGTAAAAAGGAAAAATTTGAAGCTTTAAAAGGTGTTAATCTTGAAATAAATGAAGGAGAAATTCTAGCTATTTTGGGACCATCTGGTTGTGGTAAAACTACTCTTTTAAATTGTCTTTCAGGACTTGATGAGCCAACATCAGGTGAAGTTGAAGTTCTTGGGAAAAGGCTTGACAGAATGAATGAAGAGGAAAAAACAATTTTTAGATCTGAAAACATGGGATTTATTTTCCAATTTTTTAATCTTATACCAGTTCTGACAGCTGTTGAAAATGTTGAAATTCCTTTGCTGATTTCAAAGAACGGAACTCCAACCGAGATTAGAAAAAAAGCTCTTGAGTGGCTTGAAAGGTTACATATACTTCATAGGAAGAATGCATATCCATCAGAAATGTCTGGTGGTGAGCAACAAAGAGTGGCTATTGCAAGGGCATTAATTAATAATCCAAAGATTGTTTGGGCAGATGAACCAACTGGGGCGCTTGATACAAAGAATAGTCAAGAGATAATTGATTTAATCATTGATATGAATAAAGAGCTTGGAACAACATTTGTTATTGTAACTCACGATATAAATGTTGCAAAACGGGCACATAGAATTATTAAAATGGATAGTGGACAAATAGTTTCTGAAGAAATACTTGTGAGAGGATGAAGGAATGTATATTCCATTGTTAATCGAAGACTTTTTAGATGAAATATTGAATATAAAAGATCACAAAGCTTTAATTGAATATGTGGAGGATAATTTTGAAAAAATAGATGATCCTTTAAAAGAAGATCCTGAAGTTTTCAAAAGGCTTCAGGAATTTTATACATACATTGTTGAAATGAAAAATCTTCCAGAAAAAAGAATTCAAAAGAGATTGAGTTACATTCCAGGAATGGTTAAAAGGTTTAAGTTGATGCATTTGGTTTATAAAGTTGAAAAATCTTCTGATTTAAAACCACTTGATACGCCTATAAAGTATGTTAAAGGAATAGGTCCAAAAAGAGCTCAAAAATTTTTAAAACTTAATGTGAATAATGTTGAGCAACTTTTAAACTTTTTCCCAAGAGATTATGAAGATAGAAGAAGAATTATTCCTATTCCTTTGCTTCGTGAAGATGATAAAGTTGTTACAACAGGAAAATTAACCGGGGTTGAAAAAATAAAAAAAGGTAATTTAACTATTGTTAGTGCTGTTTTATCCGATGGAATGTATCAAATTCTTTTAAAATGGTTTAATCAGGACTTTATGGAGGGAATATTAAAAGGTCTTTTGAGAAAAAAACTATATGTATTTGGTACAGTAAAAAAAGGATTTTATGGAAGTTTGGAGATTCACAATCCAGAGATTGAGCTTTTTAATGAGAGTAAAAGAGAAATTTTTCCGGTTTATCCTTTAACTGAAGGATTAAATCAAAATACTGTAAGAAGAATTATAAGTGAAAATATTTATAATATTTACAATTTCAAGGAGCATTTACCTGATGATTTAATTTCAAAGAGAAACTTGATAGATGTTTATCAGGCATATACTGGAATGCATTTTCCAAGGAGTGTTTTTCATAAAAAAGCGGCAAGATATAGACTTGCATATGAAGAAATTTTATACCTTCAAATCGCATTTTTATTATCTAAAAAAGAAAATGAAAAAATAGGCGGAATATCTAAAAAATTTGATGGGAAATATTCAACAGAGCTTATAAATTCTCTTTCTTTTGAGTTAACAAATGCTCAAAAGAAAGCATACGAAGAGATTAAAAATGATTTAAAATCTGATAAACCAATGAATAGATTACTCCAGGGAGATGTTGGTTCTGGAAAAACTATTGTTTCAGAACTTGCAATGCTTGATAACTATGAAGCAGGTTTTCAATCAGCGGTTATGGTACCAACTTCAATTCTTGCTATTCAAAACTTTAAAAAGATTTATGATCATTTTTCAAAATTTGGAATAAAGGTTGCACTTTTAATTGGAGCAACTTCAAATTCTGAAAAAGAGCGTATAAAACAAAGATTAAAAGATGGTGACATCGACGTTGTGGTTGGAACACATGCCTTAATTCAAGAGGATGTTCATTTTAAGAATTTAGGTTTGGTTGTAATAGATGAGCAACATAGATTTGGTGTTGAGCAAAGAAAGGAACTTATCAGTAAAGGAAAATTGGTAGATACGTTGGTTATGACAGCAACACCTATTCCAAGAACACTTTCTCTTTCGTTGTATGGTGACCTTGATGTGTCGATTATTGATGAGATGCCAAAAGGGAGAAAACCAATAAAGACATTTGTTGTTCACCAATCAAAAATTGAAGAAGTGTATAAATTTGTAATAAGTGAAGTGGAGAACGGCGGGCAGGCATATATTGTTTATCCTTTGATAGATGAATCAGAAAAATTAGCGGTTAAATCTGCAACTTCTATGTATGAGGTTCTTACAAAAGAGTATTTTCCTGATATTCCTGTGGGACTTATCCATGGTAAAATGAGTGACTCAGAGAAAGATGATATAATGTACAAATTTGCATCTGGAGAGATTAAAATTCTTGTTTCTACAAGCGTTATAGAAGTTGGAATTGATGTTCCACAAGCTACAGTAATAGTAATTGAAAATGCAGAACGTTTTGGACTTGCTCAGCTTCATCAGCTAAGAGGAAGAGTTGGAAGGGGAAACAAACAGTCGTACTGTTATTTAACAGTTGGAAATGTTTCAAGAGAAGCCTTTGAAAGATTGAATTTCTTTGCATCAACAAATGATGGATTTAAAATTTCAGAATTTGATTTAAAACTAAGAGGTCCTGGAGAATTTTTGGGAGTAAGACAGCATGGACTTCCAGAATTTAAAGTTGCAGATATCATAAACGATATTGACATAATAATGGTGGCACGGGAAGATGCAAAATACATTATTGAAAATGAAGAAAAATATAGAGATTTAATTAGTTATGTCAAGGATTTATATAAAGAACGATTAAAATTGTTAGATGTTGGTTAAACGAGGTGATAATTTGATTTTAAGAGCTTCATATGGAACTCTATCATTGCTTGGACTTGTGAAAAATATCAAAATTAAAATGGATACAGCTTATTTTATGCTTGATGGTCGCTGTATGTTTAATTGTGCATTTTGTGCGCATGCAAGAGATGCAAGAACGGATAATAAATTTCTTTCAAGAATAGTTTGGAAAGAAGTTAGTGTTGATATGATTGAAAAACTTGATGTAAAAAGAATATGTCTTCAGGTTGTAAGCTATAAAGGTTACAAGGAAGATCTTGAAAATTTACTTTTAAAGCTAAATGGAAAAAAAGTTTCAGTTTCAGTAAGAGCTCTTTCGATGAAAGAAATAGATAGGTATTTTGAACTTGGAGCAGATGCGATAGGTTTGTCGGTTGATGTTGTAAACAAAGAATTATTTGAAAAAATACGTGGTGGAAAGTTTGAAAATACACTTGAATTAATTAAAAATGCAGCAAAAAAATATCCAGGGCATATTACTACTCATGTTATAGTAGGACTAGGTGAGACTGATAGAGAACTTATAGAATTTTTTTACATGATGAAAGAACTTAATGTAATAGTTGCTCTATTTTCTTTTACTCCAATTAAAGGAACAGCTTTTGAAAAATTACCTTCACCAAGTATGGAAAGATACAGAAAAATTCAGATGGCAAGGTATTTAATATTTGAAGAAGAAGTTTCAAAAGATGTATTTGTTTTTAATAAAGAACGGTTGGAAAAAATTAATTATCCTTTTAAAAAAGGACTTGGAAAGGCATTTTTAACCTCAGGTTGTAGTCACTGTACAAGGCCGTATTATAACGAAAAACCTTCAAAGGAGCCTTACAATTATTTTGAATATGCTAACAATCTTGAGGAAATTGCAAGGAAGGTGCTTGAATGAATTTTTATAAGGAAAGAAAAAAACATCCACTTGTTTTAAACGTACCTGCATTGTTAATTATTGATGTTCAAAGCTATTTTACCGATAAAGAAAGTCCTGCTTATTTAGACGGGATTGAAAATATATATGAAAATATAAAAAAACTTTCAGAAAAATTTTTGCAAAAAGGTTACCCTGTAATATCAACAATACACAAAGGCGGAGCTTTACAAATGCAGAGATGGTGGGGCAATATAGTCGATGAAAAGTGGGCAAAACCTTATTTTAAGTCGAACGAATATGTGTATATAATAAAAGATACCTATGATGCTTTTTATAATACGCACCTTGAAAAAGTACTAAGGCTAAAAAATGTCACTGATATTATAATTACCGGAGTTATGACACACTTGTGTTGTGAGACAACTGCAAGAAGTGGTTTTGTAAGAAATTTTAATGTGGTTATGGTTGAAGATGCGCTTTGGGATAAAGATGAATTTTATCACTTTTTGTCTTTAAAATCTTTGGCACACGGTTTTGCACATATTTGTAAAACGGAGGAAGTATTGTGCAAGTTGGAATAGTTGGAGCGGGTCCTGCTGGAATTTCAGCTGCAGTTTTTTTGAAAAGATATGGAATAGATGTAGCATTGTTTGAAAAGAAAAGAATTGGTGGACTTATAAATAATGCTTGGCGAGTTGAAAATATTCCACTTTTTAAGCCGTTGTCAGGTAAAGAAATTGTTGAGAATATGAAGTCATATTTGGATCTATATAACGTTAATATAATATTTGAAGAAGTTAAAGAGGTTTATGATAAAAGGATTATAACTGAAAAAGATACATATTATTTTGATTATATAGTTATTGCATCGGGAACGGTTCCAAACAGAATAGTGGAATTAGAAGGTAAAAGAGTATACTATGAATTTTTAGATTTACCGAAAAATATTGAATCACTTGCAATATATGGTGCGGGCGATGTAGCTTTTGATGGAGCAATACAAGCAAAAATTTTAAGGAAAAATGTTCATATTTTTAATAGATCAAACAAAATAAAAGCTCTTTCACGACTTGTTAATATTGCAAATAGTTTGGGTGTAATATATCATGAAAGTGAGCCAATACAAATTGTAGAAAACAAAGAAAATTATGTATTAGTACATACAAAAAAGTCTGTTTACAAATTTGATGCTTTACTACTTGCAACAGGCAGAAAAGTAGATTTATCATTTTTAAAAACTGATAAAGTATTTTTGATAGGCGATGTTGCTCATCAAAATTTTAGACAGGCTTCTATAGCCATGGGAGATGGTATAAAAATTGCAATGAAAATCATCGGGGAGGGAAAGGTGTGAAAATTTTAGAAAAATTTGGAAAAGAAGAAATAGCATATGTTTATTTAGGAAAAACTTCAAGAGGAAATTTGGTTGAATTTGTTGAATCTATTCAACCACCTATTCCAAGAGATGAAAAGTGGGTTTTAATTGTATCAACGTTGAATGGCTGTCCAGTACAATGTATGATGTGCGATGCGGGAGGTTTTTATAAAGGAAAGCTTACAAAGGAAGAGATTTTAGAGCAAATTCTATACCTTGTAAACACAAGGTATAGTAAAAAAGTTCCGGTTAAAAAATTTAAGATACAATTTGCGCGTATGGGTGAGCCATCTTTAAATGATGAAGTTTTAGAAGTTTTAAAAGAGTTACCAGAAATTTTGGATGCGCCTGGCCTCTTGCCATCAATTTCAACAGTTGCTCCAATTGGAACCAATGATTTTTTTGAAGAATTGTATGAAATAAAGGAAAAATTTTATAGAAATAGATTTCAATTACAATTTTCAATACATAGTACAGATGAAAACCAAAGAGACAAAATAATTCCTATTAAAAAATGGAATTTTGAAAGGATAGCATTGTATGGAGAAAAATTTGTTAGAGAAGGAGATAGAAAAGTAACACTTAATTTTGCACTTGCCAAAGAAAATATAGTTGATTCTAAAGTTATAAAAAGCTACTTTTCACCGGAAAAGTTTTTAATTAAAATTACCCCTGTTAACCCGACATATTCAGCTATTAAAAATGGATTACATTCTGATATTGATTTAAATAGTTTTATGCCAGTTAATCACAAAAATTTTGTAGAGGAATTAAAAGAATATGGTTATGATGTATTAATCAGCATAGGGGAATTGGAGGAGAATAATATAGGGAGTAATTGTGGGCAATATGTTCAAAAACATTTATTGGAAAAACAAAAGATTGAGAATGCATATAATTTTGTAAAATAAAAAAATATTTATGGTATAATATATCCAGGGAGGTGATTATATGGGAGAAAATAACATTTTAATGTGGGTAGGAGTAGGTGTATTAGCGGTTGCATTAGTTGTTGGGGTAGTTTTCCTTATAATGCCAAAGGATCAGTATATTACAGCGCAGGGAGTTAAAATTTGGAAACTTCCAAAGGAAGCAGAAAATATTCAGATTAATTATTCTCACGAAGCCAAAGTAGCTCAACTTGCAAGAGAAGGAAGACTTTTCTTATTTGAAGGAGTAAATGTCGGTGGCGGAGTAAATATGACAATTGCTGAAAATGCTGCAAGAACACAAGCATTAGGAAAAATTGCAGAGTTTTTAAATGCAAAGGTAGAAACCTTCAGAAAAGTTGTTGAAGGACAACTTCAAAGTGTTCAAACAAATACCGGAAATGAAGAAAATAATCAACAATTAGTAGAAGCAGCAGTATCTGCATATAAAGGAATTACCAAAGTTATGGCAGAAGCTATAGTAAGTGGTGCTTTAAAATATGCAAGTTGGGAAGTAAGAAAAGGGAACGTTGTAGAGCTTCATGTTCTTTATTTCTATGATCCTACAAACTTGCTTTCTATCCTTGAATCTCAAGCACTTGTAAGTGATTCTGTGAAAAAATTGGGTAAGCAGGGAGTTGACTTCTTTAAAGCATTAAATTCAGTATTAGATGAGGCATCAAAGGGAACACCTCTTGCTGGTGAATAATTAATGAATAGATGATTAAAAAGGGGCTGATATATATCAGCCCCTTTTTTGTTATAATTGTAGCTGGAGGTGAAATATATGGAGTTTATTGATTTGAGAAGTGATACTGTGACAAAACCAACTGATGAAATGAGAAGAGCAATGGCTTATGCAGAAGTTGGTGATGATGTATATGGTGACGATCCTACAGTAAATAAACTTGAAGAACTTGCTGCTGAAATATTAGGAAAAGAAGCTGCATTATTTGTTCCAAGTGGAACATTCGCAAATCAGCTAGCACTTTTTACACATTGTAATAGAGGTGATGAAGTAATAATTGGTGATGATTACCATATTGTTCAGCATGAAGCAGGAGCTGCAGGAATAATATCAGGAGTACAGCTTAGAACAATAGAAACAGATAGAGGAGCATTAATTCCAGAAGTGGTTGAAAAAAAGATAAGAAAAGTAGAAGATATTCATTATCCTAAAACAGGTCTTATTTGCCTTGAAAATGCCCACTCTAATGGAAGAGTGATAAGACTTGAAAATTATGAAAAAATAAGAAATATTGCAAACAAATACAAAGTCCCAATTCATCTTGATGGAGCGAGAATATTTAATGCTGCAACGTTTTTAAAAATTCAAGCAAGTGAAATTGCAAAATATGCTGATTCTGTAAGTTTTTGTCTTTCAAAAGGTTTGTGTGCACCTGTTGGATCACTACTTGTGGGAGAAAAAGAATTTATTGAGAAGGCAAGAAAGAAAAGAAAAATAATGGGGGGAGGATTAAGACAAGCTGGGATTTTAGCGGCGGCAGGGATTATTGCTCTTGAAAAGATGAGATTTAGACTAGAAGAAGACCATGAAAATGCAAAGTATCTTGCACAAAAGCTTTTAAATTTTGATTTTATTGAGATTGTAGAGGATGTAGAAATTAATATGGTATTTTTTAAGATAAATAAGCAATTTGAAGAAGAAGACTTTGTAAAGTATCTGTTTGAGAATGGTATAAAAATAAATCCGTCTGATGACGGAATATTTAGGTTTGTTACACATTATTGGATAAAAAAGAAGGATATTGACTATGTTATAGAAAAAATGGAGAAATATTTTACTGTTCAACAGTAAATTTAAATGTTGTTTTATGGTAATAAATATCACCTTTTTTTAGTATTACATTTGGAAAGTTTTTTTTGTTTGGTGAGTCAGGAAAATATTGTGTTTCAAGACAAAGTCCGGAATGTTTTCTGTATACACTTCCGGACTTTCCAATTATATTATCAAGGAAATTTCCTGTGTATAATTGAATTCCAGGTTTTGTTGTTGATACTTCCAATTTTATTCCGGATTCTAAAGATGAAAATGCTGCAGCAATTTTTGACTTGTTTAATACAAAGTTTACGTCATAATCAATGTTTTCTAGCATTTTCCCTAAATTTTTTGGCTGTTTAAAATCATATGGTGTATTTTCTACAGGTACAATTTCGCCGGTTGGTATCAAATTTTCATCTACTGGAGTGTAAAAACCTGCATTTATTTCAAGTTTGTGGTCATAAATATTGCCTTTACCTGATAAATTAAAATAACTATGTTGTGTTAAATTAACAACTGTAGGTTTATCGGTTTGTGCTGTGTATTCGACGATAAGTTCATTGTTATTTGTTAGTGTGTATATTACATTGACAAGTAGATTTCCCGGAAAGCCTTCTTCACCATCATGGCTTAGATATTTTAGTTTCAATTTTGGACCATATGGAGTAATTTCAGTAGATGGTTTAAAAATTTTGGTATGAAAACCCCCTATCCCCCCATGTAGAAAATTTTTACCATCGTTTAGTGCAAGCTGGTAAATAGTATCATCAATTTTAAATTGTCCATTTTTTATTCTATTTGCATATCTTCCAATAACTGCACCAAAATAATATTTATGATTTAGTTTTTCGTATTCTTCTAAATTATCAAATCCTAAGACAACATCAACATATTTTCCATACTTATCTTTAATCCATATGTTAGTAATTATTCCTCCATAGTTTAAGGCTTTTACGATTATTCCATTTCGATTTTCCAATGTATATTGAAATACGGGGGCTCCTATTTGTGTTTTTCCAAATAATTCTTTAGTAATTTTGCCGAACATAAATATTTCTCCTTTTTGTTGATTTATTAATAGTTATAACCATTTTTTTCTTTTAAACCAAGCAAGTGTTAAAAGTATTGTTCCAATAGACCAAAAAATTATGTGTACATAAGCTAATGGATTGTTTTGAAGTGGTAATTTTACGTTCATTCCATAAAAGCTTGTTATTATTGTTGGAACTTGCATTAGTATGGTAACTACCGTGAGAATTTTCATCACTATATTTAAGTTATTTGAAATAACTGAAGCATATGAATCCATCATACCAGCAAGGATATCACTATATATATTTGAAACTTCTATTGCTTGCCTATTTTCAATTATTGCATCCTCTAGTACATCTTTATCTTCTTCATATATTTTTATTATGTTACCCCGTAGAAGTTTTTCCATCATTATTTCGTTTGAGCGGAGTGAAGTTGTAAAGTAAACAAGGCTTTTTTCAAGGTACATCATTTCTTCAAGTTCTTTGTTTTTCATAGATCTATGAAGCTCTTCTTCTATTATACTTATAGTTTTATTTACTTCCTTTAAATAGGAAAGAAAAACTTTCGCATTTAAAAGAAATATTTGGAATATCATTCTACTCTTTTTATTAATATCAAATTTATTATTTTCAATCATATAGTCAATAAAGTCAACAGGTTCTTTGCTGGAAAAAATAGTGTAATTTTTTCCAATAATTACGCCCATGGAAACAGTTCTATATGGTATTTTTGAATTACCATTAAATTTTTTGGGAATTTTTAAAATTATAAGTACAGTATCGTCATCTAATTCTATACGAGCTCTTTCGTCATCATCGAGGGAGTCATATATAAAATCCGGATCAAATTGAAGAAGACTTGAAAGCATGTGAATTTCATCGGCGGAAGGGTCAATTACCTTAATAAGGGAATTTGGAACGAATTTTTCTACTTCCACAATTTTATTTTCTTGCATTGTGTAAAATTTTACCATTTTTTCTACCTCCTTATATTAAACTACGGTGGTCTAGATAAAGGTTCATCTGAGTATCTACTAAAACTTTCACTACTCATTTCTTTTTCACCTCCTAGATTTTATTTTCTTAATTATACCACTTAAATCTATTTTAAATAATAACATCTTTGAAAATTAATTTTCCATTTTCAAAAATTAAAAGTTCACCTTTTTTAATCATTTTAAAATCTAAGCCTAATTTTTCAGATGAAATTATATTTTTTGAATACCACATGGTATAGTAATCAGGATCACTATTAAAATAACAAAACGCATATAGTTTGTTGTTTTTGATCATTAAAAAGTTTACGCCAGTAAATTCGTTTTCTTTAATAAATTTTTTCAATCTTTGAGAAAGATCATGTAAATCTTTGAAATCTTTTACTATTAAGAAAAATTCATAGCTATCACTTTTAAAAATATTATTTCTTCTTAATGAATTTATTGTTCCGTTATGACAAAAAGCTGTGCCATTTTCATCAACAAATGGATGAATCTGAAGAAAACCAATTGGATAGTTTGGAGAAACCTTTCTCGCGTGAATTATACCAATTTTTAAGTTAGGAAAAGAGATATCTTTTTTATAAATTGGTTCTTCAAATTTGTGGTACAATACCTCATTACTTTCAGTAAGTGCATAAATTCCAAAGTCATGTGAATGAGGACTTTTTAAGCCATTTTTCGCCATGTTTTGTAGTGCCTTAAATAAATAATTAATTTGTTTGTCATTCTCAAATGAAAATCCAATCATTCTACACATATAAACGCCTCAAAGATTTAGAATTTCCCATTTTTTACTTTTTGGCTCTAAAAGTATTACACTGGCTTTTCCAGTTAACCATCCAGAAGATTCTCCTGGATTAATTACTAATGTTTTTTCTGTTTGTTCAGTATATATTTCATGTGTGTGTCCAAAAAATATAAAATCATACAAGTTACTTGATTTTGCTGCTTCTAATGCAAAAGGTTCATGCATCATTAAAATTCTGTAATTATCTATTGTAAGATCACGTGGTCCAACTTTTATTTTTCCATTTGATTTTTGTGTTAAAAGAAGTTTTTCGCCGTCATTGTTACCAAATACTCCATAAAATTCTATTTCTTCTTTTACAAAGTATGGTAAAATAAACGGAGCTACAAAATCACCACAGTGAAATATCTTTTTTATGTTATTTTTAGTTATTATTCTTTCTATTTCTTTAGCTTTGTGTAAATTATCGTGAGAATCACTTAAAATTAGCCACATTTCATCACCCCCTAACTAAATAATTTTAACATATATTCTTTTAAAATCATAGAAGTTAGGTTATAATAATTTATAGAGAAAATTTTGGAGGTGTTTTTATGAAAAAATGGCTTTCTATTTTAGCAATTTTAGTGACATTTTTAACATTTGCAAATATTTATTATGGAAATTTACATTCACATACTTCTTATTCTGATGGAAAACTTTATCCGGAAGATGCGTATAATTACGCAAAAAATTATGTAGATGTGCTGGCAGTAACAGATCATGCATATTATTTTGAGCAGCTTATAAATGGGAAAACTAAAACTTACTTAACAAAGCTTGCTGCTGAAAAGGCAACTGTTGAAGGAGAATTTATAGCTCTTCAAGGTTTTGAATGGACTTCTGGAATAGGTCATATAAATGTGTATGAATCGTTGCAGTGGGTAGATAGAAACAAAGTAAGTTCAATGGAAGGTTTCTATAAGTGGATTGTTGAGCATAAAAAGCTTGGACAATTTAACCATCCAATTTCTGTATTTGGCACCTTTAATGATTTTGAATATTATCCTCAAGCTGATTTATATATGAATTTAATTGAGGTTGGAAATGGTAATTGGAGTGCAGGTGATGTAATAAATGATGAAATGCTTAAAAATTACAGGGTAGCACTTAACAAAGGTTGGCATCTTGGTGCAACAGTTGGTCAGGATAATCATAAGCCCAACTGGGGTAGTGCAAATGAAGGAAGGACAGGAATAATTGCTCAATATTTAAGCTACGATGATATAATGAGTGCATTATGGTCAAGGCATACATTTGGAACCGAGGATAAAGATGTTAAAGTTAGTTTTAGTTATGGAAATTATATAATGGGAGATATTGTTAAAGAACCTGTTGAAAAAGCAACTTTGCACTTTGAGTATAAAGACTACGACAATATAGATTATTTTGCGTTAATTTCTCAAAGTGGAACAGTAGTTGAAGCATATCCAAGAAGTGATTCTTATTCAACCGATATTACAGTTGAAATTCCTGATGGATATGAATGGTATTACTGTTACATTAAACAAAATGATTCTGATGAAATAGTTACTTCTCCAATCTGGTTTCAAAAAGAAAGTTCTATATATGTAAATAATGTAAAGTATAACAACAATGCTATTTTATTTGATATTTATAATGTTACTAGTGAAAATGTAGAAGCCGAGCTAAAAGTTGTTGATAATGAGCGCGTGGTTTCAACTGAGCAGGTAAGTTTTAAACCATATGGGATAAAGTCTTTATCTGTAAATTTAGGAAAATTATCATCAGGAGATCATCTTATCAAATTTTTAGTGAATGATGTGTTTATTCAATCACAAAAAATATTTGTAAAGTCATATAAAAAGACTGTAATGATTGACATACTCCACGAAAATGATCATATGGATGAATTAAAGGAATTTGGTCAATTTTTATCTGAAAATGGGTATAGGGTTTTGTATTCAAAGAGAATGTTGACCAATCTAAAAGATGTGGACATTTTAATTATTTCCACTCCAAAAGTTGATGGATTTGATTTTTCAAAAGATTTATTAGCTCCTGAAATTAAAGCTTTAAGCGAATTTAATGGAGAAATTATACTAATACCAGGTAGTGATGAAACATACTTTGATCTTTACAAACAAAAAATTAATGGTAAAGTTATTGAACTTGAAGCTTTATATGAAATGTTTGGATATACTACGAAGAAATCAGTAAATAAAATAATAATTGATATAGGACATATGAATGATTATGGTACAGCAAAACTTACAAAACTTGAAGATTTTGTAAAATCTCTTGGACTAGAAATTAGTTATGCCAGTAAATTGGAAGTAATAGATGGAGATGTGTTAATTATTCAAAATGGTAAGGGATATACTGAAAAAGAATTAGAAAGTATTGTAAACTTTGTAAAGAAAGGCGGAAAACTTATAATTACAAGTAAGAGTGATTATAGAAACGGTGGAAATACTAAAGAACTTAATTACATACTTGAAAAAATAGGACTGGACACAAGATTTAATGATGATCAAGTTATTGATGAAGTAAACAATTATGGTGCAAGGTATAAGATTCTTGTAAATGGTGTAAGATTTTATAGCCCTTGTTCATTAATAGTTGGAGAAGATGCAAGAATATTGTTAGAATCTGAGACTGCTAAGAATGAAGATAGTGATGGAAATGGTGATGCTGTAAAGGTTGATAAAGTAGTTTTGGCTGTTGAAGAGCAATCAGGATTAGGTAAAGTAATAATTTTGGGAAAGTCAATATTCTCAGATTATGATTTTGACTATAACAAGGAGTTTATTTCAAATATAATATTAAATTAATAAAAATTGATATTTTAGTGTTTATAAGGTATAATAGAAACAGAAGTAATTTGTCGCGGACAGAAAGGGTGGTGGAAATATATGTTTGACAAGTTTTCTGAAGAGTCCGCAGAAGTTTTTGTAATGGCCCAGGAAGAGGCAAAAGAGCTAGGACATTCATATGTTGGTACAGAGCATTTACTTTTGGCTATTTTGAAAATTAATGATAATAAGATAAAGTCAATATTGGAAAATTATGGAATTACTTATACAAAAATTAGAAACGAGGTAATTTCCATTGTAGGCATGGGAATGCGTGGATTTATAATGTCACCTCAGATGACACCTAGAGCCAAAAGGGTGACGGAGTTAGCATATGAAGAAGCAAAGAGTCTTGGTGAAAATAAAATAAAGCCTATTCATTTATTTTTAGGAATTTTAAGAGAAGGTGAAGGAATAGCAGTTCATATTTTAAGAAAAATGGGAATTGATGTTCAGATGTTAAGAAGGGAGTTGTCAGGAGATATGCCCGAAGAGGATTTAGCTGATTTTACAGATTTTGATGAGGAAATAGTGACACGTGCAAGACAATTGGAAGGTTTTGGAATTAATTTAACTGCACAAGCGATAAAAGGGGAACTTGACCCAGTTATTGGAAGAGAAAGTGAAATAGAACGTGTAATGCAAGTTTTAGTTAGGAGAAAGAAAAATAATCCAGTATTAATAGGTGATCCTGGTGTTGGTAAGTCTGCGATTGTTGAGGGACTTGCTCAAAAAATTGTAAACGGTGAAGTTCCAGAACCTTTAAAGGGAAAGACTATTTTTTCATTGGATGTAGCTTCTCTTGTTGCTGGGACAAAGTACCGTGGCGAGTTTGAAAAAAGGATGAAAAAGCTACTTCAGGTATTAAAAAATCAAAAAGATATTATACTTTTCATTGATGAGATACATATGATTGTTGGTGCAGGTTCAGCTGAAGGGGCGGTTGATGCTGCAAATATTTTAAAACCAGCGCTTGCACGTGGAGAGATAAAATGTATAGGTGCTACGACACCTGATGAATATAGAAAGTTTATTGAAAAAGATGCAGCATTGGAAAGAAGATTTCAAAAGATATATGTTCAAGAACCGACACCTGAGATGACTATTAGAATTTTACAGGGTTTAAAACCAAAATACGAAAAACATCATAAAGTAAAATACACTGATGAAGCTTTAGAAGCAGCAGTATATTTGTCACAAAGATATATAAGTGATCACTTTTTGCCGGATAAAGCGATAGATGTGATAGATGAGGCTGGTGCAAGAGCAAGATTGAAAGCATTCGTTATGCCAAAGGAATTGTTGAGTTTTAAAGAAAAGATTGAAGATATAAAGTTGAAAAAGGAAATTGCTGCGGCAAATCAAGAATATGAAAAAGCAGCTAAATTAAAAGAAGAAGAGAATGAGTTAAAAGAGGAATTTAATATTAGATACACTGAGTGGAAAAAGAATGTTGAAACTAGCGTTGTGGTTGTAGGTGTTGAAGAAATTGAAGAAGTAGTTTCAAATTGGACTGGTATTCCGCTTAAGAAACTTGAAGAAGGAGAAAGCGAAAAATTGTTGAAGCTTGAAGATGCTCTTCATAATAGGGTAGTTGGTCAGGAAGAAGCAGTAAGAGCTATTGCTAGATCCATTAGAAGAGCAAGGAGTGGTTTAAAAGATCCTAGAAGACCTGTAGGTGTGTTTTTATTCCTTGGTCCAACTGGAGTTGGAAAAACTGAGCTTGCAAAGACACTTGCTGAGTACCTTTTTGGTGATGAAAAGGCGCTTATTAGATTTGACATGAGCGAATATATGGAAAAATTCTCGGTTTCTAGATTAATTGGAGCTCCTCCAGGATATGTTGGATACGAAGAGGGAGGTGCTCTTACCGAAAGAGTAAGAAGGAGACCTTTCTCGGTAATTTTATTTGATGAAATTGAAAAGGCACATCCAGATGTCTTCAATCTTTTATTACAAATTATGGATGATGGAAGGTTAACCGATTCTCAAGGTCATGTTGTTGACTTTAGAAATACAATCATAATAATGACAAGTAATATTGGTGGATCTCAAATTGTTTCTGGAAAAAGATCCTTAGGATTTGTGGATAGCAAAGATAATAATATTGAATTTAAAGAAATGAAGGAAAAAGTTATTGAAGAAGTAAAGAAAACTTTTAGACCGGAATTTTTGAACAGAATAGATGAAGTAGTTGTATTCCATAAACTTACAGAGAACAATATTAGGGAAATAATAGAAATACTTTTAAAGGATATCAGAAAAAGACTTTCTGAAAAAGGTATTTCACTTGAGTTAAGTAAAAGTGCAAAAGACTTTTTGGTACAAGAAGGTTACGATCCAGCATATGGAGCAAGGCCTTTAAAACGTGCAATTCAAAGGTATATAGAAGATCCCTTATCGGAGGAATTGTTGAAAGGTAAGTTTAAAGAGAATGACACAATTGTATGTAGTTATGAAAATGGAAAGATAGTATTTAAAAAGAAAAGACAGAGAAAAGTAAAGGTGAAAAATGACTAAGAAAAAAACAGTTTATGTTTGTGATAATTGTGGTTATGAATCTTTAAAGTGGTTTGGAAAATGTCCTTCGTGTGGTGCATGGGACAGTGCGAAAGAGATTAAAGTTAGTAAAGATGAAAAGAAAAATGCGGGTTTAAGTTCCCGCATTTTTTTGCTTGATGACAGTTTAAAAATTGATGAAAATAAAAGGTTAAAGTCAAATGATCCAGAGATTGATAAGTTGTTTGGTGGAGGTATTGTCTCTGGTCAGGTTATACTACTTGGTGGTGAACCAGGTGTTGGAAAAAGTACACTTTCATTGCAGTTATGTAAGATGCTTTCAAAACATGGAAAGGTACTTTATGTAAGTGGTGAAGAAAGTATAGAGCAAATTGGTTTAAGATCAAAAAGATTAAATGTTAGTGATTCAAAGCTTTATGTTACAACAGAAAATGAGATAGAATCAATCTTTGTTGCTGTTAATCAAATAAACCCTTCTTTTGTAGTTTTTGATTCTATACAGACTATATTTTCAAATAGTGTAGATGGAGTACCTGGGGGAATTTTGCAGATTAAAACAGTAGTAGAAAAGATAAGAAAATTATCAAAAGAAAAAGGTATACCTTCACTTTTAGTTGCACATGTGAATAAAGAGGGAAATATTGCCGGTCCAAAGTTAGTTGAACACGTTGTTGATACAGTTATTTATTTTGAAGGAGAAAAAAATACAGACTTTAGAATTTTAAGGGTTTTAAAAAATAGATTTGGTCCAAGTGGAGAGTTAGCAATTTTTCAAATGTTAGAAGAAGGACTTAAACCATTGAAGGATAGAATTTTTATTGAGGAAAGTAATATGCCAGGAAATGTTATTTCTTGTGTGTTTGAAGGTACAAGGCCTATTCTTGTTCAAATCCAAAGTCTTGTATCAAGAGATAAAATTGCTACAGCAAGAAGAATAGCTCATGGTATCGATGTTAGAAAATTGATTATTTTAGGTGCTGTAATTGCAAAACACCTTAATTTACCAATTGATTCTCATGATTTATATTTAAATGTATCTGGTGGATTAAAAATCACAGATCCTGCAAGTGATCTTGCTATTGCATCATCTATTTTATCTTCATTGTATAACACTTTCTTGGGAAAGGTCGTGATAATAGGGGAAGTGGGATTAGATGGAAGTGTTAGAAGAGTAAGAAATATTAAAAAGAGAATTGAAAATGCAAAAAAGTCGGGGTATGATAGATTTATAATACCAAATGTTGAAGATATAAACGGGGAAAATATTATAAAAGTTTCTTCATTAAAACAATTAAATAGAATAATTCTAGGATCAAAGGAGGAGTTAATATGAAAACAAAAATTATTGTTGATAGTACATCAGATATTCCAGCATCGTGGATTGAAAAATACGATATTGATATTGTCCCACTCTATGTAAATTGGACAGATGGTAGTAGTGAACCTGATAATGTTAGAGATGAGGAAAGCTTAAAAGAATTTTATGAAAGACTTTCAAAAGCAGAAGAGTTACCAAAAACCTCACAACCTTCCATTTTGGATTTTCAGAATGCATATAAAAGAGCTATAGAGGATGGGTATGATAGTATTTTGGTTTTAACAATCTCAACAAAAATGTCTGGAACTTTTAATTCTGCAAGACTTGCGGCACAATCTTTTGATATTCCAATTGAAGTTGTTAATACAAAAATGGCTTCTTCAATAATTTCTAACATGGCAAAGTATGCAAGAGAATTGCTTAATTCTGGGATGAGCCTTGAAGAAGTTGCGAAAAAAGTAAAGGAAGAAAGAGAAAATAAAAGATTTCATGCTATATTTTTCGTTTCCGATTTTGATTTTCTGGCAAAAGGTGGAAGAGTAAGCAAATTTACAGGTTTTGTTGGTAATTTGTTGAAGATAAAAGTTGGGATTTATATAAATGAGGAAGGAGAAATGATTCCTTTTGATAAAGCAAGAGGATATAAAAAGGCATATAGTATGATTTTATCAAAAATGGAAGAGGAAGGAATAAAAATTGGTCAAAAAATAGGTTTGATAGGTATTCATTGTAACGGAAAAGAGCATGTTGATGAAATGATGAAAATGATTAAAGAAAGGTATGAGGTTGAATATTTTGACTATTCTAATACTGGTAAAGTAATATCTACACATGTTGGAATCGGAATGGCAGGTTTTGGTATAGAAATTATTAGATAAAAAATTAAAAAGGAGGAATCTGCTGTGACAAACGAGGTACTCTGGTTTTTGCTAATGCTTGTAAACTTTGGAGGGATTTTGCTGTTTTACAGGCTAATGGGTAAAACTGGTTTGTATATTTGGACCGCTATTGCAACTATTATTGCAAATATTCAAGTATTAAAAACGGTAGAGTTATTTGGATTTGTTGCAACATTAGGAAACATAGTTTATGGAACAACCTTTTTAGTAACTGATATTTTATCGGAAAATTATGGAAAAAAAGATGCAAGAAAATCTGTATATGTTGGATTTTTGAGCCTTATAGTTATGACTGTTATGATGCAATTAGCTCTTTATTTTAAGCCGGATCAATCAGATTTCGCACAGGGAGCTCTTGAAACTATTTTTTCAATAATGCCAAGGATTGTAATAGCTTCATTAACTGCATATTGGTTATCGCAGCTTCATGATATTTGGGCATATCATCTATGGAAAAATAAATTACCACAGCTTAAATTTTTGTGGGTAAGAAACAACTTATCAACTATGGTTTCACAATTTATAGATAGTTTTGTATTTTGTTTTATAGCATTCTGGGGTGTATATGAATTAAACGTTTTTTGGAGTATATTATGGACCACTTACTTTTTTAAATGGATAGTTGCAGCAGCTGATACACCGTTTTTATATTTTGCAAAATATTTGCATGATAAAAACAAGATTAATGAATTAGTAAAGTAATTGACCTGTTTTTACAGAAAATTAACTCGTTTTAGTGTTGACAAATACAAGTGTTTATGGCAAAATAAATAACGGTCTTTGTCATCTAAGAGTCGGGGACGTGGTGAAGCCTGGTTATCACGCCGGTCTGTCACACCGGTGGCCGCGGGTTCAAATCCCGTCGTCCCCGCCAGTTAAATAAAATGTAGCCGATAAGGCGATTGACAAGATTATATGTATATGGTAAAATATTAAATGATGACTAGTGTTGGGGACGTGGTGAAGCCTGGTTATCACGCCGGTCTGTCACACCGGTGGCCGCGGGTTCAAATCCCGTCGTCCCCGCCAAGATAAGGGGATAGCAAAAGGCTATCCCCTTTGTTTTTTATATAAAACATAACAAAATCATGTCTAATGTTCTTTTTTTAAAACTGTTTCTAAATTTAATTTCCAAATATATTCTGTTGGTGATTTACAAAAGTTTTTATATTTTAAAGCACCTGATTCAAATAATATATATAGTGAATTATCAATTTTTGATATTCCTTCTGACATAGGTAAAATATTTATTATTTTTTCTGGATTATCTAAAAACCAAACAGGAATATTGTTTATTTTTTTCTGTGGTTGTTTATTTAGCTTATTAGGATAAAATTCCAATTTTGAATCATTATTTATACCGTATGATCTACTTAAAATTATATAATCTTCAGTAAATTCTACATCTTGTACAATATTTGGTGAGACCAAAATATATTTAAGAGAAGAAATATTTTCATTTTTGTCTAGTAGAAAACCAGTTATCCAAGAATTAAATGATTCGTTTTTTTTATTAGTTATTCTATGAGAGGGATCAGTTAAATAGCCAAAAATATGATAAAACTCACCTACCCATATATGATTGTTATAGTATTGGACAAAAGAAGCTCTAACAGGTATTTTGTAAGTTTCAATGATATTAATCTTATTTCCAGATTTGGTATTTATTAAGTCGTCTATTTTTATTTTATATAAATGATAGTCTGAAGATATCCATATAAATTTTTTGCTTACGGCTACACCGCCTGCATGACCTGTATAGGGTTTTCCGTTTGAAAAATAAATGTTTAGATATTTTATATACTTTCCAGTCTTTTTATCTAATAAAACTAGTATACTGGGTTTTTTACTAGCAGAATAATATGAAATAACTATCCAATTATTGAAATAACTTAGTCCCTGAGGAACATAATTTTCATTTAACTTTGGAATTAAAGCAAATTTGGATGAAATTTTATAAAAATAGTTATATTCAGTTTTAAAGTAATTTAGAATTAAAGCTATTAAAAAAGCAAATATAAGAAGTTTACTTATGTTATTCATTTTTATTTGTACTCCTTTTTGATAGAATTATTATAACAGATATTTAGTAAAGAATGGCAATAAATGATATATCTTTTTTGAAAAGCAATTTAATAAGAAATGAGCTCTTTTTAAATATATTAAAATATTGCTTTTTTCAAAACTTATAATGTAATTAATTAAAAAAATCCCTCTTCTTGAAAAAATAACTAAAATCAAGAAGAGGGATTTTTGTATAGATAATTTTATCATTATTTATTAGGAAACTTTTTCATATGGAACACCATCAGCTTTTGGAGCGCGAGATTTGCCAACAAATCCGGCAACGACTATAATGGTTAGGATGAATGGGATCATGTCAAATAATGGTTTGACAGTTGCAGAAACGTGAATTAAAGAGCTGCTTTGCATTTGGTTTGCAAATGCACTTGATGCACCAAATAATATACTAGCAAGCATTGCTCCTACAGGATTGTATTTACCTAAAATCATCGCTGCAAGTGCTATAAATCCTCTACCACCAGTCATTAATTCTCTAAAATGACCAACTTCACCAATACTTAAGTAAGCTCCTGCAAGGCCAGCCCAAACTCCACTCATTAGTACACCAAAGTATCTTATTCCAAAAACATTTATTCCCAATGTATCAGCTGCTTCCGGATTTTCACCAACTGCCCTCATTCTAAGTCCAAGTTTAGTTTTATAGATTAGCCACCAGGAAAATGCAACTGCCGCAAATGCCATATAAACAAAAGGACTTAATTCACCAAATATTTTTCCAAAAAATGGTACATTAGATAATCCGGGAATTTTTAATTCTTCTACTTTTCCAACAAAGTCGGTTTGACCAGGTTTTCCGAAAATTGGTTCCATCAAAAAACCAGTAACACCTTGAGCTATTAATATTAAAGCAGTACCTAAAACAACTTGGTTACCTGCCCACTTAATACTTCCCCATGCATGAATCCATGAAAATGCAAGACCAGAGATTACAGCCATTAGTACTCCAACCCAAACATTTCCAGATAGATATGTAAACACAACAGAAGTAAATGCACTCATAAGCATAATACCTTCTAGAGCAATATTTACAACACCGGTAATTTCACTATATACTCCGCCAAGGGATGCAAAGATTAAAGGAGTAGCAGCTGTTAATGTAATTTTATAAAAAAGAGGGTTTATAAAAACAAGGAAAATTGCTTCTAAGACTCTCATTTTGTCACCTTCTTTCTTATCATAATAGTACGAACAATTCTATCGGCTGCGACAAGAAAGATAACAATACCTTGAATTATCATGACCATATGTTTTGGAACACCAACAAATTGCATTTCATTACTTCCTGTTCTAAGAGCTCCAATAAGTAAGGCAGCAAATATAATTCCAATTGGATTATTTTGTCCAATTAATGCAATACTTATACCATCGAAACCCTTTCCTCCAGAAAGTTCACCTAAGAATCTGTGATGAACACCCATTAATTCAGTTGCTCCTGCAAGACCAGCTAGTGCACCACTAATTGCCATGGCAAGGATAATATTTTTAGATACTGAGATTCCGCCGTATTCAGCAGCATAAGGATTAAAACCAACTGCCTTAATTTCATATCCGGTTGTTGATTTATTAAGTAAAATATACATAAAAATTGCTGCAACAACTGCAATTATAATACCTGCACTGACTTCAATAGCTCCTACCTTCATCAATATTGGAAGTTGTGCGGAATTAGCAATTTCAGGACTCTTTGGTGTACCTGATCCAACCTTTAGTGGACCTGTTACCATGTAAGATGCAAAGTAAGTTGCAATCCAGTTGAGCATTATTGTCGTAACAACTTCATGAGCACCGGTCTTTGCCTTTAAAAATCCAGCAATTGCTGCATAGCCAGCACCAACTGCCATGGCTATTAAAATAGTTAATGGAATGGCAATGATCGGTGGCAAAAATCCAAAGTTTCCAGCAAAAGCTGCAGCAATCAATGCTCCCATTACCATTTGACCTTCAGCACCTATATTAAAGACCCCTGCTCTAAATCCAAAGCCAACAGCAAGTCCAGTTAATATTAATGGAGTAGTTTTTATTATTGTATCAGCAATTGCTTGTTTTGAACCGAAAGAGCCTCTAATTAATGCTGAATAAGCAGTGAGTGGATTTTTACCAATCAATAATATAATAACTGTTGAAATAGCAAGTGCTATTAGTACAGAAATAATAGGTATGAGTATTGCAGAGAATCTTTTATTCATCTTATCCCCTCCGTGCCTCTACAAGTCTTTGACCAGTCATCATCAATCCTACTTCTTCAACTGTAGTTTCTTCTGGTTTTACTTCTCCCATAATTTCTCCTTCATACATAACAATAATTCTGTCACTTAAAGAGAATATTTCTTCAAGTTCCATAGAAATTAAAAGAATTCCAACATCCATTTCTCTCATTTTTAATATTTGTTTGTGTATAAATTCAATTGCTCCAACATCCAAACCACGAGTAGGCTGGGCAACTACTAGAAATTTTGGATTCATTCTAATTTCTCTTCCAACTACTAGTTTTTGTTGGTTACCACCTGAAAAATTTCCTCCAAGATGTTGAATTCTTCTAGGCCTCACATCAAATTCTTCCATTAGATTTTTTGTATATTCAAATATTTCTTTATGATTCAAAAAAGTTCCATTGGAAAATGGAGGTTTATAGTGTTGTCCAAGAATAACATTATAGTAAGCTTCAAACTCTTCAATAAGTCCATGTTTTAAGCGATCTTCGGGAATATGAGCAAGTCCTAGTTCTCTAAGTTGCTTTGGTGTAAAATGTGTTACATCTTTGCCTTCAAAGTATATTTTCCCGTCTTCAATTTTTCTTAATCCAGTTATTGCTTCTACAAGTTCAGTTTGGCCATTGCCAGCAACACCTGCAATACCAACTATTTCACCTTTTCTTATATCAAAAGAAACTTTATTGACTGCTACTAAACCTCTGTTATCTTTAACGACAAGATCTTTAATCTCAAAGACTTTTTCTTTTGGCTCATGTGGAGCTTTTTCAACTCTTAAAACAACATCTCTTCCAACCATATGTCTTGCAATTTCTTTAGGATTAGTTCTTGATGTTTCAAGTTCACCGGTAACTTTTCCAAGTCTCATAACAGTTATTCTATCGCTTATTTCCATAACTTCATGTAATTTATGTGATATGAAGAGAATAGTTTTTTCATCTGATTTAAGCTTTCTCATTATCTCAAACAATTCTTCAACTTCTTGAGGAGTTAATACAGCAGTAGGTTCATCCAAAATAATTATATTTGCACCTCTATAGAGAGTCTTAAGGATTTCGACTCTTTGTTGCATACCAACTGGAATATCTTCAATTTTTGCATCAACATCTACAAATAATCCATATTTTTCAGATAATTCTTTAACTTGTTTTCTGGCTTCTTTAATATCAAAATTTAGGCCTTTTACAGGTTCACTACCAAGTACTATATTTTCAGCAACAGTTAATGTATCAACTAACATAAAATGTTGGTGAACCATTCCTATTCCGTTTTTTATAGCATCTTTAGGCCCTTTAATTGTTACTTTTTTGCCATTGATCAAAATGTCACCCTCATCTGGATGATACAACCCATATAATTGATTCATCAATGTTGATTTACCAGCACCGTTTTCTCCAACTATTGCATGAATTTCACCTTTTTTAATTCTTATAGTTACATGATCATTTGCTAAAACTCCTGGAAATTTTTTAACAATATTTACCATTTCTACGGCATACACAATTTAACTCCTCCTTTCAACGCTTTGTCACTTAACTAAGGTTTTAACCTTAGTAAAATGACAAAGCAATGGGGGCACATGCCCCCAAAATTTTTATAGATTAGAATGGGAATACAATATTTGGTGTTCTAAAGGATTTTAAAGCTTCCTCGGTTTCTGGAACGGTAAGAATACCTTTTTTAATCAAAGTAACAAGGTATGCAAGTTCTGCTAATGTTCTATTTTCAACAAGTCCTTTTGTATACTTCATTGGGCTCATTCTTACACCGTTTTCAGCAAGACCAAGTTTGTGGATTCCAGGTGTCCAGTTTCCTTCGTATGCCCATTTTACACCAAGATAAGATGCGGTGTCTACACCCTTCATTGCACTTGCAAGAACAACACCAGGAGCCATATAATCTTGATCAACGTCTACACCCATAGCAAAGTATCCACCTTTTTCAAATGCGTATTCTAAAATGGATTTCAAATCGTCTTTTCCAACTAATGAAACCATTTTTTCCTTTGCTGCTTCAATAACACCATTTCCGCAAGCACCACTTGCGTGGAATATGATATCTACACCTTCTGCAAATTGAGAAAGAGCAAGATCTTTTCCTTTTTTTGGATCACTAAATTGGTTTGTATATCCTTTAATTATTTGAATATTTGTACCATGAAGGTCGTTGAATACCTTTACACCAGTTTCAAAACCGTATCTAAATCTTTCAACTGGAGGAATTGGAATTCCACCAATAAATCCAACTTTATTTGCTCTTGTAGTTGCTGCTGCAATGTAACCTACAAGAAATGCAGATTCTTGTTCTTTAAATAGGAAGCAAATTACGTTAGGTGGAACATTATCAGAAGATGGAGCAATATCTATACCTGCAAAATAAACATCAGGAAATTGTTGTGCAACTTCAAATAAAGCGTCGGTCATCATAAATCCAACTGCGTATACGATTCCACCATCTGGTTCTTTTTGAATTTCTTGTGCAGCTTTTGTAAGGTTTGAAACATAGTCTGCTTGTTCATAAGATTGAATTACTTGAGCATCAATTCCAAGTTCAGCTGCAGCTCTTTTAACCCCAGCCCAAGTTCCATCATTAAAAGATTTGTCACCAAGACCACCAGTATCGGTAACCATAATAGCTTTGAAAGAAAATGCGCTTACTACAAATAATATCGACAAAATGAAAATAAGTAACTTTTTCATAGAACTTCCCTCCCTTTTAAAAAATGTATGTTTTAACCCTTTAAGGGTTTAAAGCTCTTTATTAAAATTATTATAGATATGATAAGTAAAATTGGAATTACAATACTATAATTAAATGTAATCAAAGGAACACCATATTGAACAAAGAAAATTATAGGATTAATTAACATTAATAAAGATGACAATGTTGCAGCAACGTTCCAAATAATTGAGTTTTTATTTTTTAGGGATGTCAAGAAAAATCCAAGTGATAAAAATACAAATGTTAGGATCCCGAACTTAGTTCTGTAAAATTGAATTGGTATTTTTTCAAGATCTCTAGTATTTTTAATAATTTCATTTATTTTTTTTACTGTTGGACTTATTTCTTCAAAATTTAAATCGTTTTGAATTTCTTTTAAGAATTCATTTTCAAATGTGTCAGATGAAATTTCAGCAACTTTTTTCGTGAATTTCTCTAAATTATTTTCAGCTTTTTTGAATTGCTTTTCTCTAATTTTTTCTTCGATTTGATAATTAGAAAACTCAGTAGTTAATGTTTTAAAATCATTGACTCTACCATCGAAATTTTTAACACTTTTATATTCAGGATCTTTGATTTTTTCGGTAAAATTATTTAAGTTTATTGAAAGTCTTTTAATTATATCTTCAGTTTCTATAATACTTGAATTTGCAATTGTAGTTAATTCTCTTACAATATTTGAAAATTTGGAATATTTATCTTTTAAAACATCATTAATAAGTTCAGTAAAGTATGGAGAATTTTCAAATTCTTTAAGGTTTTTCATGTGAAAATCTTTAGTATAATATGTTGGAATTACAAATGATATTAATAATAAAGCAATCAATGAAATTTCAAGAAACTTTTTGTTTTTTATAAATATTATTAATGAAGCAAATAAGGCAGAGAATGAAATTAATCCATATATTGTAGCATCAGAGTTAGATAATATATCAAAGCCAATAAATAGATACAAAATCTCAACAATTGATATTAAAAATAATACAAGATCCCACTTTTTTGACTTCATTGTAATCAGAATTAAAGCAATATAGGCAACCCATCTTAGCCACCAGAAATTGTATGATTTTGGAGCAGTCTTTTCAAACTCGTCTGAAAAGATATTTTTCAAGTTTGAGACACTTTTAATAACGTTTCTTTGTAATAGTCCACTATATCTATTAATGTTAGGGACCATTCTTTGTGGATTTTTAGAGATAATTTCCAAATATTTTACAAAATTCTTTTTAATTTCTTCATCTTTAAGGATAATTTTTATTTCATCAGTAAACTCATATTCTTTAAATTTTGGAGTGTATTCAAATTCAAATGAATATTGAGGAGCATCTTCTATATCAGCATTACCAACCAAATTAATTTTAGCACCAAGATGTTTTGCTAAAAGATCAGAAAGATAATTTCTTGCAGCAAAAATAACCTTTGATTGGTAGGAGTTAAAAAAACTGTTGAAATTAGGGGAAGATTTTATAAAGCTTGCTTCGAATTTTTTTCTTTCAAGTGATGCTTCGAGGTATGAAAAAAATGCGGCTCTAGCAAGTTGTGTAGTATAATTATTCGATATGTTTTGTTTGTATATCACATTAAGATAGTCACCAATTTTTTTTGAAACGTCTGTTTTTTCAACACTTCCAACAAGTTCAATTTTGTAATATCTGTAAATTGGCAAAAAAGTGTTAATAGAATTTCTGGTATTGGATAAAAATTCATCATCATTCGATGTTTCAAAATTGTTGATATAATATAAGAATAATTCCTTAGATTTTTCAAGATTGATTGGAAAAGTTAGGGATAAGATTAGTACTAAAAAAACAAAAATGGTTAACCGCTTCATTAAATCAGCACCTCCGTTGGTTAATCTTTTAGCATTATCTACCAGGTATTTTATTCTAACATAAAAAAAAACCATCTACAATTTTAATTATATCATGAAAAATGTAGAAAATTACAATAAAATTAAAAATTTAGCGGTTATTTACTATAAATGAAAGGGAAGGAATTTATAGAGGACTAACTGCCGGATAAAATCAAAGGCCGGGGAAATCCCGGCCTTTAAAATCTATTATTCTTCTACTGTAATTGCAGAGGTTGGACAGCTGTCAGCTGCATCTTTAGCACAGTCTAAATCTGTTTCTGCTTGGAGAACTTTTGCTTTCATATCGTCTCCAACTTTGAAGACATCTGGACAAAGGTTTTCACATACGCCACATCCGATGCATGTTGCTTCGTCAACTCTTACTTTCACGTTTGTCACCTCCTGCTATTTGATAGGCTAATTTGATTATATCATATACTTTCGCCCTGTGCAAAGTTTTTTGTTGCTTTGTCTATCTGTTTTAGATAATTTTTTATTATGATATTTCCTTCTTTTATTAGTTTTTCTACTTGGTTTATATTTTGTACGACAGAAGAATGTGATTTATTAAAAACTTTTCCAACGTCACGTGTCGAAAGGTTTAATTTTTTTGCTGCATAGTACATCCCAACTTTTCTAGCATACGAAATATTTTTTGTTCTTTTGCTTGAAAGAATTTCTTCAGGTGAACATTCAAAAATATCACTTAAAATTTCAATAAGTTTTTCTTCTAAAGCTTTTGGCGGTTTGGATGGGTTTGTTAAAATACTTTGTGCTATAGATAGATTTAAAGAACCATATAGATTTTTGTAAGCAATTAACTTTAAAATTGCACCATGAATTAATCTCGGATTATCATAAATGGAACTAATGTAATCTATAATTTCATCGTTTATTTCAACACCTTTAAGCTTACTAATTTTTTTCCCAATTTTAAATAAGTCTTCTTTAGTAGGATTTTCAATTTTAACTAGCAATCCCATTTGAAATCTTGAAATCATTCTTGAATGAAAATCTTTTAATTCTTGAGGAGTTCTATCTGAACATATAATAATTTGTTTTCCGGCCTCATGTATTGCATTAAATGTATGGAAAAGTTCAACTTGTGCTGATTTTATACCGATCAAGAATTGAATGTCGTCAATTATCAATATGTCAGCTTTTTTTCTGTATTTTTCTCTAAATTCTTCTGTTGTTCCATTTTTAATTGCGTAGAACATTTCATTCATAAAATCTTCACTGGTAAGGTATGCAACTTTAAGATCTGGATCATTTTCCAAAAGATAATTTCCAAGTGCTTGAGCAAGATGTGTTTTTCCAAGCCCCACACCACTGTACAAAAATATAGGATTGTAGTAACCAGGTTTTTTACTAGCTTCAAGAAAAACGTTATATGCAAATCTATTAAAGTCTCCCACTACAAAATTTTCGAATGTATATTTCGGATTTAGTGGGGTTATAAGTAAAGGTCTTTTTCTAACTAAAGGACCTTTTTCTTCATTTTTTTGGGTAATATCAATTTCTTTATAAACTATTTCAAAAGTAGCATCTTTTCCAAGAACTTCTTTAACTACTTTTGAAATAATTTTGCTGAATTTTTGCTCAAGTCGGTCTTTTATAAATATATTGCCGACTTCGAAAACAACATGTTTATCTTCAATTTTTTTAACGTTAAAATCTAAGAACCAACTTTCCCAGTTTTGGCGGCTGATTTTTTCTTTTAGTGCTGAAAGTATATTATCTTTCATAGGACACACCTCAGGAAAATATTTTTTCTGGTGGGGCATCAAATATTATCTCATAGGTGTATGTAAAATTTCAAGGAATAAATGTGTCAATGTTCTAAATAATTTCCCAATAATTTGAAACAGGTATTCAAGTTTTCTATATTTTTAGATTAAATATGATGAGAATAAAGTATTTAAGGCAGTTTTTAAAATTCTTGATTTTGCAAAGAAATGCAAAGCTTAGGTTTTATAGGAACTTGAGTTAAAATATTTTTGTAACATAAAGGAGGGGGAGTATGAAAATATATGTTTCTATTGATTTTGAGGGATTGGGTGGTGTGACTCAATGGTCCGATGTTGAATACGGCGTTAAATTCAAACAAAATTATTTGATGGAACAATTGAAGGCTTTTTTAAGGGCAACTGATGGAAACTATGTTTTATTAGTTGATTCACATGCTATGGGAGATAATGTATTGTGGGAAATTACAAAAGAATTTGAAAATGTGGAATTAATTTCAGGCGGACTAAGGAAAAATTATATGATGAGTGGTCTTGATGAATCATTTGATAGAGTAGTATTTTTTGGATATCATGCTGGTGTTGGAACAAGATATGCGGTTATGGATCATTCTTATTCTTCATCATCTATATATAACATATGGATAAATGGTCAAAAAATGAATGAAGCTCTCATTAACGCAGCTTATGCTGGACTTTACAATGTTCCAGTTGCAATGATAGTTGGTGATGATAAATTAAAAGGTCAAGTTTTTGATGATGTTTTTTTTGTAGAAACTAAAGAATCTTTAGGGAGATTTTCAGCAAAGCATAAATCTATGAAGAAAGTTTTAAAAGAAATAGAAGAAACAACTAGGAGGATGTTACAAGTTCCAAAAGAAAAATTCAAGGTCTATAAATTTGACACACCAATTGAGTTAGTTGTTGAATTTACTGACACTGCAAGAGCGGATTTGGTTGAGATGTTACCGCTTGTTGAGAGAATTGATGGAAGAAGTGTGAAGTTAATTCATGAAGACTATCAAGTAGTATTTGATGCAATTTTAAGTATGGCATTTATGTGTTCGATTATAAAATACATTGGGAGGTGATTGGATGTTAAGAAGTTTTGATGAGGTAATAGAAAAAGCAAAGACAAAAGAGGCTGTTATTGCATTAGCTGGAGCTGAAGATGTTGAGTCATTGAAAGCGATTAAAGATGTTTTGGATCTAGGCATAAAAGCTATATTGGTTGGAAAAGAGGAAATTGTTAGAAAAAATCTTGAGGAATTAGAAATGGAACTTCCAATTGTGAATGCTGAAAGTGAAGCAGAAGCCTCAGAAAAGGCTGTTAAGTTGGTATCTTCAGGTCAAGCAAATGTGTTAATGAAAGGATTGGTAAAAACTGCTACACTATTGAAAGCTGCCTTGAATAAGGAATGGGGACTTCGTGGTGAAGGATTACTTTCTCACGTTGCACTTTTAGAAACCCCTGGAATGGATAGGATAATTTTTGTAACAGATGGTGGAATGGTTATTAAACCAACATTGGAGCAAAAAGTACAAATTATAAAAAATGCAGTTTCTCTTGCACATAGTTTAGGATATGAGGAACCAAAAGTAGGTTTAATAGCAGCAGTTGAAGTAGTGAATCCAGATATGCCTGAGACAATGGAAGCTGCAATATTAGCAAAGATGGCTGATAGGGGACAGATAAAAGGATGTAAAATTGATGGACCACTTGGTTTAGACAACGCATTGAGTGAGTTTGCTGCGAAAGTAAAGAAGGTTTCAGGTCCGGTTGCTGGAAAAGCAGATATCTTAGTTGTTCCAGATATTCATAGTGGAAACTTCCTTGGAAAGTCTGCAGTGTACCTTGCAAATGGTAAGATTGCTGGAATAATTATGGGAGCAAAAGTTCCTATAATTATCGTTTCAAGAGCCGATACAAGCGAATCAAAAAGAAATTCAATAGCTATTGCTGCAGCAATTAGCAAGTAATTTTATGGTATTTAATATTTATTTGGAATATGTTAAAATACAATAGAAAGGTGGGGGAAGCCTGAGGGAATTATAATAATATACAATAAGGGGTGAGTCTTTGATTAAGCTTTTAATCCCTCAGGTTCTTGTTGAGAGCCTGAGGGAATTTTTATATGAACATAGAGAAGTTGTTTTTGACATTTATAATTCAAATTTAGAAGAAAAAATTAGAGAAGATTACTGGGATATAGTTTATTTAACGGAAGAAAAAACTGTCCCGGGAAAAATTTTGGTATATTCCTTAAGGGAATTGGAGCTCGCTGTTAAGCTTTTTGAAGTAAAAGAAGAATATAGAAGGCTAAAAGAAGAGTATGATATGTTGTATTCTTTCCCAGAACTTCAAGGTCCTATAATAAGAGAATTTTTGCAAAAAGTTATATTAGATTTTAAAGAAAAGAACGAATTAGTGTTATTATATGAAGATGGAATGTATGTAAATGAATACAGAACATTTTTTGAAAGTAGATTACCTCATATAAAAGTGAAATTTTCTAAGAAAAAAGGACTTAAAATTCCCCCCTTAAGGGATAGAAAAGAAGATATTCCATATATCTTTGATATTGTTCTTTCGTCTTTGTACCTAAAACATAAGAACTTGGATAAAAAGATACCAGATAACAATGAATATGAGCTGTTAAAAGAGTATAACTGGCCTGGTAATACAAAAGAATTGGTTAAGGTTGCTAGTAATTATGTAGCAACTGGAAGAATTGATATACCTAAATTTAAAACCAGTAATTTTGAAGGTATAGATCTTGTAAATTTTACTAGTAAGCTTGTAAAGCACGTTGAAAAGAGATATATAATGCTTGCATTAAAAAAATCTGATTCGAGATTTAAAGCAGCTAAAATGCTTAAAATAAATTATAAAACCCTTTCTCACAAGATAAAACTTTATGGTATTGAAAACTCTAAAAAAAGGTGATAAATGTGATAGTTGGTGTAATTCTATTTGGTGGAAAAGGAACAAGATTTTCTAAAGCTTTTCCAAAACAATTTTTGAAGTTCAATGGTAGGACATTGATGGAGCATACAGTTGAAAAGTTTTTATTAGATTGCTTTGATTTTTTAGTAGTAGTGTCAAATAGGGATTATATCAATAAAAGCGTAGAAATTTTAAAAAAGTTTGAAAAAAAAATATACGTTATTGAAGGTGGAAAAACAAGAGAGCATTCTACCTTTAACGCTATAAAATTTTTAGAAAATAAGATTGATTTAAATGATATTGTTTTGATTCACGATGGGGCAAGGCCATTTGTAAATAAAGATATAATTGAAAAAAACATTGAAAATGCAAAAAAGTTTGGAGCAACAGTTACAGCAATTCCTTCTGAAAATACTATAGCGGTAGTTGAAAGTGATTTTATTTTATCTGTTCCAAAGAGAGATAGTATATTTATAATCCAAACACCGCAAACATTTAAATATGGAGTTTTAAAAGATTCATTTTCAAAATTTTCAAATAGATTGGATAATTTTACTGATGATGGTTCAGTTGTACTTGCTTCGGGTTATAAAGTTTCTATAACGGAAGGTAATAAAAAGAATATAAAAATAACTACAGTAGAAGATTTGCATCTAATGGGAGTTGATGAAATTGTCGGAGGCTAATAGAAACAAAAAGTCAATTTTTAGAAAGGTTTTTATTTCATTGATAATTAGTTTTTCGATGATTATTCTTTTTCAATTTTTTTATTCAACGCAAGTTTCGTTTTTAAGAGATTTACTTACTATAGAATTCTTAATTAGTTTATTTATACTTGTTGTAATTTATTTGATAGATACTTTGAGACTTTCAATGTTATTAAAATTTTTTAAATATAGCCTTCCTTTCAAAGAGACCTTCAAAAATATATTTTTCGGTAAATTCATTTCTTATATCACTCCAATGTCTATAGGCGGCCAACCTTACCAGATATATCATCTTTCAAAAGTGGGAGTAAAAACAGAGGATGCAACAAATATTGTAATTTCAAGAACGTTAGAGATGTCTTTTGTAGTTTTGATTATTGATATTTTATCTATTAGACCTATTTTATCTGCTTATCCTAAAAGTTTTGGGTTGTCATTAATTTTGACGGGATTCATAGTTAGTTTTTCAATTTCTTTTCTAATTTTAATTGGATTTATAAACAAGAAATTTTTAGAAAAAATATTATCATTTTTTGGAAAATTTTCTAGAGAAAAGCTAGAGAGAGAAAAAATAATAGAATGGATTGATTCATTACATGAAAGTATAAAAATTTTGTGGGTTAAAAATCCGTGGATTTTAATTTTGGATATAATACTGTACTTTGTTACAATTTTGCTTTATACCTATATTTTCTATATTTTTGTTGATAAATTTTCAACTATAGAATACTTATACTTATTAGGTATAATTTCGCTCTTAAATTCTGTTGCTTATTACATTCCAACACCAGGTTCAAGCGGAGGAGTTGAAGGAACTTATCAGATAGTATTTTCTCAAATTTTGGGTCCAGATGTTTCAATAAGAATAATTACGGTGTATCGGGTTGTTACATTTTATATACCACTTTTGTTGGGAAGTTTCTTTATAACGAAAATTTCAACTAGTGAAAGAATTTAATAAACTTTAAAAGGAGGGATAAGATGAAGAGGTTTATTGATAGGTTATTTCCGGAAGTATCACCAACGAAATTACTCAGTGAACACGCAGAGTATTGTATGAAAGCAGGTACTATTGTACCGCAGATTTTAGACGACTATTTTAATGGAAAAGATATAATGCAATACTCTAAAGAGATTGATAAATTTGAGTCTAGTGCTGATGAGATTAAAACGAGATTGAGAGAGATCTATACAAAACTTAGATGGAGCTACTTTGATAGAATAGATGCACTTGAGATTATACATAACCAAGATTCGATTATAGATGCAGTTGACGATTTTGTAAAGATCCTTACTATGAATAAAGTTGATGAATGCCCAGAAGAAGTAATTGAAAAAATAAAACTTATGGGAGACTATGTTGCAGATGTTATAAAATTTATGAAAGTTTCTGTAGATGAACTTAGAACTGTTGTAGAATCTGACTTTTCTCCAAATGAAATTAGTAAAGAAGATAATTTAACTTTTGATGTAGAAAAGGATGAGTCAAAAACAGATTCATTGGGAATAGAAATTGGAAAAACACTATATTCATATAAAAATAAGATGAATCCTGTTGATATTTTGTTTTTAAACAGTATTGTAGTTTTAATGATGAAAATAGCTGATAGAGCTGAAAATGTTGTTGAAAGAATTAGAATGATTATTAGATAAGGAGGCGATAAAGTGCTACTGATAGTAGGAGCATTTTTGGTGGGTTTTGGTATGGCGTTTTCCATAGGTGCAAATGATGTTGCAAATAGTATGGCAACAGCTGTTGGTGCAAAAGCAATAACGCCTAAACAAGCAGTTATAATTGCTTCCATTTTAGAATTTTTAGGTGCAGTTCTTTTTGGAGCACATGTTACCAAAACAATTGCAAAAGGTATAGTTGATTTAAATATGATATCTGATCCAAATAATATACTGGTTGGTGCTTTTTCTGCATTAATTGCTTCAATTATTTGGATATTGCTTGCTACTTTTTGGGGAATGCCAGTTTCAACAACTCATTCAATAGTTGGTGGAATGGTCGGTTTTGGACTTGCTGCTGGTGGACTTCAAATAGTAAATTGGATGACCTTATTAAAAATTGTTATTACCTGGATAACTTCGCCACTTATTGGTGGAGCAATGGCTTATGTGATCTTTAAATTTATTTCCTTTTCAATCTTACATAGAAAACATCCAGCTAAAGCTGCAAAATATGTTGCTCCAATTTTGTTAGGTGTTGCATTTTATACAATTGCAGTACTTTTTGTTGTAAAAACAATGAAAAAGGATATATTATTAGGAAATTATGCAGGAATTATAATCGGGTTTTTAGTTTTCCTTGTCTCTTTTTTATATTTGAAAAGAGCAAAAGTTGGAGATAATGAATATGATATAGTTGAGAAAATTTTCAAGAAAGCACAAGTTGTAACTTCATGCTATGTCAGTTTTTCTCACGGGGCAAATGATGTAGCAAATGCAGTAGGTCCACTTGCATTAATGTACATTATAATAACTACTGGTAGTGTAAAGGGAGCTATTGAAATACCAAAATATATTTTAGCTTTGGGTGGTATTGGTATATCTTTTGGTGTTGCAATTTTAGGTTACAGGGTTATGAAAACAGTTGGTCAAGATATTACTGAACTTAATAACACTAGAGGCTTTTCAATTGATTTTTCAACTGCAACCACAGTTCTTATAGCTTCTACTATGGGAATGCCCATTTCAACTACACATACAGTGGTAGGTGCAGTATCAGGTGTAGGTTTTGCAAGAGGAATAGAAGTTGTAAATGTTGGAATTTTAAAGAACATAATTATTTCCTGGTTTGTTACAGTACCATTTGCAGCTGGAGTTAGTGCTCTTTTGTATATAATATTGACGTAAGTTGTGATATAATTATTTTCGGAGGTGAGATAATGAAAAAAATAATGATAATAGCATTAATTGCAATTTCACTTGTTTCTTTTTCATTTACAAGGTATCAGGAAAGAACATTTGGAATTAGAATAAATAATCCTGTAGATTTAAAAAATGATATTTTGCCAAAGCCTGAGTTTATTGATAATCTGATTTTATATTATGGATACCAAAAAAATATTGATCCTCAGCATAATTCACCTGTCTCATATGGTTTTGGAATATATTCAAATTTGGACTTTGACAGCGAATACATAGTCCGAGGTGCTTCATTTGATTTTGCAGTAAAAGTTTTTGGAGTAACATTATTTAATGAAGGTGAAAAACTTCAATTAGGATTTCAAGGTGAAGTTTTTTATAAGAAGGAAATTTTTCAAAAAGAAGCTGGTTCAAGCAGCAATTTATCTGATTTTGGAAGCGTAAGTTTTTCACATTATAACAAAATAATTGTGAATTCATTTACTTTAAAACCGGGGTTACGAGCAGATTTTATTTTTAGTAAAGATGTTACTTTTAGTGGAAGGGTCTATTATAACATTCAATTTTTCATGGGAGCAAAAACGGAAACAGGTAAGGAAGTAACAAGTGGTATAGAACCTATAAATTCTATTGATTTTGATGTTGCCTTAAATATAGAATTTTAAAGGGGAGTGCAATGAAACGATATATTGATTTTGACAGAGTTTTTCAAGATTTTTTGAAATATACTTTTTCTTCATACGGCCAAGAGTATTTGAAAAGATTGGTTGAAAATAAGCCCAAAGATGATGAGTATGAATACTTAAATGAAATATATGAAATACAGGTAACCCAAGGGTTACCTGTATTTCATAGGCTTGATGATATAAGGCCTATACTTGAAAAAACGAAAAATTATTCAGTTTTACTGCCAGAAGAGATATTTAAAATAAAAGATTTTTTGGTGTTTGTTGAAGATGCAAAAAAAGTAGTACCTAGTTCTAGATATAAGCTTTCGTATTATCTTTCTAAATTGGGGGATTATTCTTCAATTATTGAGGAAATCGACAGAATTTTTGATTCTGATGGCAATGTAAAAGATAATGCATCAAAAAATTTGTCAGTTATTAGAAAGGAAATAAAAAGACATCAATTAGAAATAAAGCAAAGAATTGAAAAGTTTATTTCGAAAAATAGTAAGTATTTGCAAGAGCAATTGTATACAAAAAGAAATGGTAGATATGTATTTTTAATAAGATCCGGTGCTCGTGGTAATTTAGAAGGTATTGTACATGGAACTTCTAATACAGGTGCAACTTTATTTTTTGAACCAAAGGAGTTTATTGCACTTAATGATAAATATGAAATTTTACTTAGTGAGGAAAAAATTGAAATAGATAAGATTTTAAGGGGAATAACAAGCAAAATTCATGATAGATACGGTAACTTAATGAATGATATTGAAATTGTGGGTTTTTTTGATTCATTGTATGCAAGAGCTAAATATGCATATGAAAATAAAGCTATTGTTGTAAAACCCGATGGGAAATATTTAAAACTTGTTAATGCAAGACATCCATTGATACCAAAGGATATTGTTGTTCCCATTTCAATTGATTTACCAGTGGATAAAAAGGGGTTAATAATTACTGGGCCAAATACTGGTGGAAAAACAGTTACATTAAAAACTATAGCTCTATTTATCTTTATGGCACAACATGCAATGCCTATTTTGGCAGATCACGGTACAAGAATTCCTGATTTTCAATTGTATTTAGATATTGGTGATTCTCAGGACGTAGTTGAAAATTTAAGTACTTTTTCATCACATATGGTAAGAATTATTGATGCGATAAAAAATGCTGATGAAAATTCTTTGGTAATTATAGATGAACTTGGTTCTGGAACTGATCCATTTGAAGGTAGTGCACTTGCTATTTCAATAATTGAATATCTAATTGAAAAAAATATAAAGTTTGTTATTACAACTCACCTTACCAATGTTAAACTTTTTGCTATGGAAAGAGATGATATTATTACCGCATCTATGGAATTTGATCTTGAAACGTTAAAACCAACTTATAAACTATTATTAAATACTCCAGGAGCCTCTCATGCATTTGAAATATCTGAAAGGTTGGGGCTTCCTAAAGAAATTGTTGAGAAAGCAAAGCAGCATATTTCAAAAGATCATTTAAAAATTGAAAACTTAATCAAAGGATTGAATTCAAAAGTAAGTGAACTTGAGAGTAAAAAATTAGAACTTGAAAAAACATTAGATGAATATGAACGGTTGAGGAAAGAATATGAGAGAAAATACAATGTTTTAAAGATGAAAAAAATAGAAGAATTAGATAAAGAACTTAGAGAAATGTATAAAGAATTTAGAAATGCAAAAAAAGAACTTCAAAACGCACTGTTTTCTGCTAAAACTAAAAATGAAAGTTTAATAAAGAAGAGACTTAAAAATATAGAAGAGAAAGAAAATACTATACAAGAAATTGATAGCAAAATCGAAACGATGAAATATCCTGAAGTTGAAGGGGAAATTGGTGTTGGAAAGTATGTAAGATTAAAAGACGGAACAACGGTTGGAAAAGTTATAGAGAAAAGGGGCGAAAATAAATTCTTGGTTGATTTCAATGGGTTAAAGATAGAAGTTAAAAAGAACAAACTTATACCGGTAGATGTTCAAGATGATAAACAAACTTATGATGTTAGTGAATCAGTTCATTTAGTATCATTTAGTCCTTTGAAAAGTAATGAAATTGATTTGCGTGGAATGACAGTTGAAGAGGCATTAGATGTTGTTGATAAATTTATAGACGATCTTGTCTTATCAGACTTTTCAACTGGATATATTATTCATGGGAAAGGAACTGGAAGTCTTGCGTCAAATATTTGGAATTTCCTTAGAAATGATAAAAGGGTGAAAAGTTATCGCTTTGGTAGGCCAAGTGAAGGTGGAGTAGGTGTGACGGTTGTGGAGGTGTAGTAGCCTTGATTTTTGCTTTGGATGTAGGAACGAGAAAAATTGCTGGTATTTTAGCAACTTTGGAAGAAGAAAAAATAGTAATCCATGATGTTGTAATAAAAGAGCATGAACATAGAGCCATGCTTGATGGTCAAATTCATGATGTAGATAAAGTTGCAAGAGTTGTAAAAAAAGTAAAAGAAGAGCTTGAGAAAAGAAATGATGTAAAATTAGAAAAAGTAGCAGTCGCGCTTGCAGGAAGATTTCTTCAAACTGCAATAGGAGAGTATGAAGAGGATATATCCCAAGTTAACGAGATAAGTGATGAAGTTGTGACAAGGTTGGAATTGTCTGCAGTAGATAAAGCTGTTCAAAATATCCAATCGGAAAATATGTACTGTGTAGGGTATTCTGTTATAAGGTATGAATTGGATGGGAATTGGCTTAAAAACATAAGGGGCTTACGTGGAAAAAAGGCGAGTTTACAAGTAGTAACAGCATTTTTACCGATTCAAGTTGTTGATGCAATGATTTCAGTTTTAAGAAAAGTAGATCTTGTAATGACCCACATGACATTGGAACCTATTGCTGCTATAAATGTTACAGTTCCTGAAGATTTAAGAATATTAAACATTGCGCTTGTTGATGTTGGTGCAGGAACTAGTGATATTGCAATATCCAAAGAGGGAACAATTGTCGCATATGGTATGGTTCCTCTTGCAGGTGATGAAATTACGGAGGCAATAACGAAAACTTTGCTTGTTGATTTTTCAACAGCAGAAGAATTAAAAAGGTGGCTTTCTAGTAATAGTAATGACGATAAGAAATTATATAGAAATATTTTAGATAAAGAAAAGGAAATAACAAGAGATGAACTAAAAAAATTAGTTTCTCCGGTAGTTCAAAATATTACGGATAAAGTTGCAGAAGAGATTTTAAGATTAAATGGTCAGGCTCCTCAAGTTGTAATGGTAGTTGGAGGTGGCGCAAAGGTACCGGGTTTTGTAGAATCTTTGTCAGAAAAATTGGGAATAGATCTCGATAACATATCTTTAAAAAATGCAAAGAATTTAAATATTATTGATAACACAGGAATAATTGAGGGAAGTGAATTTGTTACACCTATTGGCATTGCATATACCGCTCTTACCAGAAGTGGAACAATTTTTGAACAAGTTTTTGTTAATGATGAACCAATTCAACTTGTTGGATTTTCTGGTGGCCATACATTAAGTGACGTTTTATTACAATGTGGGTATTCTCTTTCAGAGCTAATTGGGAAACCATCAGAGTCAATTGTGCTTGAAGTGAATGGGAAAATGAAAATATTAAAAGGGGAGCTTCCAAAACCAGCACCGATATTTATAAATGGTAAAAAAGCAAGTCTAAGGGATAAAGTAAAACACGGTGATAGAATTTTTGTTGGGAAACCTTCTCAAAATTTTGAAAAAAAATATAGGTTGTATGATGTTGTACCGCCAATTGAGCTAGATTTTGGAGGTAAAATTGAGTATTACTATCCACCAGTGAATTTAAACAGCAATGTTGTAAATGAAAATGTTGAATTGAATGATGGGGATATTATAAATTATGATCCAGTGTTTGTTGGAGCCATAAGGGAAAATTTGGAAAAAAATCTTGCAAATGTAGAGTTTTTCTTTAATGATGTATATTTTGAAAAAAAGCAAGGAGTTGTGAAAATATACAAGGGTGATTTGCAGCTTTCAGATAAAAATCAAGTTAATCCTGGCGAGAAATTGAGGGTTGTATTAGAAAAGAAACCCTTAAAAATTGCTGATATAACACAAGGAGAAATAAAAAGGGTAAAAATAAGTTTGAATGGTAAAGAGGTTATTCTTGAAAAAGATTCGCTGCTTTATGAAGTAAATGGGGTAATTGTTAGTAAAGAGTATGAGATAAAAAATGGTGATAAAATATATTCAACAACTCCTGAAGATAGTTCAATAATAGTAGCCGATATATTTACCTATCTTGATGTTGATTTAAAGAAAATAAAGTCATATCAGCTTTTAAAAAATGGTCAAACTGCCTTCTTTACAGAACCATTGCAAGATGGAGATGAAGTAATTTTTACATATGAATTGAAAGGGTGAAAGTATGAATCTTGAAGAATTTAAAAAATTCAGAGAAAAAATGAATGAAAAAATTCTTGAAGAAGGGACTTTAAATACTAAGAGATTTTTTAACTTAGATGGAAATGTTTACAAAAAGGGTGCATTAGACGAGAAAACGAAGGAATTAATGGGACTTGTTGCTTCAATGGTTTTAAGGTGTGATGATTGTATTACTTATCATATGATAAGGTGTGCGCAACTTGGAGTTAGTGATGAAGAATTTTTTGAAACTTTTAATGTGGCATTGATAGTTGGAGGTTCAATAGTAATTCCTCATTTAAGACGTGCTGTTAAATTGCTTGAGGATATCAGGGAGATGCAAAAAAATGGGAAAGATGTTTCTATTTGATGGAACTGGATTAGTATACAGAGCATTTTATGCTATAGATCAATCTCTTCAAACTTCATCTGGTTTGCACACTAATGCTGTATACGGACTTACTAAAATGCTTATAAAATTTTTAAAAGAACATATCAGTATTGGAAAAGATGCTTGTGTTTTTGTTTTAGATTCAAAAGGTGGTAGCAAAAAAAGAAAGGATATTCTTGAAACATATAAAGCAAATAGGCCATCAACGCCTGATTTACTTTTAGAGCAAATTCCATATGTAGAAGAGCTTGTTGAGGCTCTTGGAATAAAAGTTTTAAAAATAGAAGGCTTTGAAGCTGATGACATTATTGCTACGCTTTCTAAAAAATTTGAAAATGATTTTGAAAAGGTAAACATAATAACTGGAGATAAGGATCTTTTACAACTTGTTTCTGATAAGGTTTTTGTTTGGAGAGTTGAAAGAGGAATAACAGATTTGGTATTGTACGATAGAAATAAAGTTCTTGAAAAATATGGGATCTACCCAGAACAATTCAAAGATTATTTATCCCTTGTTGGTGATCAGATTGATAATATTCCAGGGGTTAAAGGAATAGGAAAGAAAACAGCTGTTTCTCTTTTGAAAAAATATAATAGTTTAGAAAATGTATTAAAAAATATTAACCTTTTAACGGAAAAATTAAGAAGGCTTTTGGAAAATTCAAAGGAAGATTTGCAGAAAAGTGTAGAACTTGTGGAGTTGATATATGATGTACCGGTGGATGTGGAAAAAGATGAAATAATTTACAGAGGATATAACCCCGATAAGCTTTTAAAGGTATTAAAAAAGTATGAATTTTCATCTATAATTAAAGAGTTAAATTTACAAGAAAAATTAGAAAAAAAATATATACTAGTAGATAATGAAGATAAATTGAAAAAACTTGCAGAAGAGATAGAAAAATACAAAACTTTTTCAATAGATACGGAAACAACTTCACTTGATCCATTTGAAGCTAAACTAGTCGGGGTCTCTATTTCCACAATGGAAGGTAAGGCGTATTATATTCCAGTATCTCATTTTGGAGCTAAGAATATTTCTAAAAGTTTAATAGATAAATTTCTAAAACAAATTTTGCAAGAGAAAGATTATAATATCGTTGGTCAGAATTTAAAATTTGACTATGAAATATTTAAAAGCATGGGAATTTCTCCAAATATTCCACATTTTGATACGATGATTGCAGCCTATCTTTTAAATCCAGATGAAAAACGTTTTAATCTTGAAGAGTTATCCTTAAAATATTTGGGTTATAAAATGATCTCGTTTGATGAATTAGTAAATGAAAATGTACCATTGTTTGGAAATGACTTTTCATATGTCCCACTAGAAAAGGCCGTGGAGTATTCTTGCGAAGATGCGGATGTGACATACAGAATATTTAGAAAGCTTGGTAGGAAGATATATGAAAATGAGATGGAAAAGTTGTTTTACGAAATTGAGATGCCCTTAATAGATGTTCTTTCAGAAATGGAACTAAATGGAGTGTATTTTGATGCGGACTATTTAAAAGAATTATCAAAAAAATATCAAGAAAAAATGGATGAAATTAAAGAAAAAGTTTTTGAGATAGCTGGTGAAACGTTCAATTTAAATTCTTCAGCTCAAGTAGCATATATATTGTTTGAAAAATTGAATATTGCTCCTTACAAAAAAACAGCGACTGGTAAGTTTTCAACTAATGCGGAAGTTTTAGAAGAACTTTCAAAAGAACATGAAATTGCAAAATTGTTGCTGGAGTATCGAAAGTATCAAAAATTAAAAAGTACATATATTGATTCAATACCGTTATCTATTAATCGAAAAACAAACAGGGTCCATACTACTTTTCATCAAACAGGAACTTCTACTGGAAGATTAAGTAGTTCAAATCCAAATTTGCAAAATCTTCCAACAAGAAGCGAAGAGGGAAAAGAAATAAGAAAAGCAGTAAGACCTCAAAGACAAGATTGGTGGATTTTAGGTGCTGATTATTCTCAGATAGAACTTAGGGTTTTAGCGCATGTAAGTAAAGATGAAAATCTACTTAAAGCATTTAAAGATAATTTAGATATTCATACAATTACTGCTGCCAATATATTTGGTGTTTCAGAGATGTTTGTTAGTGAACAAATGAGAAGAGTTGGAAAGATGGTAAATTTTGCAATTATTTATGGAGTTTCACCGTATGGTCTTTCAAAGAGAATTGGTCTTAATGTTTCAGAGACAAAAAAAATAATAGATAACTATTTTAGATACTATAAAGGAGTTTTTGAGTATTTAAAAAAAATGAAGGATCAAGCAAAGAAAAAAGGTTATGTTACAACGCTTTTTGGAAGGCGCAGATATATTCCACAGTTAAAATCGAAAAATGGTAATAGAGTTCAAGAAGGAGAAAGAATAGCTGTAAATACTCCGATTCAAGGAACAGCAGCTGATATAATAAAGATAGCTATGATTAATATTCATAATAGATTGAAGAAGGAAAATCTACGTTCAAAAATGATATTGCAGGTTCATGATGAGTTAGTTTTTGAAGTACCCGATAATGAACTAGAGATTGTAAAAGATATAGTAAGAAATGAAATGGAAAATGCAGTCAAGCTAGATGTTCCTTTAAAAGTAGATGTTTATTATGGAAAAGAGTGGGAATAATGGCAGGGGTAAAGGAGTTTAAAGATCTTATAGAATTAAATGAATATGTTACAAAAAAAATAGAAATGACGGGTCTTACAAGTGAAACATTTAGGTTTTATGCTGATGTCGTTAGAGCCAATAACCATTCTACAGGATTGTATATTGATGTTTCACAACCTTATACTGCAAAGAATGGAACAAGAAATATTGAAATTACAGTGTATGTACCTAGATATCTTGCGCCAAAAATTTTGGAAGTTATAAAAATTTCTAATGTTAAGGAGCTTGTTGGGAAAAAGTGGATTTTCCAAGGAAGACTTTCTTTTTTCAGAGATAGAATGAGTTTTACCTTCTATGCAGATACAATAGCTCCGATGGGAGAATCTGAGATTGAAAAAAGAAGAAAAGAAATATTGAAAGAGCTTGAGGTTAGGAATTTATTAATGAAAGAAAAGCATGATCTTTCTGAATTGCCACCGATAAAAAAGATTGCCATTATAACATCTAAAAGTGCAGCTGGTTACGAAGATTTTTTAAAAAACTTGACAGTTCATTATTTGTACCGTCCTATTGTGCATCTTTATGAATCACCTATGCAAGGGGCACAAACTGCCTCCGGTATCATTTTAGCGCTTAATCGTATAAGAAAATCGAATATAGACTATGATGTTGTTGTCATTGCTCGTGGTGGTGGTGCAAGAAGTGATCTGATGTATTTTGATGATTTGTCACTTGGAATAGAGATTGCAAAATTTAATGAGTATTGCCCTATTTTGTCGGGTATAGGGCATGAAAGAGATTTTACAATCCCGGATTATGTTGCCTGGAAGAGATTTGCTACTCCGACAGAAGTTGCAAGAGCTATATCAAAGCAAATAGAAGATAATGTAAAAAAATTAGATGATAGTTATAATGACTTAAGAATTTTACTTTCTAATGTTTTTAAAGTCTATGAAAGAACAGTAGAATTAGGTTTGATAGATTATATGAAGAAAGTTATAGGAAGTGATTTTATAAAGATAGTAAAAGATCTGGATGAAACTTATGAAAAGATTGAAAATTTTGTTAGTTACAAAATAAATGATTCATCTCAGAGATTATCTGAAGATTTTTTAAGGTTTATATCTAATTCTCTCGAAAATAAGTTGAAATCCAAAAAAGATAGTGTTGAAAATTTTGAAAAAATACTTGAAAGAGATATATCAATTTTACTTTCAAATAAAGAAACAATGCTTAATGAAACATTTCAAGAGCTTTTAAAACGAGAAGAATTTGCACCACTTTTATTTGGTGGGGCATTGGTTATGAAAAGTGGACATTTTGTGAAAAGTATTAGACAGATGAAAATAGGAGATAAATTAGATTTATTTTTGAAGGACGGAAAAGTAAAAACTAAGGTTGTAACAGAGAAAAAAATAAAAAAGGAGGAGCTTTATGGAGGACATACTCTCTTTAGAAATTGAAGATATGGAAAAATTAGATTTTAATGAATTAGTTGAAAAAATAGAGATTGTAAAGAATTATTTTCATAAAAATGATGTTGATATTGAAGTTGCAATAAAGTTGTATGGAAAAGCAGTTGATTTGCTTGCAGTTGCAAGAAAAAAGCTTATAAATTTTAAAAAGGAGAAAGAGGAAATAGATAAAAAATATATGGAGTTTTTAGAGAGGTTAGAACAAGAAAATGAAGAAGAATTGTTTTAAAAAAAGTTTTGAATTGTTTGGAAAATTCTTCATAACCTCCCTTTTTACTTTGGGAGGTGGTTATGCTATGGTTCCAGTTTTAAAAAGAAAATTTTCCAAGTATATCGATGAGGAAAAATTTGCAGAAATTTTATCTTTTGCACAATCAATGCCAGGGCCAATAGCTATAAATTTAGCTATATTAATAGGCGAGCAAGTAATTGGATTTAGTGGAATATTGCTTTCTGTTTTAGGTGTATTAATTCCTCCTGTGTCAATAATTATATTAGCAGGAAGTATAATTGGGAAATATTCAGCCCAATTACATGGTTTTTTTGAGGGAGTTTATGCATCTATAATAGGTCTGGTTCTTGGTGTTTTATATTCTATAGTGAAAATTCAAAAGTGGAATCTTTTAAAAGTTATTATATTGTTAGCTTCAGTCCTTTTTGCGGTATTTTTTAGAAATTTTTCAATATATATATTTATTTTTTTAGTAGGGAGTTTTTATTATGTTAAAAGAATTAATAAGGATAATAAAAAATGGTAATATTGTAGTTTTGACAGGAGCTGGTATTAGTACCAAGAGCGGAATACCAGATTTTAGAAGTGAAGATGGACTCTATCAAAAATATGGAGAGAAAATTTTTGATCTTCAATTTTTCTTTGAAAATCCTTCTGCTTTTTATAGTTTTGTATACAAAGAGTTTCCAAAAATGTATGATGCAAGACCAAATTTTGCTCATATGTTTCTTGCAAAGCTTGAAAAAAATGGATATATAAATGGTATTATAACTCAAAATATTGATAATCTTCATTACAAAGCAGGCTCGAAAAATGTATTGGAACTCCATGGGAATGCTACAAGATTTTATTGTACAAAATGTGGAAAACAATCAAAAAACATTTTTGATGGTTATATTTGTGAGTGTGGGGGATTAATAAGGCCAGATATTGTATTTTTTTCAGAAAGTGTAAGATATTTAGAAGAATCTTACTCTTTGATTGATAATTCAAGCACTTTAATTGTAGTTGGAAGCTCACTTCAAGTTTATCCTGCTGCGTATTTGCCAATTTATGCTAAAAAACAAAATAAAACTTTAACGATAATAAATAAAGATAAGACACCGTTAGATGATTATGCAGACATTATCATATATGATGATATAGTTAAAACGTTTGAAAAAATTGCTAAATATTTTGAGGAGGTTGTTGATTGAAAAGATTTATATTAGTCTTATTTTTACTAGCGGTTTCAACAGTGCTCTTATCTATTCCGTTATATAGTTATAAAATGAGCGGGGTTGTGGTTTTTAGAAGTTTAGGCATAAAAATTAAACCGTTTTTTGAATATGATGAGGTGGAAGTTAAAGATTATTTTCCATTTGAACCTGAATTGATTACCGTTAGAGAAGGTAGAAAAAAGCTTATTTTGATTCATGGGATAGCTCCCAAAGAGGTAGATGAGAAGTTGGGATTTTACAAAAAAAGTATGATTGATACTTTTAAAGAAATAATGCCAGATGATGTTGGTATATATTTTTTTCTTTATCCGTCCCTTTCGGTAGATTTACAATATAGTTCTAAAAAGCTGATTGAATTGACAGATTCTTTTAAAGAAATTTATGTTTATGCACACAGCATGGGTGGGATTTTACTAAGATATGCTCTTCAAGATAAAGAGTTTTCAAGGAAGGTAAAAAAGGTAATTTTTGCAGGTACACCGCATATTGGAAGTCCACTAGCACAATTAATATTTTTAAAGACTAGTATTTTGAATTTTTTCACAACACCAAAAGTAGAGCTTATAAAGAGAGCGCTTTTACTTGCGAATTTTTTTAATGGTTATATTTTAGCCCCAAATTATAAATATTTAATTTTTGGTAAAAAATTTCCTCCTATTCCTGATTATATAAAAAGAGTAAATTTTGTTGGAAGATTAGAGGTTAGTGTTGAGACTATTGATGATATTTTAAAATCAAATCCGATATATTTTACAGGACTATATTTTTTAAAGTATATTGTGGATAATATTTATCCTGAGAATTCAATTTTTTTAGAAAATGACGGAATGGTTCCAGTTTTTAGCGCAACTCAGGATAGTGATATTAATTTTATATTTTATGGTGCAGATCATGCAGACCTTGCAATGAGGCGTGATATAATAGAAAAGGCAGCTGAGTTCTTTGGTTTTATTGGGGAGGGAGTTTAATGGGAAAACTTTTAGTAGCAATAGTTTTGGTGCTATTAATAGCATTTAGCTGTACTTTAATAATTAAAACACCTTCTTTGCCTGTTAGTTTTTCATTAAAGAGTGCAATTAGTTTATTAGATAGCTTTGAATATCCGTTGGTAGAGGCAGGAGAGATAAATTCTTTGTATGGTGTGCAGCTAAATAGAGGAATGTATGGAGTATTTAAAAACTTTGATGGAATGTTTTACGTATTTAAATATGAAGATGAAAAGCTTACTAAAAATGACTGGAATAGATTGATAAAGACATTTGGAAGTATTCTGAAAATTAATTATTTTAAATTTAGTTTATTTGATAGAGGTTATTTGCAAACAAAGTTTGAAGACCTTAATGTTATTACATGGTGGAAAGGAAATTGGTTGTTTGTAATAACAGGGAATAATTCTAAAGAATTCTTTGAATATATTAATAAAGTTTATGGGATGATTCAATGATGGTAGTTGCAGGTGTTGATGAGGCAGGAAGAGGTCCATTGTTTGGCCCTGTTGTAGCAGCTGCAGTAGTTTTAAATGAAGAAATTGATGGACTAGATGATTCTAAAAAACTTACAAGCAGAAAACGTGAGAAGTTGTTTTTGGAAATAATTAAAAAAAGCTATTTTGCAATTTCTATTGCAACTGCTGATGAGATTGATAAATTTAATATTTTGCATGCTACAGAAATTGCTATGAATAGGGCTTTAGAAAAATTAAAGAAAAAGGTAGATTTTGATATAGCATTTGTTGATGGAAAAAATTTAAATTTGAATTTTCCTTTTAAATGTATTGTGAAAGGCGATTCATTAGTAAAGGAAATTTCTGCTGCATCAATATTAGCTAAAGTTGTTAGAGATAGGATAATTGTTTCATATGCAAAAAAGTTTTCAAGTTATAAGCTAGAGAAACATAAAGGCTATCCAACGCAACTTCATTTAAAATTAATTAAAGAGCATGGGTTGACTCCCTTGCATAGATTGACTTATAAACCTGTTATGGAATTATTAAGTATAACTCAACTTGAAGAATGGTATAAAAGTGGTATGATAGATGAAGAAAGGTATAAAAAAATAATTAGCAAAATGGAGGTGCCTCTTTTTGGAATACAAGATACTAGATAAGGGATTTTTAAGGCTTGTGGATATGATGGGAGATGATTATGCAGCTGTTAAAGCTGCTCGTGTTTCTTATGGAAAAGGTATAAAGACACCTGAAAAAGATAGAAATCTTATATTTTATCTTATGGAGCATGGTCATGAAACACCATTTGAGCACATAGTTTTTACATTTCATGTAAAAGCGCCTATTTTTGTAGCAAGGCAATGGTTTAGGCATAGGATTGGATCTTTTAATGAAGCAAGCTTAAGGTATACAGAGCTTAAGGATGAATTTTATATCCCGGATCATGTAAGAAAAAACGTAGTTGAAGATAAACAAAAAGCTATAAGAGTTGATGATGAACAGTTAAAACAAAAGGCTTTAGATTTAATAGAATCTTCGATAGAAAATTCATATAAAGTGTATAAAGAGCTTTTAGAAATGGGTGTAGCAAGAGAAATGGCAAGGATTGTTCTTCCAATGTCTTCGTATACACAATTTTATTGGACCGTTAATGCAAGAAGCTTGATGAACTTTTTAAATCTTAGAGCGGATTCTCATGCTCAGTGGGAAATACAGCAATATGCGTTGAATATTGCAAATATTTTTAGAGAAAAATGTCCTTGGACTTTTGAAGCATTTTTAAAGTTTGCGTATAAAGGTGATTTGCTAAAAGGGGGGGAATAATGAAATTAAAAGAGATTATAAATCTTTTAAATGCTAAGGTAATTGTTGATAATGGAATAGAAAATATTGAAGTTGAAAAAGTTGCTGCATCTGATTTAATGAGTGATGTGTTGGCATTTGGTGAGGAAGGTTCATTGCTTGTAACAGGGCTTGCAAGCCCTCAATGCGTAAGAACTGCAAGTGTTGTAGGAATACCAGCGGTAATTATTGTCAGAAATAGAGAGATAATGCCAGAGACTATAAAAATAGCAGAATTAAACGGTATAAGTTTGATCCTTACAAAATATGGTATGTTTGAAACCTGTGGTATTTTATATAAGCATGGTCTTAAACCAATAAATAAATTTTAAAACAGTACTCAAGGGGGATGAGCAAATTGTTAATTGATGTTAAGCCATTATATTCTGAAATTAAAAATTTAATCATAGACCGCATGTCTAAGTTAAAAAAAGTACCAAAATTGGTTGCAGTAACTTATAAGCCAGATCCTTCAACAATAAGTTATTTAAAAAGTCAAGAGAAAGCGGCAAAAAGATTTGGGCTAGATTATGAAATTTTTGAGGCTTCTAATTCAAGTGAAGTGTTAGAAAAATTGAGGAAATTATCTGAAGATAAAAGTATTAATGGGATTTTTGTTACTCATCCTTTACCCGAATTAGATGAAATGTTGGTTTTTGAAAATCTCTCTCCTGAAAAAGATATTGAAGGAAGACATCCGTATAATCTTGGAATGTTAATGTATGGAAATGAGTTTTTTGCTCCATGTACTGCTGAAGCCGTAGTAAAGATTTTAGAAAATGTTACAGAAATCGCGGGGAAAAACGTTGTAATTATTGGAAGAAGTACAACTGTTGGAAAACCTCTAGCAACTATGCTTTTAAGAAGAGATAGAAGTGCAACAGTGACGGTATGTCATACAAAGACAAAAAATCTTGCAGAAATTACGAGAAATGCTGATATTATTGTTGCGGCTGCTGGAAAAGCAGGACTTGTAACCAAAGAAATGGTAAAAGCTGACTCAATTGTTATCGATGTTGGAATAAATGTAGTTGATGGGAAAATAGTAGGAGATGTGAAGGAAGAAGTATCTGAAATTGCAAAAGTTACACCTGTCCCAGGAGGTGTTGGTAGGATAACTACTGCATTATTAATGGAACATGTTGTAAAATCAGCAGAAAAAATGAATTTTTAAAATACAGGAGGTGTTTTTATGGCAAATATTGTTTATTCAGGTGTCCCTGATCCATCAGCAAGTACGGGTGGTGCAACAGCTGCTGCTCCAAGTGCTGCAGGTGGATTATTTCAAATGTTGTTTCTTTTATTGATCTTTTTTGTAATGATGTATTTTTTGGTAATTCTACCACAAAGAAAGCGTGAAAAAGAATTTAAAAAGATGATTTCTGAAATTAAGAGAGGAGATACAATTATAACCTCTGGTGGTATTGTTGGAAAAGTTATCGATGTAAGAAAAGATACTTTGAAAATAAAGACAAGTAATACTACCGAACTTGAAGTAGCAAAAGTATATATTTCAAAAGTTTTGAAAAATAAAGATAAAACAGAAGAAAATTCTAAATCTAGTCAAGAAGACAATAAAGAATAAGCCAGGGGAGGTAATGAGATGAAAGATAACAAAGTTAGGGGAATTATTACACTAATCGTTATCGCACTTGCTTTTCTTTCGCTGCTCTGGCCAACAAGTGAAGGATACAAGGGACTTGCAAGTCTTTTCAGTAGAATAAAACTTGGACTTGACATAAGTGGTGGAGCCAGAATTGAATATAAAGTAGATATTGATAAATCAGTTGAGAATCCTTCACAAGTGGCAGAAGATGTTTGGACCGTTTTAAGAAACAGACTTGATATGGCAAACTATACAGAAGCGGTTGTAAAACAAACATTTCGTGAGGAAAATACATTTATAATTGTAGAAATTCCTGGAGCTACTGATACAGCCCGTGCAGAACAATTGATAGGTTCTACAGGACTTCTTTGGTTTGGTCAAGTTATTGATTCTACAACATCAGATCCAAATATTGATCCAAATCTTATAAATGAAGCAAAAAGGGAAAAGGCAGAATGGCTACTTGATAGAGAGGGTAAAACTTGGTACTTGGTAAAAAAGGAAATAGCAAATATTTCCAATTTGAAACTTGTTTCTCCAAAAATAGTAGAAGCAATTCCACAGGTTGATAGAAATAATGTTGCAGGTTATGTTGTAACATTTAAATTGGATAAGCAGTATGCAGACGTTTTTAAAAGAATTACGGAAAAATTATATGTTCCAGAAGACTTAATTAATCAAGGTGGTGTAGCATACCAGCAAGCTTTGAAAAAAAGACTTGCGATAGTTTTGGATGATAGAGTGCAATTTGCTGGGTTTGTTACTGCAAAAATTACAGATGGAAGTGCTTTAATTAAAGGTAATTTTACACTTGATGAAGCAAAACAACTTGCTGCTATATTAAAAAGTGGTGCGTTGCCAGCAAGACTTGAAAAGGTTTCATCTGGATGGGTTGCACCTCTTTTAGGAGCAGATATTGTTTCAGCTTCTCTCAAGGCAGGTATAATTGGAATTATATTAGTTTTAATCTACATGATAATATTCTATGGAGTAATGGGAATTGTAGCTGATATTGCACTTTTATATAATACTTTCTTATTACTTGGAATTTTAGCTGCAACTGGTTCAATACTTACATTACCTGGAATTGCAGGTATCATTTTGACAATTGGTACTACTGTCGATGGAAATATAATTATTTATGAAAGAATTAAGGAAGAGATCAGAAGAGGAAGTTCTGTAAAAGCGGCAATTTCAACTGCATTTTCAAAATCATTTATAACCTTGTTTGATGCTAATTTAACTACAATTATAGCTGGTTTGTTCTTGTATTATTTTGGTACAGGAACAGTGAAAGGATTTGCTATAACTTTAATTATTGGTGTTCTCGGTAGTTTGTTTGTTAACCTTGTTGTTTCAAGATTTTTCCTTGAATTATTCTCTGGAGCAATTAAAGTTAAAGGTGCTAGCAAGGGAGGTGCCAGGGCATGATTGATTTCGTTGGAAAAAGAAAAATATTTATAGTAATTTCACTAATTTTAGTAGTGGCATCTCTGATAAGTATTTTTACTAAAGGTTTTAACTTTGGTGTTGAATTTTTAGGTGGTTCGGAAATAATTTTAAAAGTAAATGCAGAAGTTAGTGAATCAGATGTTAGACAATTAATAAAGGACCTGGCACCTGAGTTTGAAAATGCCAGAATTACCCAAATAAAAAGTGTTGATGATCCAAAAGGAATTTCTAAGTTTTCAATTGTAGTTTCACCAAAAGATGAAAATGGAGAATTAAAAGTTTATACTGGAGAAGAAAAATCTGTACTTAGCAAAAAAATAGTTGAAGCATTTAAGAATAATAATTTTACAGCAGAGGTAATTGGATTTAACGAAACAAGTGGTTATGCAGCGCAAGAGATTAAGAATCTTACTTGGAAAGCAATTGTATTTACATTACTTGCACTTTTAATTTACATAACTTTAAGGTTCCAGTTTGTCTTTGGTGTAGGTGCTGTAGTTGCATTGATACATGATGTTGTAATAACTTTGGGATTTTATTCATTCTTTAACTATGAATTAAATGTTGCAGCAGTGGCAGCTATTTTAACATTAATAGGTTATTCTTTGAACGATACTATAGTTGTTTACGATAGAATCAGGGAAAATTTAAGAAGGTCACGTGGTAGTACTATTGAAACATTAGTAAATAATAGTATTAATCAAGTTATTAAGAGAACTATTAATACATCCTTGACAACTTTCATAGTAATATTTATACTATTGTTGTTCTCTGGAAATAGTATAAAACCGTTTGCGTTCGGTATGACAATCGGTACTATAGTTGGAACGTATTCATCCCTATATATAGCAAGTCCAATTGTGATAAGATGGATAAAAAAGTGAATAAAAAATAAATTAAATTTGAGGGCTTTGAGGCCCTCAACTTTATCTAAAGGGGTGAGATTTTGGCTTATTTTTTGATAACTGGAGCAATTTCAGTTGTTTTTATTTTGATTCTTGCATTTAAAATCTTGGAAAAATCCTCAGGAAATGAGAGGACAACTCAGCTATCAGAGATTATTCAAAGGGGTGCAAAGTCCTTCCTACTGCAAGAATACAAAGTGTTTTTTCCAGTTATTTTTGCTCTAGCTATATTTTTCTATTTTATAGTAAGTATTAAGGCAAGTATTGCTCTACTTATAGGTTCAGCCTTTTCCGTTTTGGCAGGTTATTTTGGAATGGCTATTGCTACAAGAGCAAATGCAAGAACTGCTTGGGCAGCAACAAAAAGCTTGGGAGAAGCTTTAAGTGTTTCATTTTCTGGCGGAGCTGTTATGGGATTAACCGTATCCACACTTGGGATTTTAGGACTTGCTTTGACATATTATGTTACAAAAGATATTGAATTAATAAGTTATTATTCGTTAGGTGCATCATTTGTTGCACTGTTTGCAAGAGTTGGTGGTGGAATTTATACTAAAGCCGCTGATGTTGGAGCAGATATTGTTGGAAAAACTGAAGCGAATCTTCCAGAAGATGATCCTAGAAATCCAGCAGTTATAGCTGATAATGTTGGAGATAACGTTGGTGATGTTGCTGGAATGGGTGCTGACTTGTATGAGTCATATGTAGGATCTATTTTTTCTGCAATTGTTCTTGGAAGTTTATTTTTTGGAGAGAAAGGCTTTATTTCAGTTGTGTTTGTTGTAATTTTTGGTTTATTATCTTCACTTGTTGGAATAGTTACAACTTTATTGAGGGCAAAAAAATCTGCTGATCCTGCTAAAACTTTAAGGTTTGGGACAATTTTTGCTGGCGTTTTAGCACTTACAGCAACATTTGTATATAGTTATTTAGTAAATTGGTTAAATATCTTTTACGTAGTCTTTTTTGGAGTTTTTGTTGGATTATTAATAGGTTTGATAACTGAGTGGTACACTTCAGGAAAAAAAGTTGAAAATCTTGCAAGAACATCAACTATGGGGCCTGCAAATGTAATAATTAGTGGAACTGCACTCGGAATGGAGTCAACATTTATTATAACTTTGTTAATAGCACTTGCAGTTGTACTATCATATAAAATTTTAGGGCTTTTTGGTGTTGCACTTTCAGGTGTTGGCATGCTTTCTACTTTAGGTATAAGCTTATCTGTAGATGCTTACGGGCCAATTGCGGATAATGCAGGTGGAATAGCACAAATGGCGGGGTTGGATCCAAAAGTCAGGGAGATTACAGATTCTCTTGATGCTGTTGGTAATACAACTGCAGCTATGGGTAAAGGATTTGCAATTGGTTCAGCAGCACTTACTGCACTTGCGTTATTTGCCAACTTTAGCTCAATATCAAATGTTAGTTCAGTAGATTTGAGTAATCCATATCTATTTTTAGGTGCTTTAATTGGTGGAATGTTGCCATTCTTCTTTTCGGCACTAACTATGCATGCTGTTGGTGATGCTGCAGATGATATGGTAGAAGAAATTAGGCGTCAAATAAAAGAAATTCCAGGAATATTAAGTGGTGAATCTACACCAGATTATCAAAAATGTATACAAATTGCAACTAAAGGTGCATTAAAGAGAATGGTGCTACCTGCAGTATTAGCTATTCTCTCACCAACATTACTATATTTTCTTTTTGGTCCAATAGGTGTTGGTGGATTGTTGATTGGTGCTACAGTTTCAGGAGTTATGTTGGCAATATTCATGGCTAATTCTGGTGGAGCTTGGGATAATGCAAAAAAATTTGTTGAAGAGGGACATTTTGGAGGTAAAGGTTCCTTTGCACATAAGGCAACAGTGGTTGGAGATACAGTAGGAGATCCATACAAAGATACTTCAGGACCTTCGATTAATATACTGATAAAATTAATGGCTATTACGTCAATAGTATTAATGACAATTGTAAGGGGGTAGTAATATATGAGACGTGTAGGTGTATTATGTGTAGGAAATGATTCCCCAGGTATAAATGCAGCAATACGTTCAGCTGTAGTTAGAGGGTTAGACCTAAATATTGAAGTTATGGGAATAAAAGATGGATTTGAAGGATTATTAAGAGATGATTTAGAAGTTTTATTGAGACCCAATGTATCAAACATATTACATCAAGGTGGAACTATGCTTGGAACATCACTATATGTTCCTGAGGAAGATGTTGAAAAAGTTAAGGAAAAAGTTGAACAATATGGGATTTCATCCTTGCTTATTTTAGGAGGAAGACTTGGTGCAAAGGCAGCAATAAATCTAATGAAAATAGGAGTTCCCTCAGTTTTGGTACCCGCAACGATTGACAATGATTTGGCATTTACTGATTTTTCTATAGGCTTTTTCACTGCGGTTGAGCATGTTAAAAATGCATTGGATGTTCTTCATTCTACAGCTGAATCACATCATAGGGTTATGATAGTTGAGACAATGGGAAAACCTGGTGGCTGGATTGCAACAATTGGAGGACTTTCAGGTGGAGCTGATTATATAATTACTTCCGCTGAAAAACCAAACTTTGATGAACTGATTGAAATTATAAAGAGAAGATATGAAGGTAAAAAAAGATTTTCATTAATAGTAGTGGAATCTGGAGTCGAACTGCCTGAAGAGATAAAAAAAGAGTGTGATGGATATGAGAAATTAAGTTCATCAGAAATTATTGGAAAGTATATTGAAAAAAAATTAAAAGAAAAGTTTGGAATTGAATGGAGATATACTAATCTTGGTTATTTACAAAGGGGTGGATCTCCAGCAGCAATGGATAGAATCATAGCAACTCAGATGGCTGCACATGCAATAGAAATGATAAAAATGGGAAAAGTTTATCAAGCAGTTGGTGTAAAAGGATTTTCTATTACTGAAATTCCTTATTCAGAAACAATGTTAAATTACAGGCCAGTAGATTACTATTTAAAGGAGTTAACTAAGTTATTTTATTAAGGTGATAATATGATTGTATTTATGACTGATTGGGGTTCATCACATTATGTTGGAATCTGCAAAGGAGTTATGCGAAAAATTGCCAATATAGAGATAGTGGATCTAACTCATGATATTTCATCATTTAATGTGCGAGAGGCAATGTATATCCTCTCGCGCTCTTTTATACACTTTCCAAGGGGAAGCATTTTCCTATGTGTGGTTGATTATGGTGTAGGAAGTTCTAGAAAAGCTATAGCAGCTAAAACTGAAAACTATTACTTTGTAGGGCCGGATAATGGAATTTTTACACTTGTTTTTGAAATTGAAAAACCATTAGAGATAAGAGAACTCAATAATAAAGAATTTCATTATGGTGATTCTCAAACTTTTCATGGAAGAGATATCTTTTCTCCAGCGGCTGCATACATCTCCCTTGGGAAATTTGAACAACTTGGAGATCAGTTGTATAACTATGGAACTCTTCCATATATTAAACCAAAAAGATCTGGAAATAATATTCAAGGAGAAATTGCTTATATTGATAAATTTGGGAATATTGAAACAAATATTCCTTATGATTGGATTAAGGATTTTGAAAAAGTTACAATAGTTAAAAACAGAAAGAGAATAGAAATTCCCATAGCAAATTATTATTCTGAAATTGAAAAAGGACAATTACTGGTACATAATGATAGTACTGGATATGTTGAAATTGCTGCAAATCAATATAGAGCAAATGATATATTAAAGTTCAATACAGGGGATTTATTGGAGTTGATATTATAGAATTAATAGTTAACAATTTAGAAGTATTTTATACAAATAAGAAAATAATTGGTCCCATAAATATAAAATTCAAAACCAATGAATTAGTATTATTATTAGGCCATAACGGTAGTGGAAAAACAACATTTTTAAAAGCCCTTGCGGGTGTAGTAAATTTTAAAGGTGAAATAATATCTAGCGATGGGAAGCCATTTTATATGGCCACTGGTTATGTTTTTCAAAATCCTGAAACGCAAATTGTTGGCAGTACTGTTTGGGAAGATGTAATTTTTGGGCTTGAAAATATAGGACTTAAAAGAGAAGAAATTGAAAAAAGAGCTTTAGAAACGTTGAAAACTACCGGATTATTAGATTATAAAGATTTTGATCCATATAGTTTATCTGGAGGTCAGAAACAAAAGCTTGCAATTTCTTCTATTTTAGCTATGAGGCCTAAATTTTTGCTACTTGATGAACCAACTGCAATGTTGGATAAGTACGATAGAATGATTATTAAAAGATTAATTGAGCAATTAAAAAAAACTGGTATTGGTATAATACTTGCAACACATCATGTAGAGATTTTTTATGATATAGCTGATCGAGTAATTTTAATGAAAGATGGTCTTGTAAAATATGATGGAGCAGCGTTAGAAAAAATTTTAAGAGAGTACTATGAAGAAGGTGGAACAATATGGAAAAAATAAGAAAATTAATTGAGAATAATTCTGGAAATTCTATAGCCATTGTTGGTGAAAATAAAAGATATGTTAATGATAAAGTAATGCAAGCAGTTTTAGATGTTACTAATTATGATATACAAAGATATTTAATGATTGATGAAAATAATATTAAGATAGATCATGTTAGAAATATTCAAGAGTTTTTATCATTTTCATCTGATAAAGGAAAAAAGATTGTAGTTATTTTTAATGCAGAAAAAATGCTTCCAGAAGCCGAAAATGCTTTGTTAAAAACATTAGAAGAACCACCTTCGTATTCACTTATAGTTCTTACAACTACTAATTGGAAAGCATTATATCCAACTATTAGAAGTAGATTGCAAAAGTATTATGTAAGTGTTCCAAAAGATATCTTATTAGGATTACAGGATTTTATATTAAAAAAACTAGCAATTGAGTTTCCAGATAAAGTAGATGAAATAAAGGCAAATAATTTAAAAATAGTTGAAATTGAAAATTTTGAAGAAAGTCCTAGTTATTACTATTCACTTTACTTAAAAATAAAAGAGAGCTTGGAAGATGCTAAGAAGATTAATAACTTTGTTGCTAGTTTATCAAGTATAAAAGATTTTAATTTTTTAAAAGTATTATCTAAAATAGCCCTCTGGATATGTGAAGAGTTTAGTTGTGATTATAAATTTGCAAAGGTATTATCTTCAATATTATCTTCAAAAGTTGCAAATTATAATTATGAACTTACGTATTACTTTATATTGTTGAGCTTAAATGATGCTATAAAGCAAGAATGAAAATTTTTAAGAATAATGGAGGTTAATATTTCTTTCATTATTTTAGATAGTGATATATAATAAGAGTAGAAATAAAAATAAAGGAGGAGTTGGACTTGTTAGAATCACTAATGGCTTTTTTTCAGAGTACGGCGTTTATGAATTTAACGATTGGTAATATAGTTATGTTTGCTGTTGCTGGCGTTTTAATATACATAGCAATAGCAAAAGATGCTGAACCATTGTTATTAATACCTATAGCTTTTGGAATTATTCTTGCAAATGTACCTCCTGATGTGACTGGAATTTTAAATCCTCCTACAGAAACTTCACCTGGTGGTGTGCTCTGGTATTTGCAACAGGGCTTGGTTCTCGGAATTTACCCTCCATTGATATTTTTAGGTATAGGTGCTTTAACTGACTTTTCATTTATGCTTTCTTATCCGATTACAATTTTTCTTGGTGGAGCAGCACAGATGGGGATATTTATAACATTTCTTTTGGCTAAATTTTTCGGTTTTACTTTAAAGCAAGCTGCTTCGATAGGAATTATTGGAGGGGCAGATGGGCCTACATCAATATATATTACTTCTAAGTTTGCACCAGAACTATTATCAATAATTGCAATTTCGGCATATTCATATATAGCACTAATTCCTGTCTTACAACCTATGGTTTCAAAATTGCTTACAACCAAGGAAGAAAGAAAGATAAGAATGAAACCACCTAGAAAAGTAACAAAAACTGAAAGAGTATTATTTCCGATTGTAACAACTATAATAGTTGCATTGATAATTCCAAAATCATTGCCATTGATAGGAATGCTTATGTTTGGAAATCTTTTAAGAGAAGCTGGCGTTGTTAAGAGATTAGTAGAAGCTGCAAGTAGGTATATTTTAGATACAGTAACAATTTTATTGTGTGTTTCGGTTGGTGCATCTGCAAGAGCAGATATTTTCTTAACGCCTAAATCTCTTCTAGTATTTGGAATGGGTGCGGTAGCATTTGTTACTGCGATAACTTTTGGAATTTTATTTGCAAAATTGATGAACCTGTTCTTGAAAGATAAAATAAATCCATTAATTGGTGCAGCGGGAGTATCCGCGGTTCCAGATTCTGCAAGGGTTGCACAAAGGGTTGCACAAGAAGAAGATCCAACAAACTTTATTTTAATGCATGCAATGAGCCCAAATGTTGCTGGTGTTATTGGTTCAGCTGTTGCTGCGGGAATATTCTTATCATTAATTAAGTGAGGTGGTTTTAGATGGCAAAAAGAAGCTTTAGAGTAGATATAAATTATGATTGGTGTAAAAGCTGTGGAATTTGTTATCATATGTGCCCAACAAAAACTATCAAGGAGGGAGAACTTAAAAGACCGGTAGTTGAAGATCATTCAACCTGTATTGGCTGTCTTATATGTGAAAATTTGTGTCCAGATTTTGCTATAAATATTGTAGATATAACTGAAAAAGTAGGTGAAAAAAATGGGTAAACTTGTTTTCTGGCAGGGAAATGAAGCAGCAGCCTATGGTGCTTTAAAGGCAGGATGTAGATTTTACGCAGGATATCCTATAACTCCATCTTCAGAAATTGCAGAAACCATGGCAAGAGAGCTTCCAAAAGTAAATGGTGTTTTTATACAAATGGAAGATGAAATTGGAAGTGCTGCAGCTATAATAGGTGCCTCTCTTGCTGGTGTAAAATCAATGACTGCAACAAGTGGACCGGGTTTTAGCTTAATGCAAGAAGCATTAGGATACGCAGTAATGACTGAAACGCCTTGCGTATTTGTAAATGTAATGAGGGGAGGACCTTCAACAGGTTTACCAACTAAACCCGCTCAAGGCGATATAATGCAGGCAAGATGGGGAACTCACGGGGACCATGCCATAATAGCTTTGTATCCTTCAACTGTTGAAGAGGTATATAGATATATGATAGAAGCATTTAATTTAGCTGAAATATATAGAACTCCAGTAGTATTTTTGATGGATGAAACACTTGGTCATATGAGGGAAGCTTTTGAGTTGCCCGATTTAAAGAATGTCGAGATTGTAAATAGAATTTCTGAAAAAGATCTAGAAGAAGAAGAAATATTTGTTCCATATGTTGAAAGTGAGTATGCAGAACCCAAACCAACTGCATTAGTTGAGATGGGAAAGACGAGATTCCATGTTTCTGGTCTCGTACACGACGAATCCGGTTTTCCAAATGCTGCATATGAAACTGCAGAAAAACTTATTAAGAGATTATCTAACAAAATAAAATTGCACATTGATGAAATATCAATATACGATGAATATTTAACGGAAGATGCAGAAGTTTTGGTGATTGCATATGGAATAGTTGCAAGAAGTGCAAAAGAAGCCGTGAAAATTGCAAGAAATGATAAAATGAGGGTAGGATTGTTTAAACCAATAACAATATGGCCACTTCCAGTTCACGAACTTAGAAAAAGGCTTTCAAAAGTTGAGGCAGTAATAATTCCAGAAATGAATTTGGGACAATATGGAAGGGAAATTTTAAGATTGGTAAAACCAGGAACGAAAGTTAAATTTATTAATAAAGTAGGTGGAGAATTAATTACCCCTGAAGAAATACTTGATGGAATTAATGAAATTCTAACAGAAGGATATGATTACTAGCAGTTAAATAAAACTAATTAAAAAAATGGCTTTGGGTAAACCCCAAAGCCATTTTTTATAGTAAGAAGTTTTAGTCAAGCATTGGCATTCTTAGATTATGTTTTTTAGCAGTTTCAATTGCAATTTCATATCCAGCGTCAGCATGTCTTACAACACCCAAACCAACATCATTTGTTAAGACTCTTTCAAGTTTTTTGTGTGCAAGGTCTGTTCCATCTGCAACAATAACCATACCTGCGTGTAAGGAATAACCAATACCGACACCACCACCGTGATGGAATGATACCCATGTCGCACCACTTGCTACGTTTAACATTGCATTTAAAATTGGCCAGTCTGCAATCGCATCACTTCCATCTTTCATAGCTTCTGTTTCTCTATATGGACTTGCTACTGAGCCAGTATCATGGTGATCTCTTCCAATAACAATTGGTGCTTCTAATTCACCTTTTTTGACCATTTCATTAATTGCAAGTCCAAATTCTGCACGTTCTCCTTGACCGAGCCAGCAAATTCTCGCGGGTAGTCCTTGCCATTTTACTTTCTTTTGTGCAAGTTCTATCCATTTTCTTAGATGGTCATCATATGGGAATAGCTCGAGCACTTTCTTATCAGTTTTGTAAATATCCTCAGGATTTCCTGACAGAGCTGCCCATCTAAATGGTCCTTTTCCTTCGGCAAATAAATCTCTAATATATTCGGGGACATATCCTGGGATATTAAATGCATCTTTTACGCCATGATCATATGCAAGTCTTCTAATATTATTACCGTACTCAAATACTTTTGCACCTTGTTTTTGCATTTCAAGGATTGCGTTAATATGCTTTACAACGCTCTCATAAACTAATTCTAAGTATTTCTCAGGATTTTCTTTTCTTAAATTCAATGCTTCATCAAATGACATTCCAGCTGGGACGTATCCAGTTAGTGGATCGTGGGCCGCAGTTTGGTCAGTAACTATATCAGGGATTATTCCTCTTTTAACAAGCTCAGGATGAACTTCTGCTGCATTGGCAAGGAGGCCAACTGATAATGGTCTTTCTTCTTTAACTGCTTTTTGAACCATTTCAAGTGCTTCGTCTAAGTTGTCCGTCCAAGTATCTAGATATCCAGTATTAAGTCTTCTTTCAATCATTCTTTTATCTATTTCAACAGCGAGCACAACACCATCATTTAATGTTACTGCAAGAGGTTGAGCTCCACCCATTTCGCCAAGTCCAGCAGTAAGTACCCATTTTCCTTTTAAGGTTCCTCCAAAGTATTTTTTTGCAACGGCATAAAATGTTTCATACGTTCCTTGCAAAATGCCTTGAGTTCCTATATATATCCAACTTCCAGCAGTCATTTGACCATACATAATAAGGCCTCTTTCTTCTAACTCTCTAAAATATTCCCAATTTGCCCATTTTGGTACCAAGTTTGAGTTTGCAATCAAAACACGAGGAGCCCATTCACTTGTTTTAAATACTGCAACTGGCTTTCCACTTTGTACAAGTAATGTTTCATCCATTTCCAAAGTTTTTAGTGTTTCCACTATTTTATCAAAACATTGCCAGTTTCTTGCAGCTCTACCGGTTCCACCATAGACGATTAAATTTGCAGGATCTCTTGCAACTTCTGGATCAAGGTTGTTCATAAGCATTCTCATTGGAGCTTCCGTTTGCCAACTTTTACACGATAATGTTGTCCCCCTAGGTGCTCTAATAATTCTTTCCATAGTTTTTCCCCCTTTTCTTTTATGAATTTGCAATTAAGTAGGCATAGACCTTGGTATCTTCAATTAAGTTTTTAATTACGACATATTCATTAGGCTGATGGGCAGTTTCATCAATAGTAGCCCATACAGCAGCTGGTAAACCTTCATTTCTTAAAATTGCAGCACAAGTTCCGCCACCAATTCCTCCTACTCTTGGTGTTATATTTCTCATTTCTTTAATTGCATTTATTAATTTAACTACTATTTCTGAATTTTTATCAGTAGGAGGAGCTGCTTGTTCAAATTGGAGTTTTTCAATTTGGATTTTTACTCCATTTTCTTTTTCAAATTTTTCACCTAAACTTACAATGTTTTTAAAAATTTCCTCTAAGTTATATTGTGGTAATATCCTACAATCAAAATAGAAAATATCTGTACCAGGAATGGTATTTACATTTTCAACGTTGGATTCTTTTTTTGTTGGTTCAAATGAGCTTTTTGGATAATCAAAAAGTAAATCTTCTTCGTTATAATTTGAATTTAAATATTCATCTAAAATTGTTAAAAATTTTGCTCCGTATCTGTGAGCATTTTTAGCAATATCAGGTCTTGAAGCATGAGCTTGTTTGCCGGAAACAATTACTTTAAACCAAAGTATTGATTTTTCGGCTATTTCAATAAATGAACCGTCAGGTTCTCCCGAATCAGGCACAATGAACAAATCATTTTTACTAAAGAGATTTTGTTTAACAAGATGTTTAATACCATAATCAGAACCAGTTTCTTCATCAGAAACAAAAGCTAAAGCAATATTATCTTTTGGACGAATACCTAGATCCATTATTGTCTTCAAACCATATAAAGATGCAATTAAAGAAGATCCATTATCTTCCGCGCCTCGCCCGTAAATTTTTCCATCTTTCTCTACAGGTGTAAAAGGATCATTTTCCCACAAACTTAAATCTCCAGCTGGTACTTTGTCCATATGTGTAATTATCCAAATTGTTCTTCTTCCAACTGTTCCATTATATCTTGCAACGATATTTGGCCTGAATCCATACGGAACAATATCATCTTTAGCATCGTACCTTTCAATTGAATCAAACTCCCAGTCTTTTATTAAATTTTGAAGCCATTCAGCCATTTCTTTTTCACCTGGGCCTCCGGATCTTGGGTTCACTGAGTTGATTGAAATAAACTTTTTCATTGAATTTTTAATATCTTCCTGAATTTCTTCAACTCTTTTGATAATCTTTTCTTTCATTGTTTTTCCCCCTTTTCATTTATTCTTTTATATGCTTCGTGGGCAATTAAAGCTGTCATTCCCCAGATAATATGATCATTATATTCAAAAAACATAACTTTGTATTTTCCACTTTTCCATTTATAATCCCTTCCATTTGGAATTAGATGAAATGGAAAAGAACTAGGAGGAATGACTTTTACTTTTAAGTCATATGTATACTTAGGTGATTTAAAAATTTCAATTGGCACTTCAATAGTTTCTTCAACTTCATATTTGTTTATACTTAAATTAGAGTTTTCTAAAATTCCAATAAAAGGATGTAAAATAATATTAAATGGGGTATAAACTGGAGGAAGATTTGAAATTATACTTGGGCGTACACCAATTTCTTCTACTGTTTCTCTTATTGCAGCACTTTTTGGGGTTTCTCCATATTCTATTTTCCCGCCAGGAAAAGATATTTCCCCTGGTTGTACTCTAAGTAAATTTGATCTAATTTCGAATAAAAAATATTTTTTATTAACGACAGGAACTACAACAGCATATTCTTCTGCGCCTATAAACATTATTTGTCACCTCAGTTAGAAATTTACAGAAGATGAGTTTAAATGATTTTTGTAAATGCTGTACCAAGAATCACTTGGCATGTCATTTGTTGATAATGCATAAATATTTTTTCCAATTATAAATAAATTTCCAATATTGTCCATTACCAGAAACTTTGAGTTTTCAAAAAAGTTATTGTAGACTATATTATAATTTTTTAAATCAATTACATACAATCTATTACCGCTTGTTAAAACATATAGAAATTTATTTCCAACAATACCATCTTGAATATTTTCATCAAGTGACAATATCAAGTTATCATTTTTGTATATATTATTTTCTTTAAATGTATATCTATTATTTAGTATATCGAGTAATATGAAAGAATTTTCAGGGGGAATTTGAGGGTTTTCTAATGAAAAAGCTAGGTTTTTGACATTTCCAACAAACTTATCTTTTTTATTGTTTTTCCATATATATCCCATACCGTCTACAATGTAAACACTTCCTGATAATGAAACAAAAGGACCTGAAATAGGCCATTTTCCCACTTCATAGTGGTTCAAAATTTTACCGTCTTTAATTTCATACAAGATTCCATCGTCGGATACTACATAAATTATTTGACCATCGAAAGCAGCTCCTAAAGTTAAATCAGAATCAAGTTCTATTTTCCACATTAGATTTCCATTAAAATCAAATTGATATACGTAATCATCCCAGCATGTAACTAAAAGTCCATCGTTATTTAGAGTAAGATGTCCAGTAACAATGAAAGGTAAAGTATAATTCCATGTAATTTTCCCATCTTCGATTTTAAATATTTTCCCATTTGTCGCGGCGACGTAGAGAGTACCATCTTTGGCAACGGGTTTTGATGTTATTTCTTGATCAAGGTTTACTTGCCATAAGAGCTTAACTTTATTATCTGTAAATTTAATTTCATGACTTACATTAATAAAAGCAATTATTTTGAATGGATAAGTTGTAACATTAAAATCTTTTGTAATTAGGTAATTACCTACTATTATATTTTCACCATCAGTAATTATTTTATTACCGTTTACATTTTTGGAGAATATTAGTTTGTTATTTTCATCATAAAATTGTAATAAATTATTTTTTAAAATAATGTGATAACCATTGTATACATAATCATCAGCTATATTGAATTTTTTTATGAACTTTGGAAATTTAGGATTTTCAATATCAAAAATTGATAAATCTGAAGAAGAAAAAACTGCAAGTTTTCCATTTGTAATTCTAATTTTATGTATTTTTCCATTATCAGGGCTGAGCGACCATACAATTTTTCCGTTATCCAAAGCAACAACATTTCCCATATTTATACCAAATATAACGTCTTTATAAACAAAAGGATATTCAAGACTTGAAATGATTCTTATTAATTCAAGTTTTCCATTTTCAAATTTATATAATCTATTATTAGATAAAAAATAACCTTCTCCAATGTAGATTGGAGATTCTATATAAATTTCTTTTTTTGTAAAAATATCAACTATCGAATCATTATAAATTGCATAAATTTTGTTGTCTAAAAAGCAAATATCCTTAAATTTTCCATCCAATATTTTATCTGCTGATTTATAAATCCCATCATCAGTAAGAAAATAAATTTGAGAAAATAAAAGTATTGTAAGAAAAACAAATAGTATAGATAATAGCTTCTTCATTTTACACACCTTTCATATTTTCAAGTTGTAAAAGTAAGAATTTAAGATATTTTGTTTCAAGAATATTTAATACATAAGGATGATCGTACGGTTGATTTCCACGAAAGAGCACTCTTGCTAATTTTCCAGCATCAACTGCTGCTGAGAATATAATATTTTTAAAATCTTCTTCTGTTATTACTTGAGTACAGGATGAAGTTGCAAGAATTCCATTATTTTTAAGTATTTTCATAGCTCTTAAATTTATCTCTTTGTAGCCTCTTTTTGCATTAGCTTTGCTATTTGCATTTTTTGCAAAAGCTGGTGGATCAATTGAGATAATATCAAATATTTTTGAATTGTTGTCATAAGATTTTAAAATGTCAAAGGCATTTCCGATTATAGTGTCATAATTTTTAAAATTGTTTTTCTTAGCAGTAATGTTAACCACTTCAATTGCTCTTTCAGAATAATCTAAAAATGTTACATGTTTTGCACCAAACTTTAGCATATGCATTCCAAAATTTCCAGTATAACAAAATGTGTCTAGGCATATGGCATCTTTTGAATAATTTTTTAGTGATAATGCATTGAATCTTTGATCTAAAAATGCTCCAGTTTTTTGACCTAAAGTATCAGCAAAGAATAAAATATCATTTACTTTATACGGTATTAATTCAGGCCCTGATTTATAGATCCAACCAACATGTTTTTGAAGTCCTTCTTTTACTCTTGATGTACTTTCTGATTTTTCAAATATTCCTTTTGGTGAAAAAGTATTTATCAAAATATCTAAAATTTCGTTTTTAAACATTTCCATTCCAAGAGTGTTAATTTCAATTACTATATAGTCTCCAAATTTGTCGGCTATGATTCCAGGTAAATTATCGGCTTCTGAAAAAATTATTCTAAAGCTTTCTTCTTTGGGATTTCTCCTAAATAATGCTTCTTTTATTCTTTTTTCAAAAAAACTTTTGTTTATTTCTTCATTTAATCTTGTTAAGATTCTAATCCTTATTTTAGAGTTAAAATTAATGTAACCTTTACCAACAAAATGCTTTTCATGGTTAAAGACACTAACAATATCACCATTTTGAGGTGTTCCATCAATGTGTTCGATTTCATTTTCATAAATCCATGGATGTCCATTTTTAACTCTATTTTTAATGTTTTTCTTTAAATAGACTTTCATTATTACCCTCCAAACAAACCAGATTCTTCAAAGAGCCATTTATAAGCTTTTATAATTTTCTCTTTAGTATAATTTCCAGGTGTAACTTTTACATGGGAAGAATTTTTAACTCTTTCTGCCCATTTTTCTATTTCATTTTCACTAACTTCAAAATTTAATTTAATTTCTAGTTTTTTAAGAAAATCAAAGGTATTTCCCATTATTGCTTTAATCTTCTCAGCTTTTTTTGAACCTGAGTTTTCTATTTCAAAAGGTAGAAAAACTGCTGTGGCAAGGCCATGTTTAATATTTTTGTCAGTTGTAAGAGAGTATCCCAATGAATGTGCTATTGTTGTTCCAGTAACACTTATAGCTACCCCTGCATACATTGATGCAAGCATTAAATTTTTTCTTAATGAATAGTTGGAAAGGTTGTTAACAAGTTTTGGTAAGTCTTGAGAAATGATTTCAATTGCTTTGAATGCATAAAGATCTGAGAAAGAGTTTGACTTCAGAGAAAGTGCTGATTCAACTGCATGCGACAGGGCGTCAAGGCCTGTAGAAATAGTAAGTTCTTTTGACATGGTTAAAGTATATTTAGGTTCAAGAATTGATAGTGTAGGAAATACTATTTCATGCTTGAACCCTTTTTTCACATTATTGATTGTTAGTACGGAATATTGTGTTACCTCACTTCCTGTTCCCGATGTTGTTGGAATACAGATTATTTTGGAGGCAGTTTTGTATTTACTTTGATCATAAAGATCCTCAATTAAAATATCGTTTTTACACAAGACAGCAATAGCCTTGGCGGTGTCCATTGGACTACCACCGCCAAGACCAACAATTACATCCCAATTTTTACCAAATTTTCTTATAATTTCTTCGATCATCTCTTTAGGAGGATTTTCAAGTGTTTCATCAAAAATTTCATATTTTTTGTTTAATTTTTCTAAGTTCTTTATTAATTCCTCAAGACTTCCATTTTTTTTAGAGCTTTTTCCTGTTATTATTAAAAAGCTTTTACCAAGTTTTTTTATTTCATCTACTGATTCATTATAATTGTCTTCAAAGAAAACCTTTGTTGGAAGAAAAAATTTCAATACTATCACTCCTCAAAGTTATATTTGAAAACAGGCTTTCTTGAAGCACTTACATCGTCAAGACGTCTTACAGGAGTGTTATATGGTGCACCTTTTACAAGTTCAGGATTTTCACGGGCCTCATTAAATATTTTCTCAAGTATTTGAGCAAATTTATCTAATGTATCTTTACTTTCAGTTTCAGTGGGTTCAATCATAAAGTCTTCATGGACAATTAATGGGAAATACATTGTTGGAGCATGAATACCGTAGTCTAATAATCTTTTAGCAATATCTAACGCTTTAACACCGGTTTCTTTCGTCAATTTTTCACACGTAGATACAAATTCGTGCATACATGTACCTGGATATGCTATATCCATTATTTTGCTTACTTTAACTCTCAAATAGTTGGCGTTTAAAACAGCCATTTCTCCAACCTTTTTTAATCCGTCTTTTCCCATTGTTTTAATATATGTATATGCTCTAACCATGACCGAGAAATTTCCAAAAAAGCTTCTTATAAATCCTATGCTTTCAGGTTTATTATAATTTAATGTGTATTTATCCTCAGTTTTAACTATTTCTGGAACTGGTAAAAACTTAGCAAGGTGTTTTTTTACACCAACTGGTCCGCTCCCAGGCCCTCCCATTCCGTGAGGAGTGCTAAATGTTTTATGAAGATTTAAGTGGACAATATCAAATCCCATATCTCCAGGTCTTGTTCTTCCCAAAATTGCATTTAAATTTGCTCCGTCATAATAGAGAAGAGCGCCTTTTTCGTGTGCCATTTGGGCAATTTTTAATATATCTTTTTCAAATAATCCAAGAGTATTTGGGTTTGTAAGCATGATTACTGCAACAGTCTCATCTAAAACTTTTTCAAGTTCATTTAAGTCAACTCTTCCATCTGGTCCTGATTTTAATTCAATTACATCAAATCCAGCCATTCTAGCTGAAGCTGGGTTTGTTCCATGGGCACTATCGGGTACAATTACCTTTGTTCTTTTGGTATCACCACGACTTAAGTGATAGGCTCTTGATATTAACATTCCGGTTAATTCACCATGAGCGCCTGCAGATGGTATTAACGTCATATCATCCATTCCAGTAATCTCACAGAGCATTTCTTTGAGATCATACATTAACTTTAAAGCACCTTGAACAGTTTCATGTGGCTGAAATGGATGAATCATGCTAAATTCTTCAAATGAAGCAACTTTCTCATTTACTTTTGGATTGTATTTCATTGTACATGAACCAAGTGGATAAAAACCAACGTCTACAGAATAATTTTTTGCAGAAAGGTTAGTATAATGTCTTACAACATCGACTTCGCTAACTTGAGGAAGTCTTGGCAAAGATTTTCTTAAAAGATGTTCTGGGAGATTTATTTCGAAATCTTTTATATTGTTGTCAGGTAACTGAAAACCTATTCTTCCTTCTTTGGAGATTTCAAAAATTGTCATTTATTTCCCTCCAATCTTATTAAAAATGTTTTAATAGCTCATCAATACTTTCTTTTGTGTTTACTTCCGTACAGCATGCAAGAGCAAAATTTTTAAAGTTTGGCATTGCCTTTTCTAATGGCAGAGGGCCAAGTATTCCTTCATTAGCCATTGTTTTCCATTTCTCATAATAGTTTTCTCCTGCATTAAATACAAATTCGTTAAAGAAAGGTCCATTAAATGTCAAATTGTAACCTTTTTCAACTAATTTTTCTGCGAGATAGTGAGCAGCGTTATAAGACATTCTTGCTACTTTTCTAAGTCCTTCAGGTCCCATAACAGACATGTAAATTGCATTTTTAAGAGCCATTAATGCATGATTGGAACAAATGTTTGAAGTTGCTTTTGCTCTTCTAATATGTTGTTCTCTAGTTTGTAAAATCATAACGTAACCTTTTTTTCCATCAACGTCTTTTGTTTCACCAATTATTCTCCCTGGCATCTTTCTTACGTGTTTTGCTAAAGTTGTGAAGAAACCTATTCCAGGTCCGCCATAATTTGGGGTTATTCCGAGAGATTGACCTTCACCAACAACAATGTCAGCACCAAATTTACCAGGAGCTTCCAAAATTGAAAGCGCTATTGGTTCACTTACTACTATATAAACCACATTGTCTGGAAGTATTTCTTTTATTTGTTTTAAATCTTCTACAATTCCAAAAAAGTTAGGATAACCAACTACAACTGCCGAGGTGTTATCATCAATCTTAGATTTTAGATCTTCTAGATCTATTGTTCCACTTTCGGTCCATTTAACAGTTTCAATTTCAATATTTTGTGGAGTACAATATGTTTTGCTTGTAGCCAAAAATTCAGGGTTTATAGAACCAGCGGCAAGAATTTTTGTTTTATTATTAATTCTAACAGCCATTAACATTGCTTCAGCAAGGGCAGTTGCTCCGTCATACATTGAAGAATTTGCTACATCCATTCCAGTAAGTTCACACATCATTGTTTGATATTCAAATAAAGCTTGCAAGGTTCCTTGGGATACTTCAGCTTGATAAGGTGTATAGGCGGTAACAAAATTTTGGTTATTGGATAATGTTTCAACTACAGTTGGAATGTAATGAAAATATATTCCAGCACCTGCAAAAACCTTTTCTGGTTCAAAGACTTTGTTGAGTTTACTTAATGATTTAATTTCTTTTAAAATTGAAAATTCATCTTTTCCGTTTTCAAGATTGTATTCTTCAATTGTTTTTGGAACATCCACATATAAATCTTCTATGGAATTAATACCTATTTCTTTTAACATTTCCTTTATTTCTTCGTCAGTATGTGGAATGTATCTGTGCATATTCACTCATCCTTTCTTTTATTATTTTTTCTTTTTTGATCTTACACTTCCTCTATAAAATGGCATTTTTACTATTTCAGCTTTGACCAATTTGTTTCTAATTTCTATTTCAATTATTTCTCCTGACTTATAACCAGTTTCTATTAATGCCATACCAATTGATTCATTTAACGTAGGTGAAAAGGTGCCACTTGTAACTATACCAATTTCCTTTCCATCTTTGAAAACCTTGTAACCGTGTCTTGCTATTCCCTTATCTATTAACTTGAAACCTTTTAATCTTCTTTTTAAACCTTCTTCAAGTTGCTTTTCTAAAGCAGCTTTTCCGACAAATTCTTTGTCAAATTTTACGGCCCATTTTATACCTGCTTCTAGTGGTGTTACTGTTTCATCCATATCGTTGCCATATAGTAGTAATGATGCTTCAAGTCTCAAAGTATCTCTCGCACCAAGTCCTGCGGGTTTAACACCTAAATTAAGTAATTCTTCCCATATTTTTACTATTCCATCTTTATCAGTAGTATAAATTTCAAAACCATCTTCTCCTGTATAACCTGTTCTAGATATTAAAGCTTCAACATCTTTTACTTTTCCAAAAGCAAATGTATAGTATCCTATACTTTCTAAATCTACATCAGTCAATTTTTGCAACATTTTTTGTGCATTTGGACCTTGTATTGCTATAAGCGCATAGTCATCTGATTTATTTTCTAACTTGACATCAAAGTTTAATGATACTTTTTTCATCCATTCAAAGTCTTTTTCAATATTTGCAGCATTTATAACAAGGAAAGCTTTTTCGTCTGAAATTTTATAAGCAAGCAAATCGTCTATGAATCCTCCGTTTTCATTACACATAGCTGTATAAACAATTTCACCATTTGAGAGATTTTTAAAATCATTGGTAATTAAATAATTAACAAAATTAGTTGAATCTTTTCCTTCAACTGATACTTGTCCCATGTGAGAAACATCAAACATACCAACATCTTTTCTTACAGCAATTACTTCATCTTTAATCCCAGTATATTGAATAGGCATTTGAAAACCTGCAAAATCAACCATCTTGGCCCCTAGCTTTACGTGCTGCTCATACAATGGTGTATATTTCATATATAATTCCTCCTTTTTAAAAGAATTAAGCAAATTATTTGCTTCATCAAAAAGATCTTTAGGTACATAAATTTCAAAAAAAGAAGTTGAACCAAAGTAAGCTTTGGGAAATGGTTCATCAACTGATTTTATAACACAATCGATATTGTTTGTTTTTAGCATTCCTTCAATTAACTTTGCGTTTATTTCTCCATCAACCTCTAAAAGTTTTTTCCACACAATTTCATCTCCATTCTTATTCTAACACCAGAATTTAAACTGTTAAAATTCAGTTATGAACAATAAAATGCAATTATTAAAAATATTTATGTTCATTCTTTGTCGTGTTAATTTATGTTAATTTTCCCAAAACCTTTTTGGAACTATACTTAGATGGGAATTATCTTTTTTATAGCGACCAACCTTTGCACAAGGTTTTCCATTAACCTCAACGATATCTGCTGTTACATCAATTTTTTTCTTTAATAATTTTGAGCCGACACCATATACATCGGCAGGAACTTGTAACTTTTCAAAAAGTCTTATTTTTTCTTCGTCAAAACCACCGGAAACTACAATTTTCAAATCCTTTAGTCCAACTTTATCAAATTCTTGCCTTGCACGCCAGACAAGTTCTGGGCAAACACCAAAAGAACTTTCATCTTTTGGAACTACGGATTTATCCCTTAAATTTCCTGAAGTGTCAAACCTTACACCCCAAATTTTATTTTTACCTTCTCCAATAATGATAGATGGATCTGTCTGACCTAATATGAATTTTTTTCCTGTGACATATTCATAAAAGCTTTTTACTACTTTAAAAGTTGTATTTATTACATCGTTGTCCCAATCTACTAGGAAGATTCTATTTACATGTTCTGGCATATATTTATCAAAAGCAATTGATGCAATATCTGTTTGCCCGTTATATGCAGCAATTAAGGCATGAGGGATTGTTCCCATAGATTCAATACCCCAATAGTCAGCATTTGCATCTGTTGAAACACCGAAAGCTCCGGCCTTTAGTGCAGCATATCCATCAGTTGCTTGAACCCAGTAATGATCAAAGCGAGCACTAAAAAATAGTATTGGCTTTCCATTAGCAGCTTTTACTACTCTTTTTACTGCTGTTGCTGTACTTGAAGCTCTTGCAATAACACCTAGCAGTACAGTTTCAAGATAGCCAAAATATGTAGGATCGCCTTCTATTGTTAAAATAGGCGCCCCTTCTTTTACATCATCTCCATCATATGCTGCTTTTACTTCAATTTCATCCCACTTATCTACCCAGAGATCGTTTAGTTTTAATCTAAGCTGCCATTTGTTTTCAGTTAATTTAACTATTTCATTTATATCTCCTTCAATACTAAGACTTTGCATCTTTTTATCTATTTCAAGCATTTTTGAAAATAATTCTCTTGCTTTACCTTCATCTTTATAGTATCCAGTACAGAACTTTAATATTGCAAGTGCTTCATCAATACCACATATAGTTGCATCTTGACGTGGGAAGAATTGGTAGTAAACTCTTGGATGGTGATTATCCTGTTTTAAAATTTCAACATACCTTGTAAAATACTTATCAGAGTAATATCCCATTCTTATTTTATCAATTGGTAATTTAAATACCTTTGGATGGAGTCTAGTCATAATCTTCCTCCTTTTTTATATCCTATTTTTTCTTCTGTCTTTATAAAGTATTGGAATTAATAAAGTTAAAAGTATTGAAAGAATAGAAAACCAATCACCGAATTTTTGATAAAGTGTTCTTGTGGTTTTTGCACTTATGTTTAAAATTCCAGTTGTTTGATTTCTAAGTGGAAGTATTTTTTGAATTCTTCCAAAATTATCTACTACACCACTAATTCCAGTGTTTGACACTTGAACAACATATCTTTGATTTTCTATCGCCCTAAAAACAATTTTTGAAAAATGTTGCCATAGAGCAGTATCATGCTTATACCAACCGTCATTTGTAATAACAAACAAAACTTTTGCTCCATTATTTGAAAGATTTCTTGAAATTTCAGGAAAATAGCTTTCAAAACAAATTTGAATACCAAATTCAGGGAATCCATCGATTTTAAATGTTTTGAATTCATCTCCTGGAATAAAATAAGCCACTCCTTTTAAGAATTCAAACTTTTTAAAGAATTTTTCATAGGGTAGGAACTCAACAAATGGAAAAAGCTTTATTTTATCATACTTATCTACTAGATTTCCGTTTGCATAAACTAAGGCACTATTTTTAGGTTGTAAGTCATAAGTTGGAAAACCTAAAATAATAGGTTTTCTTTTGCTTATATTTTTCAATTTTTCTTCAAGCTGAGAATTTCTGATATCTTCGGTTGCAAAAACTGCCTCTGGTAAGATATGAAGGTAATTATTGGGGGTATTAGCAATTAAATTTTCAATGTTGTACATAATTTTTTCGCTTTTTGATGTGTATTTTATTTGTTGTTCATAGTTTGTTTGAACAGCAACTATTGGAACATTAGCGCTATTAAGTGGAAGGTTAGTTGAGACTATCCAGTTTACAAGATATATAAAGCTAATTGTAATTATAATTACTTGTATTTTTGACTTTTTAATGTAGAGTATGTAATTAATGAATACTATTAAAAACACTATTCCAAGGGTTCCTGTGATTGATGCAATTTGGATAATACCAATATCTTTATATAATGCATCAGAAAGTCGAATACCAGTAAACCCTAGTTCACCAATTCCGCGTAAAAACTCTGAAAATGTAAAAGCAGAAGATACAAATAGAGCTTTTGGAATATCACCTTTTATTTTGTCTATAAAATAACCATATAATGCGCCAAATAATAGAAAAGGAAGCGCTTCAACTAGACATAAAAGCAAATATACAAAGAAACCAGTTACAGAAGAAAATTTTCCAAAAAATTCTGGAAGATTTTTTGTAAGAATTGGAATTACCCAATACATTGAGATAAAAATCAATAAGTATTCATATAAAAATGCATATAAAAATGAAAGTTTTCTATTTTCCATTGATTTAAATAAAAATATTAGTGAAAACCATACAATACCGCCCCATAAAAAGCCTGGCATTGAAAGTGCTGTAAGAATTGATGAGATTATTGCAAAAATCATAACTATCCCACCTATGAGAATAATTCAATAGATTTTTTTAGATAATAAGCAACTTTGTCTTGTTCATCTTTTTTTAGATCTGTGTAAAATGGGATTGCAAGTGTTCTTTTCGAAAGTTCTTCTGTTACAGGTAACATACCTTCTTTGTATCCCAAATTTCTGTATAATGGCTGGAGATGTACTGGAGAAAAGTAGTTTCTGGATTCTATGCCATTTTCGTTTAAATAGTTTATAACCTTATTTATATCAACACCTTCAGGCAATTTTACAACATAAACAAACCAAGACATTTTTGTAACATAGTCTTTTATAGTCGGAGTTTCAATAAAATCTAAAATTTTGTTATAATACATTGCAACTTTATTTCTTTTTTCAATAATATGGTCAATTTTTTTCATTTGTGAATATCCAAGAGCAGCAGACATTTCATCTAACCTATAGTTATAACCAATTATTTCATGAGAGAGCCAGCCATAGTTTGTTCTTCCTTGATTACGCATAGCCCTAGAAAGATGAGCTATATTTTCGTCGTTGGTTACTATTATTCCACCTTCGCCAGTTGTTATTTGCTTGTTAGGATAAAAAGCAAAGGCGCCAGCTTTACCAAAAGTGCCGCATTTTTTCCCTTTATACTCACTTCCCAAAGCCTCACATGAATCTTCAATGATTTGAATGTTATATTTTTCCGCAATTTTTATAATTTTTTCCCAATTTAATGGATGCCCAAATATATCTACGGCCATTAAAAACTTTACTTTTTTAGGATCATATTTTGTTTTACCTGAATGTACCATTTCCATGAATTCTTCTATAGCATCTGGATCTATGTTCCCTGTATCCTTTTCAATATCTATAAATACTGGAATGCCTTTTTCAAAAAGAGCAACATTTGCAGAGGCAATAAAAGTAAATGAAGGAACTAATATTATATCTCCTTCTTGAAAAGATAAGGATTTTAGTATCAAATGTAGTGCTGAAGTTCCACTATTGACAGCAATTGCATATTTTACGCCAATATATTTTGCTACTATATCTTCAAATTTTTCTAGGTAAGGACCTAATGCTAGTCTACCACTTTTTAAAACGTTTAAAACTTCATCAATATCTTCTTTTGAAATTGAAGCATTTGAAAGTGGTATTTTCATCTAATTTCCCCCTAATTATTGAGTTTTAATTCACTAATAAGTATAACACAGTTATTAGAAAATTTGCAGGTATTAACTTTTTTAGAAAGATAAACTAAATAACTTATATTTTAATCAATGGATAAATTTAGTGGATTATGGGGAAACATAGATAAGTTAGGCAGTTTAATAATAGTAACTAGCAGATTTGTTGCGTTGATAAGAAAAAGTCTTTTTTGTTTTTATTTTTATATCATTTGCTAGAAATTTTTTCTTTTATTAACTCTGCTAATTTTCTTGCGGAATGATCATTAAGATGTACACCATCAATTGTTGTAACAAGATTTCTTTTTTTGCTGACAATATTAGAAATTATTGGAGATCTAACAAAAATAGAATCAAGTACCATCTTAAACGGCTTTTTAGAAATAAAATATTTGTTTGTATTAATTTTTAATTGAGATTTTTGCCAAAAATTGAAGTCAACTAATTTAAACGAGTAATCTTTACATAATTTATGAATAATCTTATTGTATTCATCAACTTTTTTATTTAACTCATTATTTAAATCTTCTCCTATACATGGTATATTTATGACTAAGACGTCTTTATCTACCAAGAGATTTAATAAGTTTTTATATTTTTTTCAAATTCTTCAATGTTTTTGAGGAAATTCTTCCTGAAACAATAATTTTTTTAACTTTTTTTGCCATTCTGGTGAGTAGTTATATAAGAATGGCAAAAGTATATCATTAGTTCCAATTTCTATTATGATATTTTCTACAGTTTGACTATTTAGAAGATTTTTTAGTCTATTGTATAGATCAAGAGTGGTGTCCCTGCCTTTTCCATAATTAAGAAATTCTTTTCCTAAATATTTTACGTATGACACTCCTGGTATTCCTTCTGTTATACTGGCTCCAAAACAGTAGTACATATTTTCACGTTGTTCATTTTTTGTTTTTATTATTTTAACACCCTGGCCAATGTAAAAATTATTTTTCAATCAATCTAATCATCTTAGGATGAGCTGAGAGTGCGTCTATTAACATTGTTAACTGCTGTCCTAGTAATGTAATCTGTGCCTTTAGCGTCCTTTCATTCATTCCTCTCATCTTTATCCTCTGCTTCAGCCTTTCTATATACCAT